>NZ_JABFBB010000022.1:7654-13552 GCF_017168555.1 Micrococcus sp. KRD012
TGTATAAGAGACAGGAGCCGGGGGGAACGGTCATCCGCCCATTCTGTCCGGCTTCTGCGCCGGGCACTCATGCTCCCCGCCCTGCTGAAAAGGCTCTATGTTTTTGCCATTTCTGCGCCGATCATGTGATGATCGCGCCATCCGGGTGGGCTCGTTCCGCCAGGATGCCGGTGTTGACAGCGCCGCCCAGGGCCGAGGGACCGCGATGGCTTGAGCAGAGAGCTCGCCGTTCGTGGACTCGGGACCCGGCGGGATGCCCTCCACCTCCCCGGCCCCCTGGCCGCGACGTGATCGGTACGCCACCTTCCGCCCTGCGGAGCCGTGCCCTGACCGGACCGCGCCGGGGGATCGGGACGTCCACAGTCACTCGTGCGAAAGGAAGTCCGATGCCGCCCTCCCAGGACGCAGCATCCCTGACCCAGCTCGGCGTGATCGGGGTGATCCTGCTCGTCGCGCTGTTCTACGGCGGGACCATGATCATGTCCGTGGCCATCTCCAAGAAGAAGGAGAACGCCGACGCCTACATGACGGCCGGCAATCGGATCGGCTTCGGCGTGTCCGCCGCCTCCATGACGGCCACCTGGATCTGGGCCGCCTCCATGTACGCCTCCGTGACCGCCGGCTACACGTACGGCGTCTCCGGCCCCCTCCACTACGGCCTCTGGGGCGCCCTGATGATCCTGTTCATCTACCCGTTCGGCCGCCGCATCCGCGCGGTCGCGCCGCGCGCCCACACCCTCGCCGAGGTCATGTACGCCCGGCACGGCCGCTCGTCGCAGCTCATGCTGGCCGGCTCCAACGTGCTCGGCTCCGTCATCTCCCTGACCTCCAACTTCATCGCCGGCGGCGCCCTGATCTCCCTGCTGTCCCCGCTGTCCTTCGGCGCGGGCATCCTGATCGTGGCCGCGGGCGTGCTGCTGTACACCCTGTGGTCCGGCTTCCGCGCCTCCGTGCTCACCGACTTCGCCCAGGTGATGGCCATGCTCGGTGCGACCGTCATCATCATCCCCGCCGTGTTCTTCGCCGCCGGCGGCCCGGGCATGTTCCAGGCCGGCGTCGAGGCCGGCCACGTCACGGCCCAGCAGCAGAGCTTCTTCTCCTCCGAGGCGTTCATGAACCAGGGGGCGCCGTACATCGCCGCCGTGCTGGCCTACGCGATCGGCAACCAGACCATCGCCCAGCGCCTCTTCGCCGTGCGTGAGGACCTCATCAAGCCCACCTTCATCACGGCCACCCTCGGCTACGGCGGCACCGTGATCGGCGTCGGCATGCTCGGCGTCATGGCGCTCTACCTGGGCGCCGAGCCGCTCGACGGCGACGTCAACAACCTCCTGCCGCAGATGGTCGCCGACCACCTGCCGCTGGCGCTCGTGGCCCTGGCGTTCCTGATGATCATCGGCTCGCTGTCCTCCACTGCCGACTCGGACCTGTCCGCCCTCTCGTCGATCGTGATGACGGACGTCTACGGCCAGTCGGTCGGCCGCAAGAACGCCGACCCGAAGACCATGCTGCTGATCGGCCGCATCACCATGATCGTGGCGACGGCGGCGGCCCTGTACTTCGCCACCGCCAAGTTCGACATCCTCGACCTGCTGGTCTTCGTGGGCGCCCTGTGGGGCTGCCTCGTGTTCCCCGTGATCGCGTCCTTCTACTGGGGCAGGATCACCAACGCCGCGTTCACGGTGTCCGTGCTCGCCGCGCTGGCCGTGTTCCTGCCCGTGCGCTTCGAGTGGATCCCGATCGAGGGCGCCTGGGCGATCGTGGTCGAGACCCTCGCGATCCTCGGCGTGGGCGTCGTGCTGGGCATCATGTGCTTCGGCTTCTTCGGCCTGCGCCCGGCGGTCGTGGTCGGCGCGATCGCCTCGGTCGTGACGCTGTTCCTCGGCTACGGCTTCCTGCGGGACTACGCCACCCTCACGGGCTCGCTCGTGGCCTACGCCGTGTCCTTCCTCGTGTGCTGGGGGCTGTCCGTCCGCTCCGGCCAGGACTTCGACTTCGACCGGATCGCGCGCGTGACCGGCGACTTCGACCCCGCGACCGAGGACCTGCCGCAGGTCGAGCGCGCCTCGGCCCCCGTGTCCTGATCCCCCCGTCCCCCGACTCACAAGGAGCATCCGCATGACCGTCGGTCTGACCCTGTACGTCCTGATGTGGCCCGTCCTCGTGCTGGCCGTCCTCGTCGCGATCGCCCGCGGCTTCGTCGCCGACTGGGCCGCGGCCCGTCGGGAGGGCCGCTCGATCATCTGAGGCATCCGCCGGGGGCTGACCGTGACCCTGGTGGTCCTCGCCCTCGACGCGGTCTTCGGCCTGACCCCCGCCGAGACCTCGGCCGCCATCCCGGGCATCGCCGGACTCGGCCACATGCTCGTGACCGCCGGTCCCGCGCTGCTGTTCGTCGCCCTGGACAGCGGCGTGCGGGAGCGTCAGGCCCACCTCGAGACGGGCCGCGCCGGCGGCACCGTCGTCGAGGGGGCCTGACCCGCCCGACCCCTGCCCGACCGCGCCCGCGTCAGCGAGCGCGGTCGAGCAGGATCACGTCCAGGCGGCGCGGACCGTGCACGCCTTCGACGCGCTCGAGCTCGATGTCACTCGTGGCCGAGGGGCCGGAGATCATGGTGATCGGCGCCGTCGCCTCCACGCGGGCCAGCGCCTCCGGGAAGAGCTCCACCACGGAGTCCAGCGGCACGATGCACACGTGGTGGTCCGGGACCAGGGTGATCGCCCGGCGGCCCTCGTCCGGGCGGCCGCTGAGGAAGATCGTCCCGGTCTCCGCGCAGGAGACCGTCGACGACGTCACCACCGCGTCCACCTCGTTCAGCGTGTCCACGCTGAGGGGCTCGCGCTCGCCGTCGTGGGCGCCGCGGACCGCGGCCCTCTCCCCCGTGTGGCCCACCGCGGGCTCCGTGATGCGCTCCCGGCCGGCCCCGCGCGAGTCCGCGGGGAGCCAGTCGGGCTCCAGACCGGCCGGCACCACGTACCGGGCGTCCGGCCCGAGCAGCTCGGCGATGGCCGCGGCCACCGTCTCCTCGGTCTCGTCCCGCACGGAGGCCCGGTAGTCGATCAGCCGATCGCGCAGCATCTCGACCACCTCGGCCCGGTCCCGGGAGGAGGCCCGCCGGTAGGTGCGCTGCACCGGGTCCGCGACCGGCCCGTCCGCCGTCGCCTCGCGGATGCGCCGCAGGATCTCGACCTTCGCCTCGCTCATCGTCCGTCCTCCTCGACGCGCTCGTCCTCCTGGCGGTCCAGCCCGGCGACACCGTCCAGGGCGGTCCGGTGCTCGGTCTCATCCTTGTGGCGGGCCCACCAGTTGCGGAAGGACTCCCGCGGGGGCGCCGGCACGTCACGCTCGTCGGTCCACCCGCCGGCGATGCCCGGCAGCCAACCCAGCACCCGGTCCGGCCCGGCCGCGACCCGGCCCAACCCCAGGCCCCGCTCGGCCAGCGACATGCGCCGACCCGAGGACATCACCACGGAGGCGCCCTTCATCGCCACGTCCATCTGCGAGGGCGTGACGGACTCCACCGCCGCCTTGGCGCGGGCCAGGGGGCCGGCAGCGGCGTCCTTCTCCGTGCGCAGGGCCTTCCGGGCGGCGTGGGTGGCCTGCACGTCCTCGTCCCGGAGGTGGATGAGGATCGAGGGGATGTCGATGGCCACGGGGCAGACGTCGTAGCACGCGCCGCACAGCGTGGAGGCGTAGGGCAGGGTGCCGTTCTCCCCCGCGTCCACACCGGTGAGCTGCGGGGAGAGGATCGCGCCGATCGGGCCCGGGTAGACCGAGCCGTAGGCGTGGCCGCCGGTCTGCTCGTACACGGGGCACACGTTCATGCACGCCGAGCAGCGGATGCAGTGCAGCGCGGAACGGCCCTTCGGGTCGGACAGCACCGCGGAGCGGCCGTTGTCCAGCAGGACCAGGTGGAACTCCTGAGGACCGTCGCCCTCGGTGACGCCCGTCCACATGGAGGTGTACGGGTTCATCCGCTCGCCCGTGGACGAGCGCGGCAGCAGCTGCAGGAACACCTCGAGGTCCTCGAAGGTGGGCACGAGCTTCTCGATGCCCATCACGGTGATCAGCGTCTCCGGCAGGGTCAGGCACATGCGGCCGTTGCCCTCCGACTCGACGACGGAGAGCGTGCCCGTCTCGGCGACGCCGAAGTTCGCCCCGGAGATCGCCACCTTCGTGCTCAGGAACTTCTCGCGCAGGTGCCGGCGTGCGGCCTCGGCCAGATCGGCCGGCTCGGAGGTGAGGCTCTCGTCCGTGTCCGGCATCTCCCGGAGGAAGATATCCCGGATCTCCCGGCGATTGCGATGGATCGCCGGGACGAGGATGTGGCTGGGCCGGTCGTGGCCGAGCTGGACGATGAGCTCGGCCAGGTCCGTCTCGACGGCGGCCACGCCGGCATGCTCGAGCGCGGCGTCCAGGCCGATCTCCTGGGTGGCCATGGACTTGACCTTGATCACCTCGTCCACGCCCTTGGCGGTGACGAGCTCCGTGATGATGCGGTTGGCCTCGGCCGCGTCCCGGGCCCAGTGCACGACGCCGCCGCGCGCGGTGACCTCGGACTCGAGCCGCTCCAGGAGCGCGGGCAGGTCCGCCATGACGGACTGCTTCAGCGCGGAGCCGGCGGCGCGCAGCTCCTGCCAGTCCGGCAGCTCCTCGACGACGCCGGCACGCTTGGCACGGATGGTGTGCGTGGCCCGGCGGATGTTGGCGCGCATCTGGCCGTTCCCCAGCTGCTCGCGGGCAGACTCGGGGAACGGGGTGTTCAGCAGGATCTCGCCCTCGCCGTGGACGGGGCGGACGGTGGGCATTCCCAGGCGCACGCGGGTGGGTACGGTGCTCATCGGCGGGCCTCCTCAACACGGGCGGACGGTCCGCGGCGGGCGCCGGCGGACGCGGGGATGGACAGTTCGACGGGGCCGTCGACCTCGAGCGGGTTCTCCCGGGTGGCCGCGAGGATCTCGGCGAGGTGCACGGTGCGCAGCGGGCGGCCGTCCTGGCCGCGCGCCTCGCGACGGTGCATGGCCCCGTCCAGGTGGAGCAGGCAGGAGGCGTCGCCGCCCGTGCAGAGGGAGGCGCCGGACGCGGTGACCTTCTCGATCTTCTCCTCCGCGATGGCGGCGGAGACGTCCGGGTTCTTCAGGGAGAAGGTGCCGCCGAAGCCGCAGCACTCCTCGGCGTCCGGCAGCGGGCGCAGGTCGATGTCCGCGACGGTGCGCAGCAGGTCCTCCTGGCGCGAGCCCAGGCGCAGCAGGCGCATGCCGTGGCAGGAGGGGTGGTAGGTCACGGTGTGCGGGAACCAGGAGCCGAGCTGGGCCCCGGCGTCCGTCACCCCGAGGACGTCCGTGAGCAGCTGCGACAGCTCGAGGGTGCGGGAGGCGACGACCTCGGCGTCGCGGGCCAGACCCTCGTCCCCGCCGGAGCGGGCGACGTCCGGCTGCTGGTGGCCGAGCGAGGCCACGCAGGAGGCGGAGGGGGCGACGGCGAGGTCGTAGTCGGCCTTCATGAAGGTGCGGACGTGGTTGCGCACCACGGGCAGGGCGTCCTTCACGTACCCGCTGTTGACGTGCATCTGCGAGCAGCAGACCTGGCCGGGCGGGAAGACCACCTCATGGCCGAGCCGCTCGAGGATGCGGACGGTGGCGAGGGCCACCTTGGGGTACATCGCGTCCACGATGCACGTGGCGAACAGGGCGATTCTCATGCCGGTCTCCGTTCCGGACGGGGCGCCTGGGGCGCCGTGCGGTGCGCCAGCACACGGGTGCCGTAGTGGTCAGACCATATCATGCCAGCCTCTTGCAAGGTGACCACCCTCACAGTACGCTCCTTGGTCTGACCACAGTGGTCCGACCATCACCGGCCCGACCGGATCCCGCCCCGTCCCCTCGCCCACCGGGAGA
>NZ_JABFBB010000022.1:13652-52538 GCF_017168555.1 Micrococcus sp. KRD012
CCCACCGGGAGACCCCCGTGCACACCTTCACCCCCACCCCCGATGCCGCCGGCAGCGTCGCGCTCTCCGCCGCGCTCGGCGTCCTGCCCCTGCTGACGTTCTTCGCCACCCTCCTCGGTCTGCGCCTCAAGGCCTGGCAGTCGGGGCTCGCCGCGCTCGTGGTGGCCCTGCTCGTGGCCGTGCTGGGCTTCCACATGCCGGCCCACCTGGCGGCGCTGGCCGCCGCCCAGGGAGCGACCTTCGGCCTGTTCCCGATCGTCTGGATCGTCGTGATGGCGCTGTGGTTCTACCAGGTCACCGTGCTCTCCGGGCGATTCGACGACATGCGCGCGATCTTCGACTCGCTCGGCGGCGGAGACATCCGCATCCAGGCCGTGCTCATCGCGTTCTGCTTCGGCGGCCTGCTCGAGGCCCTCGCCGGCTTCGGCGCCCCCGTGGCCATCACGGCCACCATGGTGCTCGGCCTGGGTGTGCCCCCGCTGCGGGCGGCCACCGCCGTGCTGCTGGCGAACACCGCGCCCGTGGCCTTCGGCGCCGTGGGCACCCCCATCACCACCGCGGGCACGCTCACCGGCATCCCCGCCACGCACATCGGCGCGATCGTCGGCCACCAGGCCCCGTTCGTGGCCGTGTTCGTGCCGTTCCTGCTCGTGTTCATCATCGACGGGCTGCGCGGCGTGCGGCAGACGTGGCCGGCACTGATCGTGATCGGCGCGAGCTTCGCCGTCGCCATCTGGCTGGCCTCGACCTACTTCTCCTACGAGCTCACCGACGTCGTGGCCTCCCTGGTCTCCCTCGCCGCCGCCGTCCTGCTGCTGCGCTTCTGGCGGCCGCGGGGCGCCGAGGAGGCCCGCCAGCGCCTCGACGCCCCCGCCCGCGCGGCGGCGCAGGACCTCACCCCCGGCCGGATCTTCATGGCCGTGCTGCCCTACATCGTGGTCGTGGCCGTGTTCGCCCTGGCCAAGCTGGTCCCCTCGATCACCGCGGCCCTGAACTCCGCCACCGCCAAGATCCCGTGGCCCGGGCTCGACGGGCACCTCGTCGACGCCTCCGGCGCGCCCCTGGCGAGCACCGTGTACAAGTTCGAGTGGCTGGCCTCCCCCGGCACGCTGCTGCTGATCGCCGGCCTGATCATGGCCGTGGTCTACTCCCGGTTCGACCACGACGGCCGGTTCCCGCTCTCGGTGGGGAACGCGCTCGCCGAGATCGGCCGCTGCTTCGCCCGCATGCGCTGGTCCGCCCTGACGATCGTGATCGTGCTCTCCCTGGCCTACGTCATGAACTTCTCGGGCCAGACGGTCGCCATGGGCACGTGGGTGGCCGGCCTGGGCGCGGCCTTCGTGTTCCTGTCCCCGGTGCTCGGCTGGCTCGGCACCGCCGTGACCGGCTCGGACACCTCCGCGAACGCCCTGTTCTCCACCCTGCAGCAGACCGCCGCCACGAACATCGGCGCCGATCCGGCCCTGCTGGTGGCCGCCAACACCTCCGGCGGCGTCGTGGGCAAGATGATCTCCCCGCAGTCCCTGGCGATCGCCGCGACGGCGGTCGGCATGGAGGGCCGGGAGTCCGAGATCCTGCGCCGCGTGGTGGTGTGGTCGCTCGTGCTCCTGCTGGCGGTGTGCACGCTCGTGTACCTGCAGTCCAACGTGCTGGCGTGGATGCTGCCGGCGGCGGGCTGACCGCCTGCACCACCCGAGCGGGGCGGCGTCCATCGGTAGGATGGACGGTCGCCGCCCCGCCCCCTCGGAAGGTCCGTCCATGACCGCTGCCCCCGCCTACACCATCGTGCTCGACTGGCTCGAGGCCGAGCTGCGCTCCGGCGCCGTGGTCGTGGGGGACAAGCTGCCCGGCGAACGCACCCTGGCCGAACGCTTCGGCATCTCCCGGGCGTCCGTGCGGGAGGCCACCCGGATGCTCGAGGCCATGGGCCTGATCCGCGCCAGCGCCGGCTCCGGGCCGAACTCGGGCGCCGTCGTCGTCTCCGAGCCGTCCGCGGCGCTGGGCTGGGCGCTGCGCCTGCACATCGCCACCCGGTCCCTGCCGATGGCCGACGTCGTCGCCGCGCGCGTGCTCCTCGAGACCGATGCGGCGCAGGCGGCCGCCGCCACCTCCGGCGAACCCGAGAGCGTCGCCGTCCTGGCCGAGGTGGAAACCCTGCTGGACCGGATGGACGACCCCGCGCTGCCGGAAGAGGACTTCCACCTGCTCGACACCGAGTTCCACGTGCGGCTGGCCACCCTGGGCGGGAACGTCGTGACGGCGATGATGCTGGACTCCCTGCGCCAGGCGACCATCGGCTACGTGACCGAGACCGTGGCCGGGCTGTCCGACTGGCCCGCCGTGCGCGCCGGCCTGCAGGCCGACCATCGGCGGATCCTCGCCGCCTCCGCCGCCGGGGACGGCCGGGCGGCCGCGCAGGAGCTGCGGGAGCACGTCCTCGGCTTCGCCGCCCTCGCCCAGGCCGGCAGGGTGCCCGCCAGCGGCTGAGCCGGCGAAGGGTCCGGCGCGCGCGGGGTCCCGCCGGACGGACGGCTCCGGCGGTTCAGGCGGTGAGGCCGTGCACCAGGGCGCCCACGCCCACGGCGGTCAGCGAGCCCAGCGCGCAGCAGAACTCCACGAGCATGCCCACACCCATGGCCGTGAGCGCGCCGATCGAGCTGCTCAGGGCGGCCCGGGCGTCCCGGGTGCGGGCCCACTGGGAGGCGAACAGGCCGACGGCGAAGCCGAGGAACAGACCCACCACCGGGATCACGAAGAACCCGACGGCGGCGCCGGCCACCCCCCACAGGATCGGGCCGCGGGTGACGCGTTCACGTCGCAGCCGTCGGCCGGTCAGCACCGCGGACGCGCTCAGCCCCGCCACGGCGAGACCGGCCGCGATGACGCCGAACGTCCAGGACGCGGGGGAGCCCAGCAGCGCGGCCCAGCCGAGAGCCGTCACGAGGTTGAGCAGCGAGCCGGGCAGGACGGGATACACGGTGCCCACCAGCCCCACCAGGAGCAGGAGCACGGCCACGAGGGAGATCAGCGCGGGAGTCACCGCACCAGTATGACGGGACGGGCACCGCGGTGACGGCGGCACCGCGACCGCGCAGCGGCCCCCGCGCCCTCGCTGGAACGTGCCGGATGGGCTAGATTCGCCGCATGCTGGTCGCCGTGCCCACCGAAGTGAAGAACAACGAGTTCCGTGTCGCCTTGACGCCGGGCGGGGTTCAGGAGCTGGTGCGCGCGGGCCACCAGGTCCTCGTGCAGTCGGGGGCCGGCGTCGGCTCCGGCGCCTCGGACCAGGACTACCGCGACGCCGGTGCCGAGCTGGTCGACGACGTCGACGAGCTCTGGGAGCGCGCGGAGCTGGTCCTCAAGGTCAAGGAGCCGCAGCCGGAGGAGTACGGCCGCCTGCGCCGCGGCCAGGTCCTCTTCACCTACCTGCACCTGGCCGCCTCGCCCTCGTGCACGCGGGCGATCCTGGACGCCGGGACGACGGCGATCGCCTACGAGACAGTCACCCGCGGTCGCTCCCTGCCGCTGCTGGCCCCCATGAGCCAGGTGGCCGGCCGTCTGGCCCCCGCCGCGGGCGCCTACCACCTCCTCCAGCCGCAGGGCGGCTCGGGCGTGCTGATGGGCGGCGTGCCCGGTACCCGCCGCGCCCGGGTGGCCGTGATCGGCGGAGGTGTGGCCGGCGAGGCGGCGGCCGTGATCGCCGCGGGCATGGGCGCGGACGTGACCGTCCTGGACGTCTCCCTCGAGCGGCTCGCGCAGCTGGACGCCGTCCACCAGGGCCGGATCCGCACGCTGGCCTCCTCCCACCTGAACATCGCCGAGACCGTGGCGGACGCGGACCTCGTGATCGGCTCCGTGCTGATCCCCGGCGCCGCGGCCCCGAAGCTGGTGACCGCCGAGATGGTGGAGTCCATGCGGCCCGGCTCCGTGCTGGTGGACATCGCGATCGACCAGGGCGGCTGCTTCGAGAACTCGCGGGCCACCACCCACCAGGATCCGACGTACCTCGTGGGGGACAAGATCTACTACTGCGTCTCCAACATGCCCGGCGCCGTGCCCCAGACCTCCACCTCGGCCCTGACCAACGCGACGCTGCCCTACATCAAGCGCATCGCCGACCTCGGATGGCGCGCCGCGCTGGCCGCGGACGAGGGCTTCGCCGGGGGCCTCAACGCGCACGACGGCGTCCTCACCCTGCCCTCCGTCGCCACGGCCGTGGCCGACGAGCTCGGCCTGGACCCCCAGAAGGACGTCCGCGTCACCTCCGAGGTGCTCGCGGAGGCCTGAGCCCCGCGAGGAACGCCCGGTGGAACGACCAGTCGCCGGTCACCTCAGGGTGGAAGGCCGTGGCGAGCAGGTGGCCCTGCCGCACGGCCACGGGCAGCCGCGCGTCGCCGTCGAGCCCCGGTTCCGCCGCGGGCACGGACAGGCGCGACGCCGGCACGCTCGCCAGGACCTCGACGCCCTCCCCCGCCTGGACGACGGCGGGGGCGCGGATGAACACGGCGTGCACCGGCTCCGCCGCGACCGCGGGGATGTCCAGGTCCTCCTCGAACGAGTCCACCTGCGCGCCGAAGGCGTTGCGCCGCACGGCCACGTCCAGCACGCCGAGCCCGCCCTGATCCGGCGCCGGGTTGCGGATCTCGCGGGCCAGCATGATCAGCCCCGCGCACGTGCCGTAGGCGGGCAGCCCGTCGCGGAGGGCGGCGATGAGCGGGTCCTTGAGCCCCATGATCCGGGCGAGGCGGTCCATCACGGAGGACTCGCCGCCGGGCAGCACGATGCCGTCCAGACCCTCGAGGTCCGCGGGGCGGCGCACGGGGCGCGTGCGCGCGCCGAGGGACTCGAGCACGTGGGCGTGCTCCCGCACGTCGCCCTGGAGGGCGAACACGCCGACGGTCTTCTGTGGACTCACCAGCCGCGCTCGGCCAGGCGGTGCGGGGCGGGCAGGTCGCCCACGTTGATGCCCACCATGGCCTCACCCAGGCCGCGGGAGGCCTCGGCGACCGCCATCGGGTCGTCGAACTGGGCGGTGGCCTTGACGATGGCGCGGGCGCGCTCGGCCGGGTTGCCGGACTTGAAGATGCCGGAGCCCACGAACACGCCGTCGGCGCCCATCTGCATCATCAGGGCTGCGTCGGCCGGGGTGGCCACGCCGCCGGCGGTGAACATCACGACGGGCAGGGCGCCGGTCTCGGCGACCTCGCGCACCAGCTCGTACGGCGCCTGCAGCTCCTTCGCGGCCACGTACAGCTCGTCCTGGGCCAGGCCCTGGAGCTGGGCGATCTCCTTGCGGATGGTGCGGATGTGCTTCACGGCCTCGGAGACGTCGCCGGTGCCGGCCTCGCCCTTGGACCGGATCATGGCCGCGCCCTCGGTGATGCGGCGCAGGGCCTCGCCGAGGTTGGTGGCGCCGCACACGAAGGGCACGTCGAAGTCCCACTTGTCGATGTGGTTCACGTAGTCCGCCGGGGAGAGCACCTCGGACTC
This sequence comes from Micrococcus sp. KRD012, assembly GCF_017168555.1. Lineage (NCBI taxonomy): Bacteria > Bacillati > Actinomycetota > Actinomycetes > Micrococcales > Micrococcaceae > Micrococcus > Micrococcus sp. KRD012. The sequence continues at coordinate 19,143 of NZ_JABFBB010000022.1, forward strand.
GTCGATGAAGTCCACCTTGAGCGCCTGCAGCACCTGGGCCTCCACGAAGTGGCCGATGCGCGCCTTGGCCATCACGGGGATGGACACGGCCTCGACGATGCCGTCGATCAGGTCGGGGTCGGACATGCGGGCCACGCCGCCCTGGGCGCGGATGTCGGCCGGGACCCGCTCGAGCGCCATGACGGCCACGGCGCCGGCGTCCTCGGCGATGCGCGCCTGCTCCGCGTTGACGACGTCCATGATCACGCCGCCCTTCATCATGTCCGCCAGGCCGCGCTTGACGCGGGTCGTGCCGGTGCCGCGGGCGCCGTCGTCGGCGGCGGAGGCGGTGGAGGCGGAGAAGCTGCGGGCGCGCTCGTCGCTCATGGTGGTCCTTCCGAAGGGGTGGCGGCCCCGGCCGCGGGGCGGCTGGCCAGGGCGAAGACGCGGTCAACTCTAGTCCCCCGGCGGCGAAGCCCGGCCCGCGTCACGGACGACGACGTCACCCGGCCCCGTGCCGGCGCAGCGTGCGGCGTCGGCGCCACACGACGAACGCAGCCACGGCCGCGAGGATCAGCACGAGGGCGAGGACACCCCGGCCCTCTCCGAGCGCCGCGCCGATGACGGCCCACACCACGGCCATCCCGACGGTCCCGTACACCACGCCCCACAGGAACGTGCCGAGCGCGGCCGCCGGCAGGAACCGGCGCCAGGGCATGCGGGCGACGCCGGCGGAGCCGATCACCGCCGTCTGGATGCCCACCGTGAGGTAGCAGAACGGGATGGCCCACACCCCGTGGCGCTGGATGAAGCGCTGGGCGCGGACATAGACGGGCCCCTCCATCACGCGGGCGAACCAGCGGGTCCGCTCGACGCCGGAGGCCAGCCCCCGCCCGAGCGAGAACACGATCAGGGTGCGCAGGATCGCCAGCATCCAGAAGAACCCGATGGACCACAGCAGCGGCAGCCCGTCGATCCACGCCATCATGGGCGGAGCCACCCGTCGGTGCGGGGACTCATGCGCGCGCCCCGGCCGTGCTCACGCGTTCCAGAGCCCGTACGAGTCCGCGAGGTCCGCGATCTTCTGGGCGCGCAGCACGCGGGGCAGGTACGAACCGTCGCCGACGGCGGCGCCCTGAGCATGCTTCTCGAGCAGGTCGCGGGCCCACGCGAGCTCGTCCTCGGACGGGGACATCGCCCGGTTGACCCAGTCCACCTGATCCCGGTTCAGGACGAGGCGGCCGGTCATGCCCATCGAGGCGGTGACGGCGCTGGAGTCGACGACCGCGTCCTCACCGTCCGCGTTGCCGGGCGGTCCGTCGATCGCCCCGGGCAGACCGCCCACGCGGGAGGCGATCACCATGCGGGAGCGGGCGTAGGCCATGGCCAGCGGGTCCTCGCCGACGCCGACGTCCTTGCGGAAGTCGTTCACGCCGAAGGCGAGACGGAACGTGCCCGGCGCCTTGGCCACGGCCGTGGCGTTCTCGATGCCCAGGGCGGACTCCAGCAGGGCGATCACCGGGGTGCCGGCGCGCAGACGCATCGCGGTGAACGTGACCTGCTCCGGCTCCTCGGTCTCGGCCAGCACGACGCCGCGCACGCCGTCGAGACCCGTGAGCGCCTCGAGGTCCCGCTGCCAGTGGTCCGTGGAGGTCGCGGAGATGCGCACCCACGCCGTCATGCCGCCGGAGAGGGCGTCCACGACGTGCTGGCGGGCCGTGTCCTTCTGCTCCTCCGGCACGGCGGCCTCGAGGTCGAAGATGACGGAGTCGGCCTCGGAGGCCAGGGCGGGGGCGAACGCGTCGGGGGTGGCCGCGTTGACCAGCAGCCAGGAACGGCTGAGCTTGGCGGGCAGGGCGGCGGCGCGACGGTTCCTCACGGGCATGGCCTCCAGCCTAGCCCGCCGCGGCCGTCCGCCCGCGGGCCCCTTCCCACCCGTGGGAGGCCTCACACCTGCTCGCGGCGGGCGAGGCGGACGGCCGTAGCATGGAGAGGCCGTCGGCCCGTCCGACGCCGCCGAGCCCCGACCGCCAGGAGTACCCGATGCGCCCGCCCTCCCCTTCCCGCGCCCTGCGGCTCACGGGTGCCGTGGCCGCCGCGTGCCTGCTGGCCGGCTGCGCGGTCGACCCCGGCCTGGCCGAGGACTCGGCGTCCGACGACGGCGTGCCCCTGCCCGCGACGGAGGGGTATCAGCCGCTGACGGTCTACCTCGCCGTCGCCGAGGCGGAGGCGGTCCCGGGGACGAGCGGCCGGCCCTTCGGCTGCGGCGATCTGCTGGTGCCCGTGCAGACCGTGCCGACGGACACCGAGGACGAGGCGGACACCGCCCTGGACTTCCTGTTCGCGGACGAGCGCGGCTGGCACGGCGACCCGTCGCTGTGGAACGCCGTGTTCGACGTGCGCGAGAGCCTCATCCCGACCGGGCACCGCCGCGAGGGCGACGTGGAGATCTTCACCTTCACCGGCACCGTGACGCCGGAGGACGAGTGCACGGCCGAACGGATCCGCGCCCAGCTGCAGGCGACCGCCGCCGCCTTCACGTCAGCGGGACAGGTCCGGCTCGAGGTGGACGGCCGGGACCTCGACGACATGCTGGGGCTCGAGCCGCTCCGCCTCGGCGAGTCCGTGGACGTCCCGCAGGGGGACCCCACGCCGAGTGGGGAGCCGAGCGACGGATCCGGTGAGCAGACGTGGGCGCCGGAGGGCGAGTCGTCCTGGGGTCCCGCCGAGCCGACCCAGGGCACGTGGTCCCCCGCCCAGGAGCCGAGCACCCCCTGATCGCGCGACCCGCCGTCGTCGCCCGTCATCGGGCCTGCATCGTCGGCCGCGTCGTGCTATAGGGTGCCGAGCGTGCGGAACCTCCGAGAACACCTGTCCCAGCGCGCCGTCGGCGTGAAGCAGTCCGCGGTCCGCGACGTCTTCGACATCGCGATGGACCCGAACCTCGTCTCGCTCGCGGGCGGGAACCCGTGGCTCGCCGACCTGCCCCTCGACGAGCTGGGCCGGGTCGCCTCCGACCTGATGACCCGGTTCGGCACGGAGTCCCTGCAGTACGGCCCGGGCCAGGGCACCGAGGAGATGCGTGCCGCCGCGACCGCCGTGATGGCCGCCGACGGCATCCCGGACGCGGATCCCGACCTCGTGGTCATCACCCCCGGCTCGCAGGCCGCGATCGACACCGCCTGCCGGGCGTTCGCGAACCCGGGCGACGTCGTCGTGGTGGAGGACCCCACGTTCGTGGGCGCGTTGACCACCTTCACCACCTGGCAGCTCGAGGCCGTGGCCACGGGCACCGACGACCACGGCCTGGTGCCCGCGGCCCTCGACGAGACCCTGACCCGCCTGGCCGCCGAGGGCCGCCGCGTGGCCTTCCTCTACACGATCCCCTCGTTCGCGAACCCCTCGGGCGCCCTGCTGCCCCCGGACCGCCGCGCCGAGGTGGGCGCGATCTGCGAGAAGCACGGCGTGCTCATCGTGGAGGACAACCCGTACGGGCAGATCGCGTTCGACGGCGAGCCCGTCGCCCCGATCGCCGCCGACCACCGGGACAACGTGGTCCACCTCGGCACGATGTCCAAGATCTTCTCCCCGGGCGTGCGCATCGGCTGGGCGCTCGTGCCGGCCGCGCTCAAGCGCGAGTTCTACCTGTGCGCGGAATCGGCCTACATCCACGCGTCCACGTACTCGCAGATGCTCTCCACCGCCTTCGTCACGCAGCTGGACTGGCAGGGCCACGTCCGCCACGTGACCGGGCTGTACCGCGAGCGGGCCGCGGCGCTCGTGGACGCGGTGCGTGAGCACTGGGACCCGGCGGTCGAGTTCATCACCCCGCAGGGCGGCTTCTTCCTGTGGGCCACCCTGCCCGTCGGGGTGGACACCCTCGAGGTGATGCACCGCGGCATCGAGGCGGGCGCGGTGTTCGTGCCGGGGGCGGCCTTCACCCCCGTCGAGGGCACGCACTCCACCCTGCGCCTGGCGTACTCGTTCGTGGCGGCCGAGAAGCTCGTGGAGGGCGTGCGGCGCCTGGCCCCGGCGGTGAACGAGTCGATCGCCCGGGCCCGCTGAGCCGCGGCGGGCGCCCACGACGACGTCGGCCCGGCGCGTCTGCCGGGCGTGCGACCTCTTCCCCGGGCCCGCGAGATCGTATACGATCTCGACCATGACGCAGAGCACACCGGACCCCACGCCCACCGTCACCGAGCACGACTTCACCGTCCGGGAGAACCGGCCGGGCAAGGTGCTCGCCGTCCACCTGAACTACCCCTCCCGCATCGCCCAGCGGGGCCGGTCCCCGCAGGCCCCCGGCTACTTCCTCAAGGCCGGCACCTCCCTCGCCGGCAGCGGCGACACCATCGAGCGCCCCGCCGGCACCGAGCTGCTCGCCTACGAGGGCGAGATCGCGCTGATCATCGGCCGCACCGCCCGGCGCGTCAGCCCGGAGGAGGGCTGGTCGCACGTCTCCGGCATCACCGCCGCCAACGACTGGGGTCTCTACGACCTCCGCCACGCGGACAAGGGCTCCAACGTCAAGAACAAGTCCGGCGACGGCTACACCCCGCTCGGCCCCGCGGTGATCTCCGCCGCGGGCCTGGACCCGGCCGCCCTGCGCGTGCGCACCTGGGTCAACGGCGAGATCGTCCAGGACGACACCACCGAGGGCCTCGTCTTCCCGTTCGGCCAGCTCGTGGCCGACCTCTCGCAGCTCATGACGCTCGAGGAGGGCGACGTCATCCTCACCGGCACCCCCGCCGGATCCTCCGTGGCCCAGCCGGGCGACGTCGTCGAGGTGGAGGTGGACGCCCCCAGCGCCCCCGGCGCACCGACCACCGGCCGCCTGGTGACGACGGTCGTCGACTCGGAGCACTCCCTGGCCCCGTTCGGCGCGCAGCCGCAGGTGGACGACGTGCAGCGCGAGGAGGCCTGGGGCTCCCGCGAGGCCGCCGGTCTGGCCCCGCAGGCCGCGGCGCCGTCGTCGTCCGCGGTGGACGAGAACGGCCACTGGGTCGCGAGCGCCCCGCAGCCGGACCGCTCCCTGCTGACCCCGGAGCTGCGCGCCAAGATCGACGCCATCGCGGTGGCCACCCTCACCGCCCAGCTGCAGAAGCGCGGCGTCCAGAACGCGACCATCGACGGCCCGCGCCCGATCCACCGGGGCCGGCGCGTCCTCGGCTACGCGAAGACCCTGCGCTACATCCCCAAGCGCGAGGACCTGGCCAAGGAGTTCGGCGGCGGCTTCAACGCCCAGAAGCGGGCCATCGATTCGGTGCAGCCGGACGACGTGGTGGTCATGGAGGCCCGTGGCGAGCACGGCACCGGCACCCTCGGGGACGTCCTGGCCCTGCGCGCCCAGGTGAACGGCGCGAACGCCGTGATCACGGACGGCGGCATCCGCGACTCCGCCGCCGTCGCCGAGGTCGGCCTCCAGGTGTACGCCGGCGCCACGCACCCGGCGGTGCTGGGCCGCCGTCACATCCCGTGGGAGGTCGGCGGCACCATCGCCTGCGGCGGCACCACCGTGCAGCCCGGCGACATCATCGTCGGCGACGACGACGGTGTGGTGGTCATCCCGCCGTCCCTGCTCCAGGAGGTTGTGGACGACGCCTACGAGCAGGAGCTCCAGGACGCCTGGGCGTACGAGCAGGTCAAGGCCGGCTACCCGGTGGACGGGATGTTCCCCCCGAACGCCGAGTGGAAGGCCAAGTTCGCCGAGTACCGCAAGACCCTGCCGGACGCCCCGGCCCCGGAGGGCGACGCCTGAGCATGCGCCGCACGGACATCGGAACGGTCGGCCTCGCAGGCGCCCCCGTCTCCAAGGCGGACCGCGCCTACCAGGCGATCCTCGAGGGGATCCGGGACCAGCGCCACGAGCCGGGCGACCGGCTGGTGCTGTCCCAGATCGCCGCGGAGCTGGGCATGTCCGTGGTGCCCGTGCGGGAGGCGATCCGCCGCCTGCAGTCCGAGAAGCTGGTGGCCTACGAGCGCAACGTGGGCGCCACCGTGGTGGGCATCGACCCGGTCGAGTACCGCCACACCATGGAGACGCTGGCGCTGGTGGAGGGGTTCTCCACCGCCCAGTGCGCCCCGCACGTGACCGCCGAGGACCTCGCGGCGGCCCGCGAGGTGAACGCGACCATGCGCGCGATGACGGAGTCGGAGACGGCCTGGGACCCGGTGACGTTCACCGAGCTCAACCGCCGCTTCCACTCGATCCTGTTCGAGCATCACCAGAACGAGCACGTGCACGACCTGGTGCACCGCGGCTGGAACCGCCTGGCCGCGCTGCGCTCCTCCACGTTCGCGTACGTGCCCGGCCGGGCGGTGGCCTCCGTGGACGAGCACGAGCACCTGCTGCGCCTGATCGAGGACGGGGCGCGCTTCGAGGAGATCGAGGCCGCCGCCCGCGCCCACCGCCTGAACACCCTGCGCGCCTACCTGGAGCACAGCGCCGAGCCGTCCGCGTGACCGCCGGCCGGACCGGCGCCGACGTCGTCGGCGCCAGACCCCGACCATCCGCCCCCGAAGCACTCAGCGAAAGAGACACCATGACGGAGAAGACCAGCATCGAGGCCCGCACGCCCGAGGGCCTGCCCGACGTCCTGCGCCACTACATCGACGGCGAGTTCGTCGACTCGATCGACGGCGACACCTTCGAGGTGCTCGACCCGGTGACCAACGAGCCGTACCTGACGGCCGCCTCCGGCAAGGCCGCGGACATCGACCGCGCCGTCGCCGCCGCGAAGCGGGCCTTCGAGTCCGGCGAATGGTCCCAGGCCCTGCCGCGCCAGCGTTCCCGTGTGCTGCACCGGATCGCCGACATCATGGAGACCCGCGGCGACCAGCTGGCCGAGATGGAGTGCTTCGACACCGGCCTGCCGATCAAGCAGGCGAGGGGCCAGGCCGCCCGCGCCGCCGAGAACTTCCGCTTCTTCGCGGACCTGATCGTGGCCCAGCACGACGACACCTTCAAGGTGCCGGGCCGCCAGATCAACTACGTGAACCGCAAGCCGATCGGCGTCGCCGGCCTGATCACCCCGTGGAACACCCCGTTCATGCTGGAGTCCTGGAAGCTGGCCCCGGCCATCGCCACCGGCAACTCGGTGGTGCTCAAGCCCGCCGAGTTCACCCCGCTCTCGGCCTCCCTGTGGGGCGGGATCTTCGAAGAGGCCGGCCTGCCGAAGGGCGTGTTCAACATGGTGCACGGCTTCGGCGAGGAGGGCTACGCGGGCGACCCGCTCGTGAAGCACCCGGACGTGCCGCTGATCTCCTTCACCGGCGAGTCCCGCACCGGCCAGATCATCTTCGCCAACGCCGCCCCGCACCTGAAGGGCCTGTCCATGGAGCTCGGCGGCAAGTCCCCGGCCGTGGTGTTCGAGGACGCGGACCTGGACGCGGCGATCGACGCGACCATCTTCGGCGTGTTCTCCCTGAACGGCGAGCGCTGCACCGCCGGCTCCCGCATCCTGGTCCAGCGCTCCGTCTACGACGAGTTCGTGGAGCGCTACGCCGCCCAGGCCTCCCGCGTGAAGGTCGGCCTGCCGAACGACGAGACCACCGAAGTCGGCGCCATCGTGCACCCGGAGCACTTCGAGAAGGTCATGTCCTACGTGGAGATCGGCAAGACCGAGGCCCGCCTGGTGGCCGGCGGTGACCGCCCGGAGGGCTTCCCCGAGGGCAACTTCGTGCAGCCCACCGTGTTCGCGGACGTGGCCCCGGACGCCCGGATCTTCCAGGAGGAGATCTTCGGCCCGGTCGTGGCCATCACCCCCTTCGACACGGAGGAGGAGGCCCTCGAGCTGGCCAACAACACCAAGTACGGCCTCGCGGCGTACATCTGGACCAACGACCTCAAGCGCGCCCACAACGTCGCGCAGAACGTGGAGGCCGGCATGGTGTGGCTGAACTCCAACAATGTGCGGGACCTGCGCACCCCGTTCGGCGGGGTGAAGGCCTCCGGCCTGGGCCACGAGGGCGGCTACCGCTCGATCGACTTCTACACCGATCAGCAGGCCGTGCACATCAACCTCGGCGAGGTCCACAACCCGGTGTTCGGCAAGCAGGAGCAGGCCGCGGCGAAGATCGACGGCTGACCCGCACTGACCGGTGACCACGACGGCGCCCGCACCGTCCCCGCGACGGTGCGGGCGCCGTCGTCGTGCTGGGGCCGCGCCGGGTCTCTCCCCCGGCCCACCGACGCGGGTTGAGTTGTCGCGGGTGCGGGCGCCCCGGACCCGCGACAACTCAACCCGCGTTCCTCGAGAGCCTTTCCGTCGGTCGCCCGGATCGTATACGATCGAGCCACTGACCGTGTCCCAGGCCACAGCGCACCGCCCCCTCACCAAGGAGCACCGATGACCAACCTCGAGAGCCGCCAGAAGACCTCCTCCGGCTTCTTCGTCACGAAGGAAGCCCCCATCGACCCGGAGAACCCCCTCCCCACCCCGACGTCCGAGGCACCGGACATCCTGCGCTGCGCCTCGATGGAGCTCGTGGTCACGGACCTCGCCGTCTCCCGCGAGTTCTACGTGGACGTGCTCGGCCTGGTGGTCACCGAGGAGGACGAGGAGACCGTCTACCTGCGCTCCATGGAGGAGTTCATCCACCACAACCTGGTGCTGCGCCAGGGCGAGACCGCCGCCGTGGCCGCGTTCTCCTACCGCGTGCGCACCCCCGAGGACCTGGACAAGGCGGTCGCCTTCTACGAGGAGCTGGGCTGCCGCGTCGAGCGTCGGAAGGACGGCTTCGTCAAGGGCGTCGGCGACTCCGTGCGCGTCGAGGACCCGCTGGGCTTCCCCTACGAGTTCTTCCACGACGTCGAGCACGTGGAGCGCCTGGCCTGGCGCTACGACCTCTACACCCCGGGCGCCCTGGTCCGCCTGGACCACTTCAACCAGGTGACCCCGGATGTGCCGCGCGCCGCCCGCTACATGCAGGACCTGGGCTTCCGCGTCACCGAGGACATCCAGGACGAGAACGGCACCGTCTACGCCGCGTGGATGCGCCGCAAGCCCACCGTGCACGACACCGCCATGACCGGCGGCGACGGCCCCCGGATGCACCACGTGTGCTTCGCCACGCACGAGAAGCACAACATCCTGGCGATCTGCGACAAGCTCGGCGCCCTGCGCATGTCCGACCACATCGAGCGCGGCCCGGGTCGCCACGGCGTCTCCAACGCGTTCTACCTCTACCTGCGTGACCCGGACGGCCACCGCGTGGAGGTCTACACCCAGGACTACTACACCGGTGACCCGGACAACCCCGTGGTCACCTGGGACGTGCACGACAACCAGCGCCGCGACTGGTGGGGCACCCCGGTCGTGCCGTCCTGGTACACCGACGCCTCCCGCGTGCTGGACCTCGACGGCAACCTGCAGCCGCTGGTCTCCCGCACCGACGACTCGGAGATGGCCGTGACCATCGGCGCCGACGGCTTCTCCTACACCCGCGAGGGGCAGGGCGAGGAGTCCATGCCGGAGTGGAAGCAGGGCGAGTACAAGCTCGGCAACCAGCTCTGACCGGCACCCCCGGGCGTCGCTCCGGGACACCACGACGACGGCGGGCACCCACCTCGGGTGCCCGCCGTCGGCGTCCGCCCTCCCTGCCATCCTCCGCGTCTCCCCGCCCCACGCCGTTCGAGGCGGAAAATCCACCTCATTCGAGCCGGGAGGGCCAGTTTGAGCTCGATTTCCCGCCTCGAAGCATGGGGAGCAGGGGTGTCCCGCCTCGCAGACGGGCCCCGAGGGGCTGGCCTGGCTCACGGTGCACCGCCGCAAGCCCGGGCTGGGCATCGGGACGCGCACCCCGGACTGATCCGGGGCGGTGACAGGATGGCGACGGGGCCGGGGGCCGAGCCGCGTAATCGTATACGATCAAGGCCAGGCCCCTGCCCGTCGTCGTGAAGGAGACCGCTGTGCTGGACCACGAGACCCACGTCAAGATCGCCGACGAGCTGCACCGCGCGGGCATCGACCGCGTGCCCGTGCCGCGGCTGACCGCGCGCTACCCGGAGATGGAGATCGAGGACTCGTACGCCGTCCAGCGCATCTGGGCCGAGCGTCAGGTCGAGGCGGGCCGCCGCAAGGTGGGCCACAAGATCGGCCTGACCTCGAAGGCCATGCAGGACGCGACCGGGATCGACGAGCCGGACTACGGCGTGATCTTCGACGACCAGGTGTTCGAGTCCGGCCACGTGTACGAGTGGAAGAAGTACACCCATCCGCGCATCGAGATGGAGCTGGCGTTCGTGCTGCGGGACGAGCTGCGCGGGCCCGGCCTGAACCTGATGGACGTGCTGCGCGCCACCGAGTACGTGGTGCCCGCGCTGGAGGTGCTGGACTCGCGCATCGAGATGGCCGGCCGCACCATCACGGACACCATCTCGGACAACGCCGCCCTGGGCTCCCTGGTGATCGGCGGCCGCCCCGTGGGCGTGCACGACGTCGACCTGCGGTGGGTCTCCGGCATCCTCTCCCGCAACGAGGAGATCATCGAGACCGGCGTGGCCGCGGGCGTGCTGAACCACCCGGCCAACGGCGTGCACTGGCTGGCCAACCGCATCGCCGAGCACGGAGACGCGCTCGAAGCCGGTGAGATCGTGCTCGCCGGCTCCTTCACCCGCCCGATGTGGGTGTACGAGGGCGACACCGTCTACGCCGACTACGGCCCGCTCGGCACCATTACCTGCCGCTTCGCCTGACCCGCCCGTCGTCGTCGCCCCGCCCGCCCGCCCGCAACGCGGGTTGACCTATCACCAGTACGACCCCGCTCCACCCGCGACAACTCAACCCGCGTCGGGTGGAGGGCGCGGAGAACCCCGGAGGAACGTCCCATGCCCGTCCGCCACAACCCGCAGCCGCTGTTCCGCGACCTCTTCACGCCCGAGGCCGTCGCCGCCCGTGGGGGCCGCCCCGCCGCCGGCATGTTCCTCTCCTCCGGGGACCCGACGACGGCGGAGATCTGCGCCGGCGCGGGCCTCGACTACCTGCTCATCGACGCCGAGCATGCCCCGCTGACCCTGCAGGACGTCCTCACCCAGCTGCGCACGATCGCCGGCTACCGCGTGCCCACCCTGGTGCGTGTGCCGGCGCTGGACACCGTGGCCATCAAGCAGTTCCTGGACCTGGGCGCCCAGACGCTGCTGGTGCCCATGGTCGACGACGCCGCGATGGCCCGCAGCGCCGTGGCCGCCGCCCGCTACCCGAACGGCTCCGCCGAGGGCGGGGTGCGCGGCGTGGGCTCCGCCCTGGCACGCTCGGGCCGCTGGAACCGGATCCCCGGCTACCTGCCCGGCGCGGCGGACCACGTCTCCGTGATCGTGCAGATCGAGACGGCCGCGGGCGTGCGCAACGCCGAGGAGATCGCGGCAGTGGACGGGATCGACGGCGTCTTCATCGGCCCCTCGGACCTCTCCGCGTCCCTGGGCCTGCTCGGCCAGCAGTCGCACCCGGAGGTGGTGGCCGCGGTCGAGGAGGTCATCGCGAAGGTCAAGGCCGCCGGGAAGTTCGTGGGCGTCAATGCGTTCGTGCCCGCGCAGGCCGACGCCTACGCCGCCGCCGGCGCGGACTACGTCAACGTGGGCGCCGACGTCGCCCTGCTGGCCCGCGCCGCCGAGGCCCTCGCCGACCGCTGGTGCCCGGAGCCGAGCGACGCCGCGGCCGACGGGGAGGGCGCGCCCCGCGCGTCGTACTGACCTGGTCATCCCCTCACTTCGGGGCGCGAAATCCACCCCATGGACGTCCGATCCTGGCCCATGACGTGGATTTCCCGCCTCGAATGGCTCGGGGCCGGCGCCCCGGGGGACGTCACCGCCTCCTGCACAACCGCGCCGGGCCCCCTCGCGCGTCCCCAGGCCCCCGCTCGTCTGTCTCGGGATGCCGACCGACGGGGCACGCTCGCCGCATGCCCCGTCGTCCCGGCCCGCTGCCGCCGTCGATCGACCCCGCCGCCTTCACGGTCGACGACGCGCGCCGGGCGGGTGTGACGTGGTCCCGACTGCAGTCCTCAGACCTGCGGCGGCTGCGCCACGGCATCTACGGGCCGGCCGGCCCTGCGGCGGCCTCCGTCCGTGAGTGGACGATGGACGAGGTCCGCGCGTACCAGCGGCGCCACCCCGGCGTCGTCGTCAGCCATGAGACCGCCGCCCGCCTGCACGGCCTGACCGTGCCCGCACGGCTGCTGGCCCCCGGTGCGGTGCACGTCAGCGTCGGCACCTCGGGCGGCCGGCCGGTCCAGGCGGGTCTGGTGCCGCACCGCATCGAGGTGCCGGAGGGACAGCGGATGACGCGGGGCGGCGTGCTCGTGACGACGCCGGCCCGCACGCTGTGGGACCTGTGCGCGGCACGGTCGGCGCTCACCGAGCGGGACGTCGTCGCCGCCGGTGACGCGCTTCTCTGCCCGCCGTGGCTGCCCGGCGGCGGACGCGGGGCTCCCGCCTACACCCCGGAGGAGCTCGTCCGATCGCTGGTCGAACGGGGACGTTTCCGGGGGCGCGGGCTGGCCCGGGCGGCGCTGGCGAGGATGCGCGTGGGGGCGGATTCGCCGCGCGAGACGCGTCTGCGGCTGGCGCTCGTGGACGCCGGGCTGCCGGAGCCCGAGGTGCAGTGCCGGCTGGACCCGTCAAACCGCCACGCTCCGACGGTCGACCTCGGGTATCGGCCGTGGCGCCTCGCGTTGCAATACGAAGGCGAGCACCACCGCACCGCCGAGCAGCAGGCCCGGGACGTGCTGCGCGACCGCTGGTGCGCCGACCACGACTGGCTCTCGATCAAGGTCATGTGGGCCGATGCCCGGGACGACTACGCGGACGTGGTCGCGCGGGTGCGGCGCCGGGCTGCCGCGTTCGGTGGGTGACCCGGTGAGATCCACGGTCACCGCAGTCCGCCACGGCCCCCCGTTTCGAGGCGCGAAATCCAGGTCATAGGGCTCTGGTCCACGCCCATGGGGTCGATTTCCCGCCTCGAAAGGACGGGCCCGGTGGGAGCCGGTCCGTGAACACCCGTCCTCCCCCACGTAGCGTGGCCCCATGACCACGTCCGTTCCCGCCCTGAGCTCGCATTTCGCCGACACCTTCCCCGAGCTCGCCCTGCCCTGGCAGGCCCAGGCCACGGACGGCCCGCAGCTCGTCCTGCTCAACGCCGGCCTCGCGGCGGAGCTCGGCCTCGACGCCGAGTGGCTCGCCACCGACGACGGCGTCCGTTTCCTCACCGGCGAGCAGCCCGGCCCGGGCGCGCGGCCGGTCGCGCAGGCGTACGCGGGCCACCAGTTCGGCCACTACTCTCCCCGCCTGGGTGACGGTCGCGCCCTCCTCCTCGGCGAGCTCACGGCTCCGGACGGTCGGCTCCACGACCTGCATCTCAAGGGCTCCGGTCGCACGCCCTTCGCGCGCGGCAACGCCGACGGGCAGGCCGTGCTCGGCCCCATGCTCCGCGAGTACGTGGTCTCCGAGGCGATGCACGCCCTCGGCGTGCCGACCACGCGGGCGCTGGCCGTCGTCGGCACGGGCCACCCGGTCCGCCGCGAGACCGTGCTGCCGGGTGCGGTGCTGGCCCGGACGGCCGCGTCGCACCTGCGCGTCGGCACGGCCCAGTACGCCGCGGCCCTCCCCGAGCAGGCGCACCCCACGGAGGTGCTGCGCCGGATCGTCGACGAGGCCATCGCCCGCCACCACCCGCACGCCACCGACGCCGAGCACCCCGCGGTCGCGCTCTACGAGGCGGTGATCGCCGCGCAGGCCGAGCTCATCTCCCGCTGGATGCTCGTCGGCTTCGTGCACGGTGTGATGAACACGGACAACATGACCCTGTCCGGCGAGACCATCGACTACGGCCCCTGCGCGTTCATCGACGCCTTCGACCCGGCCGCGAGCTTCTCCTCGATCGACACCCAGGGCCGGTACGCGTACGGCAACCAGGGGCCCATCGCGGCGTGGAACCTCGCTCGGCTCGGCGAGGCCCTCGTGCCCGTGCTCGACGACGACCCCGACCGCGCCGTCGCACTCGCCCAGGAGGCGCTGGGCAGGTTCCACGGCGCCCATCTCGCGGCGTGGCGGGGCGGACTGCGGGACAAGCTCGGTCTCCCGGCGTCCGTGGCGGAGGACGACGTCGCCGCGCTCACCGACCGCCTGTTCCCGTGGCTGGCCGCGGCGCGGGCCGACTGGACCTCGTTCTGGGTGCGGCTGGCCGAGCACACGGCGGCGCCCGTGGACGACGACGCGGCCCGCACCGAGGCGGCACGACTCGTCCCCGGCGCCCCGGACCCCGCGGGGCTCGCCGCCTGGCTCGCGGACTGGCGGGCGATGGGTCCCGATCCGGCCCGGATGCGCGCGGTGAACCCCGTCTACATCCCACGGAACCACCTGCTCGACGAGGCCCTGACGGCCGCGGAGGACGGGGACCTCACCGCCGTCCACCGGCTGCTCGAGGCCGTCACGGATCCCCTCACCCCGCGCCCCGGGTTCGAGCGGCACGCGGAGCCGGGTCCGGCGGACGGGGCCCCGTTCGTCACCTACTGCGGCACCTGACCGCTTTCGTCGACGAAACGGGCGCTTTCCAGGCCGCTTTCGTTGACGAAACGGGCGCCCTCACCCCCGCGCCAGCGACTTGACCGGCACGGCCGGGTCCGCGAGCGCGGCGGCGTCCACCACGATCCCCCGGTCGATGATGCGCCGGGCGGCCTTGACGGTCATGGGGTCGTCGATCGACGCGGCCCCGCGCAGGGTCCCGTCCGCGGCCAGGGCGAAGCTCGCCACCACCGTCCCGCGCACCTCGCGGTCCACGATCCGCCCGCCGGCCGGCACCGTCATGTCCCCCACGGCCTCCACGTGGGCGTCGTACCGGTCGGACCAGAACCACGGGGCGCCCGGGGCGTCCGCCTGCTCCCCCAGGATCGCCGCCGCGGCGGCCGCACCGGAACGCAGCGCCGGCTCCCAGTGCCGCGACGGCGCCCACGCGGACCCCCGGGCCCGCGCGGCGTCACCCACGGCCAGGATCCCGGGTACGGCCGTGCGGCCCATCGCGTCCGTGAGCACGCCGTCGGCCACCTCCAGCCCGGCGTCCTCGGCGAGGGCGGTGTCCGGCACGGTGCCCCCGGCCAGCACCACGACGTCGGCGTCCACGGCCCGCCCGTCGTGGAGGTGGAGCCGGTGGGCGGCCGGCAGCGCGGCGCCGCCGTCGGCGTCCCGGTGCTCGATCCAGGCCGCCCGGCCGACCTCGACAGCGACCCCGTGCTCGACGTGCATCCGGTGCAGGCGGGCGGCCAGCGCTGGCCCGACCGCCGCGCGAGCCGGGGCGTCCGTCCCGGTCACGAGCGTCACCGCGGCGAGCGAGCGGCGCGCCGCGGCCGCGACCTCCGCCCCCGTGAAACCGCCGCCCACGACCGCCACCTCGGTCCCGAACGTCAGGCGGTCGCGCAGGGTCTCGGCGTCGGCGCGGGTGCGCAGGGTGATCAGGTCCGGGTGGTCGGCGCCGGCGACGTCGAGGGCCCGGGGTCGCCCGCCCGTGGCGAGCACGACCGCGTCCGCGTCCAGGACCCGCCCGGAGGCCGTCTCCACCCGGTGGGGCGCGGGGCCGCCGTCGGGGTGGACGCCGCCCGGCACCACCCGGACCGCCTCGTCCTCCACCAGCTCCACCCCGTGCTCGGCGAACCATGCCGGCGGGGCGAGCAGCAGGCGGTGCGCGTCCGCGTCGCCGGTCAGGAACTCCTTGCTCAGGGGCGGCCGGTCATAGGGCACGCCCTGCGGGTCCACGAGGGCGATCCCGCCCGCGAAACCGCGGCGCCGCAGCTCGCGGACCACGGCGAAGCCCGCGACGCCGCCGCCCACCACCACGACCGAGCCGGGCACGCCCGCCGGGGCGTCGACGTCGTGGCTCATGCGCCGGGGACGAGGTAGAGCTGGCCCTCGCGCTCCTCGACGCGGTGCACGCCGACGCCCTTGGTGGCGGGCAGGCAGAGCGCCTCGCCGGTGCGCAGGCAGAACTGCGCGGCGTGCAGGGGGCACTCCACGCGGTCGTCCTCGAGCCAGCCCTCGGCCAGCGAGGCGTCCTCGTGGGTGCACGTGTCGTCGATCGCGTGGAACTCGCCCGCGTCCGTGTGGAACACCGCGACGTCGTCCCTCGTCCCCGCCGTCGCCGCCGGGACGACGATCGCCTCGCCCTCCGGGACGTCCGCCGCCGCGCCGATGTGGATCGGCTCCGCCATGGTCTGCCTCCTCTGGTTCCCGGGCCGGGCGGCCCGTGGTGGTCTCCCGTCACCGTATCCCCCGGCGCGGACCCGACACCCCTCCGCTGTGCTCCGCCCCGGTGCCACACCGCGCCCACCTGTGAATGGGTGAACCGGACATCACGGGGGCGTGAAATCACCCGACAAGCCTTCGAAAAATGTTCCCGGGAATGGTCGATCACGCTACGATCACGACGGCTCTCCGGCCCTCATCCCGCCCTCACCACGTCACCGACCCGGGAAAGCGACACGGCCCGCGCCTGTCGTTCCTCGGGCACTCCACCTTCCGAAGGCATCCGCATGAAGATTCTCCCGCCGCGTTCCGCCGCGTCCCCCCGCCCGCTCGCGCCCGCCGTCGCGGTCGCCGCGCTCTCCGTCCTCGTCGGCGGCCTGCTCCCGCAGCCGCCGTCCGCGACCACGGAGGGCGCCCCCGACGTGCGCCCGCTCGACGACGCCGCCCGCGCCACGACCGTCGGCGCGGCCGCGACCCCCGCGTCGGCCGCTCCCGTCGAGGGCGCCGGCGTCGCGACCGTCCCGCAGGAGGGCGAGAACCTCGTCCCGGCCGAGGAGGCTCCGGCCGGCGTCGTGCTCGGCGAGCCCGTAGTGGACCGCCCGTTCACGGTGGCCGCCGCCGTGTGGGACACCGCGGCGGACGACGCCGTCGAGCGCGTGGAGATCCGCGTGCGTCAGGACGGGGCCTGGGGCCCGTGGCAGGTCCTGGATCGGCCCGTCCTGCCCGAGGACGCCGCCCCCGCGCGCACCGGCACGGACCCGTTCGTCGCGTTCGGCGCGGACGGCGCCCAGCTGCGCGTGACCACCGCCGACGGCGCAGCCCCGGCCGGCCTCGAGCTGTCCCTCATCGACCCGGGCACGGCCGCCACGGACGAGACCGTCGCGAGCGCGCACCCGGCGGTGACCGCCGAGCAGGCCGCGGAGACGGCCGGCCTGCCGCGGGGCGTGAAGTCGAGCGCCGTCGTCGGGGGCGCCGCACCCGCCGAGGCCCGCACCGTGGCCACGGCCTCGGATGCGCGCGCGAAGATCCTCCCGGACGTGATCACCCGCGCGCAGTGGGGCGCGGACGAGTCCTGGGCCGAGTCCTCCCCGCAGTTCGACCAGGTGCGCGCGCTGACCATCCACCACACGGCCGGCACGAACGACTACTCGCGCGCCCAGGCCGTGGAGCAGATGCGCGGCATCTACGCGTACTACACGAGGACCCTCGGCTGGGGCGACTTCCCGTACCACCTGATCACGGACCGCTTCGGCAACATCTACGAGGGCCGCCGCGGCGCCCTGGACTCGAACCCGCTGGGCACGCACGCGGGCGGGTTCAACCGGGGCACGATGGGCATCTCCACGATGGGCAACTACGACGTGGTCGCCCC
Source organism: Micrococcus sp. KRD012 (assembly GCF_017168555.1). NCBI lineage: Bacteria > Bacillati > Actinomycetota > Actinomycetes > Micrococcales > Micrococcaceae > Micrococcus > Micrococcus sp. KRD012. The sequence continues at coordinate 36,722 of NZ_JABFBB010000022.1, forward strand.
GTCCGAGGAGGTGGTGGACGCGATGGCCCGCGCCACCGCCTACTACCTGTACCGCGACGGCATCGACGCGCGGGGCCGAGTCACCCTGACCTCGGGCGGCAGCACGAAGTACGCCGCGGGCACGCCCGTCACCGTGGACACGATCTTCCCGCACCGGGCCACGTCCGCGACCGCGTGCCCGGGGCAGCACCTGATGGCCCGCTTCGACGACCTGCGGGACCGCGCCGAGGCCATCGCGACGGCGGCCGGCCAGCCGCCGGCACCGGCCACCCCGGCTCCGACGCCGGCCCCGACGACCGAGCCGTCGACCGCCGGCACGTACACGGTGCAGCCGAACGACGGCTGGTGGATCATCGCCCACCGCACCGGCGTGACGATGGAGACCCTCCAGCGCCTCAACGGCATGACGGTCTCGACCATGCTCCACCCGGGCATGGTGCTGCGCACCGCCTGAGCACACCGCCGGGACGACGTCGGCCCGCACCTGCGCGTGCCGGTGCGGGCCGCCGTCGTCGGTTGAGTTGTCGCCGGTCGCAGGCCGCCGCACCCGGGATAAGTCAACCGACGTTGCTCGCCACGAGAAGTCGACGAGGGTGCGCGCCGCCTCAGTCCTGTGGGGCCAGCTCCCCGTCCACGAGGTGCCAGCGCCGATCACAGGCGGCCGCCACCCTCGGGTCATGGGTCACGACCACCACGGCCCGCTCAGGCCCCACGGCTCCGCGCAGCAGGTCGACGACGTCCCGCGTCCTCGCCTGGTCCAGCGCACCCGTCGGCTCGTCCGCCAGGACCAGCGGCGGCTCGTTGATGAGAGCCCGGGCGACGGCCACCCGCTGCTTCTCCCCGCCGGAGAGCGTGCGGGCCCGGTGACCCGTGCGCATTCCCAACCCCACCCGCTCGAGGGCCTCCCCCGCGCGGCGTCGCTGCTCCCCACGCGGGACCCGGTCCGGGCCGTAGCGCAGGGGCAGCATCACGTTCTCCAGTGCGGTGGCGTGCTCCATGAGGGCGAAGTCCTGCAGGACGATGCCGCACCGCTGGTTCCGATACCGGTCCCCGCCCTGGCTCCACGGCTCCGGGAGAGGTTCGCCCCCGAGCAGGACGCGACCCGAATCCGGGGAGTCCAGGCACGCGAGGATCCGCAGCAGGGTGGATTTCCCGGACCCGGAGGGCCCGGTGACGGCGTGCATCTCACCGGCCGGAACCAGCAGAGAGGCCCCCCGGAGGACGGGCACCGCCTCCCCGCCGGAGAGGAACGTCTTGTCCACGTCGTGGACCTCGAGGAGGGTCATGCGGTCTCCTTGGTCGGCCGGTGGCGGCGGGGGCGGCGACCGAAGGTCGCCGCGAGTGCGCGCCAGGAGGACAGGGTGGCGACGGCGCCGATCGCCATGACGGCGATGAGCGCGGTGGACGTCAGACCGGTGGGCGGCGGCCCCGGCAGGGCGGACGCGCCCGCGGTGAGACCGACGGCGGCCGGCAGGACCCACGCGAAGAGCACGGGAACGATGATCCGCACCGCGGCCTGCCAGCGGGCGGCACCCACCATCGCGGCGATCCGCCAGGTGGGGGCGAGAGCCCGGGCGAGCACGCCGAGAACGCCGAACAGGGAGACGACGGCGCCGAGCACCGCCGCGCCGAACAGGACGAGCAGCGTGCGGGAGCTGGCGCTCAGAGACTGCAGGAGCGCGGAGGACTGCGGGGTCAAGGGCTCAGCGGTGACCACCAGAGCGTCCGTTTCGAGGGCTCGTCCTGCCGCATCCAGTGCCGGGACGGCATCCTGGCCCAGGACGATGGTGCGCAGCAGGAGGCCCTCCAACGCGTCTGGCGGGTACAGGCTCGCCAGCATCGAGGTCGGGACGACCACCAGGACGGCTTCGTCCAGCGGAACCGATCCCATCATCGGATCCAGAGCGGTGGCGCCCGGCGCCAGCCGTCCGGTCACCGGGATCATCGCCTCCTGGAACTGCACACGCGTCGGCGGCGGCAGGACGCCCCCGACCGTGAGCGCGTACGGGTCCTTCGCCGAGGAGTCGCTGCCCAGCACCGCGTAGGGAGCGGCAGTGCCGCCGGCGTCGCGATGCGGGGACTGACCCGTCGGAGACATCGTCTCGTCGAGACCGGACCCGGCGAAGAAGTCCTCGGTCACCAGCAGGGCGCCGGGGAGGTCGTCGCCGAATCGGTCCCCGTAGGGGTCCATCGTGTACGCCGTCCGGTGCGGGTCCGCCAGGAGTGCCAACAGCGCGGCCGTACGCCGACCGTCGTCGGCGGAGTCGGCCGTGGAGTCGGCAGAGAAGTCGGGCTCGGGCGGCTCCTGCTGCGAGTCGCCAGGCGCGGCGCCGCCTCCCTCCAGATCCCCTGGCCCCGCGAGATAGAAGCCCCGCAACGAGGCCGCACCGAGCTGCTCCCACCGCTGCAGGTGCCGATCGATCTCCTGCGCCTCGCTCGCCTGCTGGAAGGACAGTCCCAAGAGCGAGCACGAGGCGACCGCGTGGACGAAGGCGACCAGCACCAACGGCCAGAACCTCAGGGTGTCGCGCAGCCCGTCGCTCCAAGCCACGCCGAGACTCCGGAGGCTCACCGGGGCGCTCGCATCCAGAGGGAGACCACATGGGTCGCCGCCACGAGCACGGCATCACCCAGCAGCACGACCAGGATCACGCCACTTGCGACGAGCGGGGACGGTTCCGTGACCGCGCCGGTCAGCACCATCCCCTGCCACAGCGCGGCCGAGATCCCCGCAGCGCCGAGGAACGGCACCAGGCTCACGCGAGCCCGAGACACGGCGGCCCGGAGCGGGGAGACCCCGAGCAGGCGCAGCACCCGCAAAGAGGGACGTTCCCCCGCGCGCAGAGTCAGCACCCAGAACGCCGTGACGCTCATCAGAGTGAGGCCGGTCAGCGACGAGGTCACGCCGAGCACGGGCGTCCCGAGCGACGCGGTCATCGCCGTGGGTGCCGGCGCCGCGTCGACTTCCAGGCCGGCGGTTCGCAGGTTCTGCAGGAATCCGTCCAGGTCGGCGGGTCGCCCACGAGGAACCCGACGTAGGCGGCGGCGTTGTCGAACGCCGGGGTCGGCTGGATCACCCCGTCCGAGGGCAGTCCTCGCCAGCGGGCCGATGAGGCGAGGGCCACAGGCCGGCCCGCCAGTTCCCCCTCCCCCGCTGCGCGATCGGCCAGCACACTGCCCTCGCGCACCAGAAACCCTCGCGCTGCCCGCAGAGATTCCAAGGTCGGCACGTCGATGCCCGCAAGACACGGGGCCGCGGGGCCGGCCAGGTGGCGCACGCCGGGGTCCGCCCCGTTGGCCATCAGGGTCAGGTTCCGCCCGGTCAGGGCGGCCTCCGTGGCGGACCAGACCTCGCCGCTGCCTCCGATGCCGACATCCCACACCGCGTCGCCGCACTCGGCGGCACCGAAGTACTGCCGCTGGTGGACGGACAGGGAGCCCACGAGGCTCAGCGCCAGCCCGCACAGTGCCACGAGCAGCACGGCACGGGTGACGAGCAGCCCGAACGTCCGCAGCCCCCTGCCCGTCACGGTCAGTTCCCGCCGAGAGGCTCTGACAAGGCCCCGTACTGCACCCGCGCCGCAGCACCGACCGCAGCGGCTCCCCACGCGGCAGTCTTCCTGAGCAGGGCCATGATGGCCTCCTTGCTGTGTGACACCCAGAAGATCCCCCTGACCATCTGTGATGTCTCTCATACCCCTGTGAGTAGGGTAATCATCATCCCCCCCCCGGTGGGGCGTCAAGGAGATTCCTCGGCACATTCCGGCCGCGCTCGGGGGCCTCGCCCGTGGCGTGCCGCTGGCCTTTCACGGCGCGGGGCGGCCTGCGGGCCGCCGTCGTCGGTTGAGTTATCACCGGTCGTAGGCCGCCGCACCCGGGATAAGTCAACCGGCGTTCCTCCGAGGCCGCACGGGACGCCGAGGACGCCCTCGTGGCGCTGCGCCGCTGAGCGGCCGTCACAGTCCCTCCCCCCTGTCTCTTATACACCTCTCCGAGCCCACGAGACGGAGCTACATCTCGTATGCTCCTCCAGGGTAGGCCCCGGGCCCCGCCCGCGGCCTACCCTGGAGGAGCCCGACCCGGGCCGCGACCGAGTCACGAGGAGATGAGACGAGCGCATGACCCGCCTGCCCGGTCTGCGTCCCCCACGGTTCCTGGACCCGTGGCGTCGCCCGCTGGCCCCCCGTCTGCCCTGGCACGTGGTCCTCGCGGCCTCGATCGCGGGGGCACTGACCATCGCCACCCTCAGCCTCGGCGAGGACCTGGCCTCCGCGCCGCTGCTGGTGGGCGCCTTCGGCTCGTCCTGCGTGCTCGTGTTCCTCGTGCCGCACGGCCCGCACTCCCACCCCGCCAACGTGCTCGTGGGGCACGTGGTCTCAGCCGCATGCGGGATCGCCGTGATCTCCGTGCTGCCCCTGGCCTGGTACTCGCTCGCGGCCGGCATGGGCCTGGCGATGGCCGTCATGGCCGGGCTCCGCGTGATCCACGCCCCCGCAGGCGCCACCGCGCTGACGGTCATGCTGAGCAACGCGGACTGGCACTACCTGGTCACCCCGGTGCTCGCCGGGGCACTGGTCCTCACCGCGTGCGCGCTGCTGTACCGCCGCCTGATGTGGCGGGTGATCGGGCCGCCGGCGTGAGCCCGCGCCGACCCGCTCACGTCAGGAAGTCGCGCGCGACCTCGAGGAAGCGGTCGTTGGCCTCCTGCTCGCCGATGCTCACGCGCACGCCCTCGCCCGCGAACGCCCGGACGGACAGGGCCCGGGCCTGGGCGGCTTCGGCGAACGCCTGCGTGCGCTCGCCGAGCGGCAGCCACACGAAGTTGGCCTGCGAGGAGGGCAGGTCCCAGCCGGCCTCGGCCAGGGCGGCGGCGACGCGCTCGCGCTCGTCGACGACGATCTGCACGCGCTCGAGGACCTCGTCCAGGTGCTCGAGCGAGGCGATCGCGGCCTCCTCGGCCACCGTGGACACCGCGAACGGGGTGGCCACGGTGCGCAGGGCCTTCGTGATCTCCGGCTGCGAGACCGAGTAGCCCACGCGCAGGTTGGCCAGGCCGTGCGCCTTCGAGAAGGTGCGCAGCACGACGACGTTCGCGTGCTTGCGGTACATCTCCAGGCCCTTGACCGCGTCCTCGTCGCGGACGAACTCCACGTACGCCTCGTCGATGACCACGAGGATGTGCGCGGGCACGCGCGCCAGGAAGTCCTCGACCTCGGCGGTGGTGAGCACGGGGCCGGTCGGGTTGTTGGGGGTGCAGAGCAGGATCACGCGGGTCCGCTCCGTGATCGCCTCCAGCATGGCCGGCAGGTCGTGGCGGTGGTCCGCGGTGAGCGGCACCTGCACGTCCACGGCACCGGCGGTGCGGACCACGATCGGGTAGGCCTCGAAGGAGCGCCACGCGAAGATCACCTCGTCGCCCTCCCCGGCCTCGCCGTGGCCGGCGAAGGCGGTGATGACCTGGGCCAGGGCGCCGAGGGAGCCGGCGCCGGTCACGACGTCGTCCGCCGGGACGTCCAGGTGCGCGGCCAGGGCCTGGCGCAGGCCGGTGGAGAGGGTGTCCGGGTAGCGGCAGAGGGTGCTGGGCGCACCCTCCGGGCCGGTCACGACCTGACGCACCCGGTCGATCACGCCGGACACGGGCGCGTAGGGGTTCTCGTTCGAGGAGAGCTTGTAGGGGTGCAGGCCCGGGACGGCGACCGGCGGCTTGCCGGCGGCGTACGGCGGCAGCATGCCGACCTTCTTGTGGGGAGCGACCACGGCGGGCGTCTGCTGTGCGTCATCAGTCATGGCCACCAGGGTAATGCGGGCCGCGGACGCCGTGAGCGGCACCACGGGACCCGGGTTCAGGCCGCACCGAAGGCGACGGCGACGGCCCGGGCCGCCTCACCGAGCCGGTCCCCGAGGCGCGCCGGGTCCTCCGGCCGCGTCGCGTAGACCACGGCGAGGGCGGCGGGCAGCTGGCCGGGGACCCGCAGCGGCACCGCGACCGAGGAGACGCCGGTGATGACCTCGTCGGAGCTGACGGCCCAGCCGCGCTCCCGCACGTCGTCGAGCTCGGGCCGCTCAGGCGGGGCCTCGCCGGGCAGCCGCGCCCACTCCTGTCCGGTCAGGGTGGCGGCGATCGCCATCCCCGGCGCACCGACCCCGAGGGGGTGCCGGGTCCCCGGCCGCTGCGTGACGAGGTTGCCGCTGGGCGGCTCGGCCGTGGCCAGGGTGAGGCAGTGGGCCCCGTCCCACACCACCAGGAACGCGGTCATGCCCAGGTCCGTGGAGACGGCCGTCAGGTGCGGCATGGCCGCCGCGCGCAGATCCTGCTCCACCCGGCGGGCGAGGACGGCCAGGCCGGGGGCGGCGTGGACGCGGCCGAGGCCGTCGCGGCGCAGCAGGCCATGGGTCTCGAAGGTGCGCAGCACGCGGTAGGCGACCGAGCGGTGGACCCCCAGGCCGTCGGCGAGGTCGGCGATGGTGGGCGGCTCGGGCGCCTCCACGACGGTCTCGAGCAGGGTGAGCGCGCGGGAGAGCGTCTGGGAGGGTGCGCCCTCCCGGACCGGGCCGCCGTCGTGCTCCGCCATCCGTGCTCCTCGCCTCGCGTGCCGGACGTGACGCGCCCGGGGCGTGGTCGACCCGCGCGCCGGTTGTGAACCCGGTCACGTCCGCGTACAGTCTGGCACACATGTGTTCCCAGGGGGAACACCGTGCTCTCTGAGAGAACACACCGTCGGGTGGCACGCTCGCCGCGCAGCGACATCCCCCGCAGCGAAAGGACCCCCCATGCTCTTCCACCACCACGGCTATGTCTCCACGAACCCACGCGTCCAGGTGGCGGCCGGCATCGGCCTGGACCGCCCCGCCGAGCTGCCGGACGAGATGGACGTGCTGATCGTCGGCTCGGGCCCGGCCGGCATGATCGCCGCCGCCCAGCTCGCGATGTTCCCGGACGTCCACACCCGCATCATCGAGCGCCGCCCCCACCGCCTCGAGATCGGCCAGGCGGACGGCATCCAGGCCCGCTCCGTGGAGACCTTCCAGGCCTTCGGCTTCGCAAGCGAGATCATCGACGAGGCCTTCGACCTGACCTCCATGGCGTTCTGGAACCCGGCCGAGGACGACGCGGACACGATCGTGCGCACCTCGCTGGCCGAGGACGACCCGGAGGGCGTCTCCGAGTTCCCGCACCTGATCGTGAACCAGGCCCGCATCCTGGACTGGTTCGCCGAGTACATGAAGAACTCCCCCACCCGCGCGCAGCCGGACTACGGCTGGGCGTTCGAGACCCTCGAGGACACGAACGACGGCGAGCACCCCGTGCTCGTGACCCTGCGCCGCACCGTGGATGCCCAGGGCAACGCCCTCGAGGACCCCGCCTCGGGCCCGACCCGCCAGGTGCGCGCCAAGTACGTGGTGGGCGCGGACGGCGCGGGCTCTCGCGTCCGCAAGGCGATCGGCCACACCCTGACCGGCGACGCCGCGAACCACGCGTGGGGCGTCATGGACGCGCTGGCCGACACGGACTTCCCGGACATCCGCACCAAGTGCGCGATCCACTCGTCCAGCGGCTCGATCCTCCTGATCCCCCGCGAGGGCGGCCACCTGTTCCGCATGTACGTGGACCTCGGCGAGGTCCCGGCGGACGACGACCACAAGGTTCGTCAGACTCCGCTCGAGGAGATCATCCGCCGGGCCCAGCAGATCCTGCGCCCCTACACGCTGGACGTGAAGGAGGTCGCCTGGCATTCGGTGTACGAGGTGGGCCACCGCCTCACCTCGGGCTTCGACAACCGCGAGCGCGTGGCCCACCCCAACGTGTTCCTGCTCGGCGACGCCTGCCACACCCACTCCGCGAAGGCCGGCCAGGGCATGAACGTGTCCATGCAGGACGGCTGGAACCTCGGCTGGAAGCTGGGCCAGGTGCTCTCCGGGATGGCCCCGGTCGAGCTCGTGCCGACCTACTCGGAGGAGCGCAAGGAGATCGCCAAGAACCTGATCGACTTCGACAAGGAGTGGTCGACGCTCATGGCCAAGCCCACCTCCGAGCTGGGCGACCCGAACGAGGTGGCCGAGTTCTACACGAAGACCGCCGAGTTCCCGGCCGGCTTCATGACGCAGTACCAGCCCTCCCTCCTCACCACGGACGCCACCGGCCAGGCGCTGGCGCAGGGCTACCCCATCGGCAAGCGCTTCAAGTCGGCGCTGGTGGAGCGCTCGTGCGACACCAACGTCAAGCACCTGGGCCACCTGCACCGCGCGGACGGCCGCTGGCGCGTGTACGTGTTCGCCGACGCCGCCTCCCCGCGCGCCGAGGATTCGAAGGTCGCGGCGTGGGCGAAGGCGATCGTGGAGGACCCGCGGTCCTTCCGCAACCGCCACACCCCGTCGGACAGGCCGGAGGACGCCCGCTTCGACATCAAGGTCGTGTACCAGCAGGAGCAGACCGAGTTCGCCCACCCGGACGTGCCGTCGATCTTCCGCCCGACCACCGGCTCCCTCGGCCTGCACGACCTGAACAACATCTTCGCCACGTGTCAGCCCAAGCACGGTGAGGACATCTTCGAGGCCCGCGGCATCAGCCGTGACGGCGCCGTCGTCGTGGTCCGCCCGGACCAGTACGTCTCCGGCGTCTTCGGCCTGGACGAGGTCGACCGCCTGAACGCGTTCTTCGCGGGCGTGCTGCTCGACGCGAACTGAGCGGGCGGCGGCGGGCGCCCCGCCGCCGGCGCGCTCACCGGGATCCCGGGGGCAGGTGGTCCCGCTCGGGCGGCGTGCGGCGCAGGCGCACCGCCCGGCTCGAGGCCACGGTGCCGGCGGTCAGCCCGGCCAACGCGGCGGAGAGCCCGGCGACCTCCGCCCGGGACGCGGGCTCGGCGGCCTCGAACTGCCGGATCAGGTCCACCTGGGCGTCGAAGTCGTGGGCGGCGCCCAGGTCGTCCTCGGCCGCCAGCGGAGAGGCGGTCCGAAAGCCGCCCCCGGGCGCATCCCACCCGTGGCCGGCCGGGTGGAAGACCACCTCGGCCCGGCGCGACGAGACGGGGGTGGGCGCCCCGTCCGCGGCGACGGCCAGGTCCCCGTCCGAGGAGAACTCCAGCACCGCGGTCCGCCCGGTCTCCACCGCGTTGCCGGACGGCGCCGCGACCGTCATGACGCCGGCCACGGGATACACGGACGTGAAGTCCTCACGCCCGGCCAGATTGACGGCGTGCACCCCGCCCTGGGAGTGGCCGGCCAGGACGAGCGGGGCGCCGTGCGGGACGCCGGCCGCCTCGAGCGCCGCCCGCACCGCCGGGGCCGTGACCTCGGACTCGGAGCCGAGTGCGTCCAGCAGCCCGCCGGCGTCCCACGGGTCGGTCGACTCGGGATCGGGGATCAGGCCGCCGCGGGTGCCCGGCAGGCCCACCACCCAGGCGCGGCTCCCGTTCTCTCGCACCACCTCCGTGACCGTGAGGTCGCCGTCCCCCTCCTCGCGCGGGATGAGAGAGGCCAGCCCCGTGGCCGAGCCGTCCAGCAGGGCGGGCGCCGTCGGCCGGTCCTGCGGCGCCCCGTGCAGGGTCACCGCGCCCCGGGGCGCCGCGCCGGCGAGGGTCAGGGCGTCCGCCGCCACGGTCCATGCCTCGTCCGGGGAGACCCGCAGCGCCTCGGTGAGGTCCGACGCGGCATCCGTCCCCTTCTTCGCCGCGGAGGAGACGGGCCGCTTCAGCACGCGCTTCTGCGCCCTCGTCAGCATCTTCACGTCGATCCGCGCCAGCGCCGCGAGCAGGGGGAACCCGGCGGCCGCGAGCATGGCGGCCACGATGGCCTCGGGCACCGCCTGGACGACGTCCTGCACGAGCCGCTCCGCCTCGCGGGTGGTGAGGCCGTCATGGCCGTCCCGCCAGAGCAGCGCCGGCAGCTCCTCCAGGGAGGCGTCCTCGGCGGCCATGATGCCGGCCGCCGCGCGCTCGGCCTCCTCGTAGCGGGCCGCCGCGGAGAGCAGGTCACGGTGCAGCTCGGCGCACTGCTCCGACAGGCTCCGCACCCGGCCGACCGCCTCCGCCAGCCGGTCCTGCAGCAGGGCGGCGGAGGCGAGCCACGCGGCCGACCGGCCCAGCCCGAAGGCGGCCGCGTCGACCTGCCACGAGGCTCCGGCCGCCTCTTCGGCGGCGTGCTCGTGCCGGCCGGCCACGACGCGCATCTCCTCGGCCTCCGCGTAGATCGAGCCCGGGCCGCCGTGCGTGCTGAAGGCCACCGCCCCCGGGCTCGCACCCCGCCCGCCGGTCATGCCGCCACCGCCAGCGAGCGCAGGACGGCCAGCGCGGTCTCCTCGGCCGCCCGCTGCCGGGCCTCCGCGTTCCGGCGCGCGTCCTCGGCGTCCCGCTCGGCGGTGGCCCGCAGGGCGAGCCACTCCCCGGCCTCCCGTTCGAGCTCCGCCGCCAGGGTCGCCGCCCGCCGGACGGCCTCCCCATAGGCGCCGGCGGCCTCCCCGCGCCATGCCGTGTGCATCGCCGAGCGCACGTCCGTGGCGGCGCTGACCAGCCCGCCCAGCGCCGTGCGCAGCTGCGTCTGGGCCGCGGCGAGGTCGGCGAGGGCCTGCTCGGCGGCCTCCCGCTCGCGCCGGGCGGGGTCGGCCCACGCGGCCAGGCGGGCGGCGTCGTCGTCGAGTCCGACGGCCCGCAGGGCCGTGGCGATCTGCTGAGGTCCGATGAGGGGTGACATGCGGCCACCGTAGGGAGGACCCGGGTCCCGCGACCGCGGCGAGGGACGATCCGGGGATGGGGGACGCCGTCGGGACGCCTGTGCAGGAGAGAACCGTCCCGCACCGTCCCGACGGCCGCATCGCACCCGGGCCCCGCATGCCCCGGCGTGTTGACCGAGGTCACACCCTGGCCTATCCTGAACGAGCGGTCAGTAATTCGGTGCGCCCCGGTGCGCCCTGACCACGGAACCAGCCCGCACTCAGCGTGAGGTGATCCCCATGACGCAGACCAGCTCCCCCCAGCACCTGGCCTCCGTCCCGTCCCCCGAGGATGCGGCCGGCCAGGAGAACTTCGATCGCCTGATCGCGGAGGACTCGCGCATCGAGCCCCGCGACTGGATGCCCGAGGCGTACCGCAAGTCCCTGACCCGCCAGGTCTCCCAGCACGCGCACTCCGAGATCATCGGCATGCAGCCGGAGGCCAACTGGATCACCCGCGCCCCCTCCCTGAAGCGCAAGGCGATCCTCATGGCCAAGGTCCAGGACGAGGCCGGCCACGGCCTGTACCTGTACTCCGCCGCCGAGACCCTCGGCACCCCGCGGGACGAGCTGAACGCGCAGCTGCTCTCCGGCCGCGCGAAGTACTCCTCGATCTTCAACTACCCGGCCCGCACCTGGGCGGACATGGGCGCGATCGGCTGGCTCGTCGACGGCGCCGCGATCTGCAACCAGGTGCCGCTGTGCCGCGCCTCCTACGGCCCGTACGGCCGCGCGATGGTGCGCATCTGCAAGGAGGAGTCGTTCCACCAGCGCCAGGGCTGGGAGATCCTCTACGAGCTCTCGCACGGCACCCCGGAGCAGAAGCAGATGGCCCAGGACGCCGTGAACCGCTTCTACGGCCCGGCCCTGCAGATGTTCGGCCCGCCGGACGAGGACTCCCCCAACTCCCGCCAGTCCATGGCCTGGAAGGTCAAGCGTTTCTCCAACGACGACCTGCGCCAGCGCTTCGTGGACATGATCGTCCCGCAGGCCGAGGCCCTCGGCCTCACCCTGCCGGACCCGGACCTGAAGTGGAACGAGGAGCGCGGCCACTACGACTTCGGCGAGCTGGACTGGGACGAGTTCATGTCCGTGATCAAGGGCAACGGCCCCATGAACACCCAGCGGATGGCCCGCCGCATCCAGGCCCACGAGGACGGCGCCTGGGTCCGCGAGGCCGCCGCCGCCTACGCCCGCCGCCAGGCCGAGCAGAACGCGCCGGCCGAGACCCACCTGATCGGAGCCTGACCCATGAGCGAGACCACCGCCGCCTCCCACGCCTGGCCCCTGTGGGAGGTCTTCGTCCGCGCCAACCGCGGCCTCTCCCACGTGCACGCCGGCTCACTGCACGCCCCGGACGCCACCCTGGCGCTGCGCAACGCGCGTGACCTGTACACCCGCCGCAATGAGGGCACCTCCGTGTGGGTCGTCCCGGCCGAGGCCATCGCGGCCTCCGACCCGGACTCCAAGGGCGGCTTCTTCGAGTCCGCGCAGGGCAAGTCCTACCGTCACGCCACCTACTACCAGCAGTCCGAGGGGGTGCCGCACCTGTGAGCTTCGCGACCAACGACTCGGCCACGAAGCACTCCGCGGGCGTGGCCATCACCGCGGAGGAGATCGCGGCGGGCGAGCAGAAGGCGAGCGACGACGTCGCCCGCTACGCCCTCGCCCTCGGCGACGACGCCCTGATGCTCGGCCAGCGCCTGTCCTGGTGGATCTCGCGCGCCCCGGAGCTCGAGGAGGACATCGCCCTGGGCAACATCGCCCTGGACCTCGTAGGCCAAGCCCGCTTCCTCCTCTCCTACGCCGGCACCGCGTGGGGCAGGACCGAGGACGAGCTCGCGTACTTCCGCGACGAGGAGGAGTTCCGCTCCGTCCGCCTCGTGGAGGCCGAGAACGGCGACTTCGCCAAGACGATCGCCCGCCAGCTGTACTACTCGTTCTACTCGTACGAGCTGTACACCCGCCTGCGCGAGTCCACGGACCCCACGCTCGCCGCCATCGCGGACAAGGCCCTCAAGGAGGTCCTGTACCACCAGGACCACGCCGCCCTGTGGCTGCAGCGCCTGGCCATGGGCACCGAGGAGTCGAAGCGCCGCATGCAGCGCGGCCTGGACGAGCTGTGGCCCTACGTGGCCGAGCTCTTCCACGACGACGACGTCGTCCGCGCCCTCGCCGAGCAGGGCGTCGCCGTGCTGCCGTCCTCGCTGGAGGAGCCCACGATGACCCGCATCCGCGCGGCCATCGAGGAGGCCGGCCTGACCGTGCCGACGACGGGCACCGCCCGCGGCGGCGACCGTTCCGGTGCCATGAGCGAGTACCGCGGGTACATCCTCGCGGAGATGCAGTCCCTGGCGCGCCGTCACCCGGGAGCGACCTGGTGACCACCGCCGGCGAGCTGCGCCCCGCCGATCCCGCCGACGCGCGGGTCTGGGATGCGGCCTCCACCGTGCACGACCCGGAGATCCCCGTGCTGTCCATCGCGGACCTCGGGATCCTCCGGGAGGCACGGGCCGATGGCGAGAGGGCCGTCGTCGTCATCACGCCCACCTATTCCGGCTGTCCCGCCATGGACACCATCACCACGGACGTCAGCCGCGCGCTCGAGCGCGCCGGGTTCCCCGACGCCGAGGTGCGCCTGGTGCTCCAGCCGGCGTGGACCACGGACTGGATGACGGACGAGGGCAAGGCCAAGCTCAACGAGTACGGCATCGCCCCGCCCGTCGCGCGCACCACGGACGGCCCGGTCAGGATCGGCATGGCCGTGAAGTGCCCGCGCTGCCACTCCCTGAACACCCGCGAGATCACCCGCTTCGGCTCCACCTCCTGCAAGGCCCTCTACACCTGCCGGGAGTGCCTCGAGCCCTTCGACTACTTCAAGGTGCACTGATGACCGAGACCACCGACGCCCCCGCCACCGGCAAGCGCCGCGCCACGTTCAACACCCTCGAGGTGTCCGAGCTGCGCCGCCTGACCGACGACTCCGTGGAGGTCACCTTCGCGGTGCCCGAGGAGCTCGCCGACGACTACGACTACGTGCCGGGTCAGTACGTGGCCCTGCGCAAGGAGCTCGACGGCGCCGAGGTGCGCCGGTCCTACTCGATCTGCGCCGTCCCGAAGCGCGGCGAGATCCGCGTGGCCGTGAAGAAGGACATCGGCGGCACGTTCTCCACGTGGGCCAACGAGAGCCTCGAGGTCGGCGAGAGGATCGACGTGATGAACCCGCAGGGCGCGTTCACGTCCCGCACGCACGTCACCTCCCTCAACGACGCCCAGAAGGTGGCGGCGGAGAAGGTCGCGGAGAAGAAGGACACGCACCTGGTGGCGTTCGCGGCCGGCTCGGGCATCACCCCGATCATGGCGATCGCCAAGGCCGTGCTCGCGGCCTCCGAGACCTCGCGCTTCGACCTGGTCTACGCGAACCGCTCCGCCATGGACGTGATGTTCGCCGAGGAGATCGGCGACCTCAAGGACAAGTACCCGGCCCGGTTCACGGTGCACCACGTGCTCTCCCGCGAGCAGCGCGTGTCCCCGCTGCTCTCCGGTCGCATCGACGAGGACAAGCTCACCACCCTCCTGGACCGCGTGATCGGCGTGGAGGGCACCGACGAGTGGTTCCTCTGCGGCCCGTTCGAGCTCGTGCAGCTCACCCGTGAGACGCTCGCCGCCCGCGGCGTGTCCGAGGACGACGTGCGCTTCGAGCTGTTCACCACCGGCCGCCCGGAGAACCCGCAGGGCCACTCCGGCCGTGTGGTGGAGGTGGACCCGAAGGGCGACAACGTGACCATCGAGTTCAACCTCGACGGCCTCACCGCCAAGGTCGAGTCCCCCCAGTCCGCCCACGAGACGGTCCTCAACGCCGCGCTGCGCGTCCGCTCGGACGTGCCCTTCGCGTGCGCCGGCGGCGTGTGCGGCACCTGCCGTGCCAAGGTCGTCGACGGCGCGTACGAGATGGACGAGAACTACGCGCTCGAGAAGGACGAGGTGGAGAAGGGCTACGTGCTCACGTGCCAGACCCGCCCGACCTCCGACTCGATCACGCTGGACTTCGACGCCTGAGCGCCCGCCCACGAGACCGAAGGAGCCCCCGATGATCGAGATCACCGTCGAGAACGGCGTCGCCGAGATCGTGCTGGACGCCCCCCAGAGGATGAACGCCCTGGACGAGGCCGCGCTGGCCGAACTCCAGGCCGCCTACGAGCGGGCCGCCGCCGGCGTCGAGTCCGGCGAGGTCCGGGCCGTGCTGCTGCGCGGCGAGGGCCGCGGCTTCTGCGCGGGCCGCGACATCTCCGCCGTGGTCCCGGCCGAGGACGACGCCACCGCCTACCTGCGGGACAAGGTCACCCCGGTGCTGCGGGCCATGTCCGCGATCCCGGTCCCCACCTTCGCGGCGGTGCAGGGCGCCTGCCTGGGCGTGGGCCTGGGCCTCGCGATCGCCACGGACGTGGTGTACGTGGCCGAGAACGCGAAGATCGGCTCGCCGTTCGCGAACCTCGGGGCCACCCTGGACTCGGGCGGCCACTGGCTGTTCACCGAGCGCCTGGGCGCGCACCGCACCCTGGACCTGATCTACACGGCCGAGCTCCTCTCGGGCGCCGAGGCCGTCCAGGCCGGGCTGTTCTCCCGGGCCCTGCCCGCGGACGAGCTGCTCGAGTTCACCCGCGCCAAGGTCGCCCAGGTGGCCTCCGGCGCGACCCTCGCGTTCCGCGCGTCGAAGGAGCTCGTGGCCCAGGTCCGCGACCGGCGCGTGGGCCTCTGGGAGTCCCTCGACGCGGAGAACATCGCCCAGGGCGAGCTCTGCGGCACCGCCGACTACGCCGAGGGCTTCCAGGCCTTCCAGGAGAAGCGGAAGCCGGAGTTCACCGGTCGCGGCTGAGCCGCCGCACCCCGCCACCGACGACGGCGCCGCACCCTTTGCGTGAAGGGCGCGGCGCCGTCGTCGTCCCGTGGGGTGGGCAGCCCCCGCTCCCGGGTGACCGAAGTGTGACGCCGGTCCTGTGCGCTGAATCACGTGGATCGTATACGATGCGATCCACCCCACATCCCGTCCGCGGCTCCCTCGCCAGCCTCCGCCTCCCCGCGGCCGCCCGCCGCCTCCCCGACCAAGGACAC
>NZ_JABFBB010000022.1:52638-66314 GCF_017168555.1 Micrococcus sp. KRD012
GTCCCCGGTCGCGCCCCGCCGCGCCGCCGACCCCCGCACCCCCGAGCAGCGCCGCGAGGAGCGCAAGGTCATCGCCGGCACCATGGTCGGCACCACCATCGAGTGGTACGACTTCTTCATCTTCGCCCAGGCCACCGCACTCGTCTTCGCCGCCCTCTTCTTCCAGCCGATGGGCGAGAACGGCTCCCAGATCGCCGCGTGGGCCACCCTCGGCATCTCCTTCCTCATCCGCCCGCTCGGTGCGATCATCGCCGGCCACCTCGGCGACCGCTTCGGCCGCAAGTTCGTCCTGTCCCTCACGCTGATCGGCATGGGCCTGGCCACCACCCTCATCGGCCTGCTGCCCACCTACGCCCAGATCGGGGTGTGGGCGCCGATCCTGCTCGTCGTGCTGCGCCTGCTGCAGGGCCTGTCCGCCGGCGGCGAGTGGGGCGGCGCGGCGCTGCTGTCCGTGGAGCACGCCCCCCACGGCAAGCGCGGCCTGTTCGGCTCCGCCCCGCAGATCGGCGTGCCGCTGGGCATGATCCTGGCCACCGGCGTGCTGTTCATCGTGCGCTCCACCATGTCCGAGGAGCAGTTCCTCGCCTGGGGCTGGCGCATCCCGTTCCTGATCTCCGTGGTGCTGATCGTCGTCGGCTACCTGATCCGCAAGGCCGTGGAGGAGTCCCCGGTCTTCAAGGAGATGCAGCAGCTCAAGGTGGACGAGTCCGCCCCGCTGGGCGAGCTCTTCCGGCACCACACCAAGGAGGTCATCCTCGCCGCCGTGATCTTCGCCGCGAACAACGGCGTCGGCTACCTGCTCATCGCGTGGTTCTCGAAGTACGGCGGCCCGAAGGGCCTGGGCATGACCTCCTCCGAGGTGCTCATCGCGAGCCTCGTCGGCGGCGTCGGCTGGTTCATCTTCACCCTGCTCGGCGGCTGGATCTCGGACAAGATCGGCCGCAAGCTGACCTTCGTCCTCGGCTACGGCTTCCTGATCGTCTGGGCCTTCCCGCTGTTCGGGCTGCTGAACACCGCGTCTCTGCCGCTGTTCTCGCTGGGCCTGTTCGTCCTGACCCTCGGCCTGGGCCCGTCCTACGGCCCGCAGTCGGCGATGTACGCCGAGATGTTCCCGGCCCGCGTCCGCTTCTCCGGCGTCTCCATCGGCTACGCGCTCGGCACCATCATCGGCGGCGCCTTCGCCCCTCTGATCGCCGACCAGCTCGTGAAGACCGGCTGGGAGAACGTGGCCTGGTACATCATCGCGATCTCCGCGGTCTCGCTCATCGCCGTCCTGTTCGTCCCCAAGGGCATCCAGGACCGCGAGCTGCACGACGAGCAGGTCGTCGCCACCCGCTCCCACCCGGTGGTCCCGGCCTGATCTGGCCCGCCTGACGGGCTTCGCCCGCCCCCACCCCACGACGACGGCGCGTCCTCCTCCGGAAGGGCGCGCCGTCGTCGTGGGCGACCGGACCGGCGCCGAGGCCCGCAGACACGCCGCTACCTCGGGGACGAAACGGCGCGTCTGCGGGCTTTGGCGCGGGGTGCGCCTCTGCCCCGTCACACCCGCCCCGCAGTTGACCCCCGTCACACCGGCCCGGGATACTGAACCTGAACGCACGGTCGGTAATTTGCCGCGCCCGCGCCCGCCCCGTTGTCGGTCACTCAAGGAGTCTCCATGTCCGCACAGTCCCAGGCCCTGCTCGTCGGCGGTCGCCGCACGCCCGTCGGCAAGTACGGCGGCGCCCTCTCCTCCGTCCGCCCCGACGACCTCGCCGCCCTGACCGTCAAGGCCGTGATCGAGGACGCCGGCATCGACCCGTCGGTCGTGGACGACGTCATCCTCGGCAACGCCAACGGCGCCGGCGAGGAGAACCGCAACGTCGCCCGCATGGCCTGGCTGCTGGCCGGCTTCCCGGACACCGTCCCGGGCATCACCGTGAACCGCCTCTGCGCATCCGGCATGTCCGCGATCGGCATCGCCACCGCGATGGTGCGCTCCGGGATGGCCGACGTCGTCGTGGCCGGCGGCGTGGAGTCGATGTCCCGCGCCCCCTGGGTGATGGAGAAGCCGACGACGGCGTTCGCCAAGCCCGGCGCGGCCTTCGACACCGCGATCGGCTGGCGCTTCGTGAACCCGCGCTTCGCGGACGGCGAGTTCGGGGAGAAGTTCACCTTCTCCATGCCGGAGACCGCCGAGGAGGTCGGCGAGGTGGACGGCATCACCCGCGAGGACGCCGACGCCTTCGCTGCCCGCTCGCATGCGCGCGCGCTGGCCGCCATCGAGGCCGGCCGCTTCGCGGACGAGATCGTGCCCGTCGTCGTCACCGGCCGCAAGGGCGCCGAGACGATCGTGGACACGGACGAGGGCCCCCGCCCCGGCTCCACCCCCGAGGTGCTCGCCGGCCTGCGCCCGATCATCAAGAAGGACGGCGTGGTCACCGCCGGCAACTCCTCCTCCCTCAACGACGGCGCCTCGTCGATCCTCGTCGTCTCCGAGCGGGCCGCGCAGAAGTACGGCCTGACCCCGCGGGCCCGCGTCGTGGAGTCTACCTCGGCGGGCCTGGCCCCCGAGATCATGGGTCTGGGCCCCGTCCCGGCCACCGAGAAGGCCCTCGAGCGCTCCGGCTGGTCCGTGGCGGATCTGGGCGCCGTCGAGCTCAACGAGGCCTTCGCCACCCAGTCCCTGGCCTCGATGCGGCGCCTCGGCCTGGACCCGGAGACCGTCAACGCCGACGGCGGCGCGATCGCCCTGGGCCATCCGCTGGGCTCCTCGGGGTCGCGTCTCGTGGTCACGCTGCTCGGTCGGATGGAGCGTGAGGGCGCGGACAGGGGCCTGGCCACGATGTGCGTGGGCGTGGGCCAGGGCTCCGCGATGCTCGTCGAGAGGGTCTGAGCAGATGACCGGCTTCAGCCACTTCACGGCACTGCGCGTCGAGGAGCGTGAGGACCGCGTCCACGCGCGCATGGACCGCCCGGGCGTGCGCAACGCGATCGACCAGACCATGGTCGACGAGTTCCACGAACTCTGCGCCCACCTCGAACGCGAGCCGAAGATCCTGATCATCTCGGGCACACAGGTGGAGTCGAAGCGCGAGCCGGGGACGTTCTCCGGCATCTTCGCCTCCGGCGCGGACATCGGACAGCTGCGCGAGCGCCGCCGCGACGACGCCCTGCGCGGCGTGAACTCACAGGTCTTCGACCGCATCCACCGGCTGCCCATGCCCGTGATCGCGGCGATCGACGGCTTCGCCCTCGGCGGCGGCGCGGAACTGGCCTACGCGGCCGACTTCCGCATCGCCACCCCGGCGCTGAAGATGGGCCAGCCCGAGACGAGTCTGGGGATCACGGCCGCTGCGGGCGCCCAGTGGCGGCTCAAGGAGCTGGTGGGTGAGCCGGTGGCCCTCGAGCTGCTGCTCGCCGGACGGATCCTGGACGCGCAGGAGGCCCTCGAGCTCAAGCTCGTCACCGAGCTTCACGAGCCGGACGTCCTCCTCGACGCCGCCGACGCCCTCGCCGACCGCATCGCGCAGCAGGACCCGCTGGCGGTGCGGCTGTCCAAGCGCGTCTTCCACCTCCCTCGCGAGGCCCACCCCCACGTGGACGAGATCGCGCAGGCCATCCTGTTCGAGTCCGAGGCCAAGTTCGAGCGCATGCAGGCGTTCCTGGACCGCAAGAAGAAGTGAGGACCGACATGACCGATCAGCAGCGCACCCCTGACACCGCTCCGTCCTCCGTGCCCGCCGTCGTCGGCGTCCTCGGCGGCGGCCGGATGGGCGGCGGCATCGCCCACGCGTTCCTCGTCTCCGGCTCGTCCGAGGTGGTCGTCGTCGAGCGCGACCCGCAGTCGGCCGAGGCCGCCGAGGAGCGCATCGAGGCCGACCTGGCCGCCTCCCTCGAGCGCGGGAAGATCGACGGCGACCTGGACGTGTGGGCGCAGCGCCTGACCGTCTCCCTGGACCGCGCCGACTTCGCCCGCTGCGACCTCGTGGTCGAGGCCGTGTTCGAGGACATGCAGGTGAAGATCGAGGCGCTCACCGACGTCGAGGCCCACCTGCGGGAGGACGCCTGGCTGGCCAGCAACACCTCCTCCCTGTCCATCGACGAGATCGCCACGCATCTGCAGCGCCCCGAGCGCTTCTGCGGCCTGCACTACTTCAACCCGGTGCCCGCGTCGAAGCTCGTGGAGGTCGTGATCGGCGAGCAGACCGGTGCGGAGCTCCAGGCCAAGGCCGTGGAGTGGGTGCACGGCCTGGGCAAGACCCCCGTCGTCGTCAAGGACGCCCCGGGCTTCGCCTCGTCGCGCCTGGGCGTGGCGATCGCGCTCGAGGCCATCCGCATGGTCGAGGAGGGCGTGGCCTCCCCCGAGGACATCGACGCCGCCATGGTGCTGGGCTACAAGTTCCCGGTCGGCCCGCTGGCCCTGACCGACATCGTGGGCCTGGACGTGCGCCTGGGCATCGCGGAGTACCTCGAGTCCCAGCTGGGTGAGCGCTTCGCCCCGCCGCAGCTCATGCGAGACATGGTGGCCCGCGGCGAGCTCGGCCGGAAGTCCGGCAAGGGCTTCTTCGACTACCGCTGAGCCCCCGGGGCAGGCGCTTTCGAACGGGAGATAGGGCCTATCTCCCGTTCGAAAGCGCCCATTCCCCCGATATCACGTTCGAAAGTGCGGGGCGGCGCGGCTAGCGTGACGGGTATGGACGAGCCCACGCTGCTGCGCGTCGCCCGCGACCGCGCCCTCGAGCTGCCGGGCAGCGCCGCGTCGCACCCCTTCGGCCCGGACACCGAGGTCATGAAGGTGCAGGGGAAGCTGTTCGCGGTGTTCATCGACCACGACGGGCGCCGCCTCGTGAACGTCAAGGCCCGCCCGGAGGACGGCGCCCAGCTGCGCGCGGCCCTGCCCGCGGCGATCACGCCCGGCTATCACATGGACAAGCGGCACTGGCTCAGCCTGGCCGCGCACCCGGCCCTCGACGAGCAGCTCGTGCGGGACCTCGTCACGGAGTCGTACCTGTTGGTCGTCGCGAAGCTCCCCCGCACCCGGCGCCCCGTGGACCCCGAGACCTTCGGCCGGGCCTGATGTCGGTCGACCGCCCCTTCCGCTTCACCCACCGCTGGGCCGTCCCCGCGGACGCCCGGTCCGTGCTGGCCCTGCTCGCCGACCCGGCCGGCTACCCACGCTGGTGGCCGGCCGTCCCGCGCGCCCGTCGCCTGGGCCCCGACCGCGCCGCCGTCCGGCTGCGGGGGTTCGTGCCGGTGCGTCTGACGATGGAGCGTCTCATCGACGACCGTGCCCGCGGCCTTCTGGTCGCGCGCCTGAGCGGGGACCTGACGGGCACCGTGCGGGTCACCGTCCACGACGACGGCGCCCCGGCCGGACACGCGCCGCGCTGCGTCGTGGCGTGGGAGCAGGAGGTGGTGCTGACCTCGCCGTGGATGCGCGCTGTGTCCCGCGTGCCGGGCGCCCGCGCCGCGATGGGCCTCAGCCACGCGGCCGCGATGCGCTCCGCGCGTCGGGCGCTCGGGGCGAAGGCCGTGCCGACCGCTGATCCCGCTCGAACGTCTCGTCCATGACGGCCCGGCGCCCCGGCCGGCTCAGAGCTCGGCCTGGGCCTCGTTCCACTCGCGGGACAGCGGCGGGCGGGAGAGGCCGTCGAGGAGGCCGTCGGCGGGGTCGACGCCGAGCTCCACGATCCTGTTGTCCGCGTCCACGTGGACGACCTTGGGCTGGAAGAGGCGAGCCTCGTCGTCGTCCATCTGCCCGTAGGCGATGAGGATGACGATGTCCCCCGGATGCACCAGGTGGGCGGCGGCGCCGTTGATGCCGAGCACGCCGGAGCCCCGTTCGCCCGCGATGGTGTAGGTCTCCAGTCGCGCGCCGTTGGTGACGTCCACGATGGACACGAGCTCGCCGGGGAGGATGTCCGCGGCGTCCAGCAGGTCCTGGTCCACGGTCACGGAGCCCACGTAGTGCAGGTCCGCCTGGGTCACGGTGGCCCGGTGGATCTTGGCGTGGAACATGGTGCGCAGCATGCAGCGAAACTCTCCGGATGAGGGGGTGGGGCGGGTCCGAGAGGACCGGTGCTCGATTCTACGCCGGTCCGGAGACGAGGGGCAGGGGGTCGACGCCGGCCCGAGGCTCCCGCCCCTCTCGCCGAGGCCCGCAGACGCGCCGCTACGTCCCGGCGGAAGCGGCGCGTCTGCGGGCCTGGGCGGGTCAGATCCACGACGGCGGCACTCGGCCCGGCATCGTCCGCGCGGCCACCAGGCCCCGCAGCTGCCGCACGAAGAGCTCCCAGTGCCCCGGCAGGAACACGTCGGCGGTCACCCGGATCACCTCCCACCCCTCCGCGCGCAGGGCCGCGTCCCGCTCGCGGTCCTCACGCCACTGCCGGCGATCCGTGCGGTGCTGATCGCCGTCGTACTCGACGGCCACCTTGGCCTCCGCCCACACCAGATCGACGCGGAGCCGCTGTCCCGTGGCGAGGCGGATGCACCGGTTCACTGCGGGCTCGGGGACGCCGTCCCGGGCGAGCCGCGCCCGCAGCCGGCTCTCCTGCGGCGAGTCGGCCCCGGGACGCACGAGCTCCAGCGCCTCCCGGGCCGCACGGATCCCGCGCACCCGACCGCGTTCCTCGACGGCGGCGCGCAGCTCGGCCACGTCCGTCACCCCGGGAGGCAGCCGACGGCGGCGGGCCTCCGTGGGTGCCGTCCGCACCATGCTGTCCCCGAGCGCGACGAGATGCTCAAGCGGCCCGGCCTGCGCGGCGAGGTCCACGAAGATCCACCCCGGTGCGGTCACGCGCACCCCGTCCACGATCCGCACCGGTGCGTCGGCGCGGAGGCGGTGTGAGCGGACCCCGGCCCGGCTCGACGCGGTGCCGTGGCCGCGCGGGGTCGCGACGTGCACGGACCGGTCGGCGGCGAGCGGCCCGGTCAGCCACAGGCCGAGCACCCTGGCGGCCGTGACGTGGCTGAACACGCCCTCGGGGTGCAGATCCTGCAGTGCCCGCACATGGTCCATGGGGTCCGGTTCGACGCCGCGCCGGCCCCAGAGCCCCCAGCCGAGGGAGACCACGTCCCCGCGCCGCAGCCGGGCCGCGCTCACGCCCGCCTCGCGCGCGGCCGGGGTCGAGAACACCGTCGGAGCGCGGAGGAGGCCGTCCAGTCCGCAGCGCATCGGGGGCAGGGGCGCGGGCGAGCGGGGCATGGGCCGAGCGTGCCCGATCCGGGCGGGCCGCCGTCGTCGTCCGCCGGGATCTGTGGACGACGCCCCACCGAGGCCCGCAGACACGCCGCTACGTCCTGGCCGTAGCGGCGCGTCTGCGGGCTTCGGCGCCACGGGCCGCGCCGCCAGGCCCTCCCCACGACGCCCCCGTGACCGTCACCGCCCCCTCCCTCCCGGAGATCCTCCCCAGCTACGTCGCCGGCAGCTGGTGGACGCCGTCGCACCCGTCCAAGGTCACCGACGTGACGGACGCGAACACCGGCGCGCGCCTGACCGGCGTCTCCACCGACGGCCTCGACACGGCCGCCGCCATCGAGCACGCCCGCACCGTCGGCCAGCAGGCCCTGGGCGCGCTGACCATCCACGAGCGCGCCCTCAAGCTCAAGGAGCTCGCGCTCTACCTGAACTCCCGCGTCCAGGAGCTCTACGACGTCTCCTTCGCCACCGGCGCCACGCAGCGCGACCACGCCTTCGACGTCGACGGCGGCATCGGCACCCTCTTCACGTTCTCCGGCAAGGGCCGCCGCGAGCTGCCGAACTCCACCGTGATCATCGACGGCGACGTGGAGCCCCTCTCCCGCGACGGCTCCTTCATCGGCGAGCACATCTACCAGCGCATCCCGGGCGTGGCCGTGCAGATCAACGCCTTCAACTTCCCCGTGTGGGGCATGCTCGAGAAGTTCGCCCCGGCCTTCGTCGCGGGCGTGCCCACCGTGGTCAAGCCGGCCACCCCCACCGGCTACGTCACGCAGAAGTGCGTCGAGCTGATGCTCGAGTCCGGCGTGCTGCCCGAGGGCTCGATCCAGCTGATCTCCGGCTCCGCCCGCGACCTGCTGGACCACCTGGACTACCGCGACCACGTCGCGTTCACCGGCTCCGCCGCCACCGCGGCTACGCTGAAGAAGCACCCGAACGTGCAGGAGGGCGGCGTCCGCTTCACCGCGGAGACCGACTCCCTCAACGCCGCCATCCTCGGCCCGGACGCGGACCCGGAGTCCCCCGAGTTCGAGGCGTTCGTGAAGGTCGTCTTCCAGGAGATGACGGTCAAGGCCGGCCAGAAGTGCACGGCCATCCGCCGGGTGATCGTCCCGCAGGACCGGGTCGAGGCCGTGACCGCCGCCCTCACCGAGCGCCTGGCCGCGAAGGTCGTCCTGGGCGACCCGCGCGTCGAGGGCACCACCATGGGCGCCCTGGCCTCGAAGGAGCAGCAGGGCGAGGTCCGCGGCGCGGTGCAGCGCCTGGTCGACGCCGGCGGTCAGGTCCGCCTCGGCGGCCCCGAGGGCTCGACCGGTGACGCCGACGCCGAGTCCGGCGCGTTCTTCGCCCCCACGGTGCTCACCTTCGAGGACGCGCGCACCCCCGAGGTGCACAGCGTCGAGGCGTTCGGTCCGGTCACCTCGGTGATCGGCTACACGGACGTGGCCGACGCCGTGGCCCTGGCCGCCCTGGGCTCGGGGTCGCTCGTGGCCACGGTCGCCACGAACGACGGTGAGACCGCCCGCGCGTTCGCCGCCGGGATCGGCGCCCACCACGGCCGCGTGCACGTCCTGAACCGCCAGACCGCCGCGACCACCACGGGCCATGGCGCCCCCGTGCCGGTGCTGATCCACGGCGGCCCCGGCCGCGCCGGCGGCGGCGAGGAGCTCGGCGGGGTCCGCGCCGTGAAGCACTACATGCAGCGTACGGCGATCCAGGGCTCCCCGGACATGCTCACGGCCATCACCGGCGTGTGGCATCAGGGCGCCGCGGCCCACACGGTGACGCGCGAGGACGTGGAGGCCGGCACGGCCGTGCACCCGTTCTACAAGTCCCTGGCCGAGCTGACGGTGGGCGACCAGTTCGCCTCCGGCCTGCGCACCGTCACCCTGGAGGACATCACCGCCTTCGCGGAGGAGACCGGGGACAGGTTCTACGCGCACACGGACGAGGAGGCCGCCATGGCCAACCCGTTCTTCCCGCGCCGGGTGGCCCACGGCTACCTGCTGGTCTCGTGGGCCGCGGGGCTGTTCGTGGCCCCGGATCCGGGCCCGGTGCTGGCCAACTACGGCCTGGAGAACCTGCGCTTCATCACGCCGGTGACCTACGACGACGCCATCCGCGTGACCCTGACGGCCAAGCGCATCACCCCGCGCGTGAGCGACGAGTACGGCGAGGTGGCCTGGGACTGCCGGATCCACAACCAGAAGGACGAGCTCTGCGCCCAGTACGACGTGCTGACGCTCGTGGCCAAGACCTGGCCGATGGCCCCGTCCGAGACCTCCCAGGGCTGAGCCCCCCTGCTTCGACGGGCCGTCCCGTGCGCCCGCTGCGCGCCGGGCGGCCCGTCGTCGTCCCCGGGAACAAGGAGCGTGCCCGGGGCGTTCACCTGTACGTCCCATTCGGACCGCGAGAGAAGAAGGTCGACACACATGTCCGAGTTCACCCGTTTCGAGCAGGTCGCCGTGCTGGGCACCGGCGTGCTGGGTTCGCAGATCATCATGCAGGCGGCGTACCACGGCAAGAAGGTGATGGCCTACGACGCCGTGCCCGCCGCCCTCGAGGGGATCGAGCGCCGCTGGGCGTGGATCCGCCAAGGCTACGAAGCAGACCTCGGGGAGGGCTACGACCCGCAGCGCTTCGACGAGGCCATCGCCCGCATCACGCCGACCTCGGACCTCGGCGAGGCCCTGGCGGATGCGGACATCGTGATCGAGGCCGTCCCGGAGAACCTGGAGCTCAAGCGCAAGGTGTGGGCCCAGGTGGGCGAGCTCGCCCCCGCCACGACCCTGTTCGCCACGAACACCTCCTCCCTGCTGCCCTCGGACTTCGCCGACGCCAGCGGCCATCCGGAGCGCTTCCTGGCCCTGCACTACGCCAACCGCATCTGGGCGCAGAACACCGCCGAGGTCATGGGCACCGCCGCGACCTCGCCGGAGGCCGTCGCGGGAGCCCTGCAGTTCGCCGAGGAGACCGGCATGGTCCCCGTGCACGTGCGCAAGGAGATCCCGGGCTACTTCCTCAACTCCCTGCTCATCCCGTGGCTGCAGGCCGGCTCCAAGCTGTACATGCACGGCGTGGGCAACCCGGCGGACATCGACCGCACCTGGCGCGTGGCCACCGGCAACGAGCGCGGCCCGTTCCAGACCTATGACATCGTGGGCTTCCACGTGGCCGCCAACGTCTCCCGCAACACGGGCGTCGACTGGCAGCTCGGCTTCGCTGAGCTGCTCGAGAAGAGCATCGCCGAGGGCCACAGCGGCGTGGCCGACGGCCAGGGCTTCTACCGCTACGGGCCGGACGGGGAGAACCTCGGCCCGGTGGAGGACTGGAACCTGGGCGACAAGGACACCCCGCTCGGCTGACCTCCTCCGCTGACGGATCAGGGGCCGTCCGGTGCGCATCACGCATCGGGCGGCCCCGTTGCGTGCCCCCGCCGCTTCCTTGTGGCATCCGTCACAGTGCACGTAGAGTCGGGCCATGACGACCCCCCGACTCCCCCTGCTCGGCGTCCTCGCCGTGGGCGCACTCGCCCTCACCGGATGCGCGGGCGGCGGCAGCGCGGAGCCCTCCTCCCCCGCCCCCTCGTCGGCGTCGTCCACGACGACGGCGGCCTCGTCCGCGTCCACGTCGCCCGCGGCCAGCAGCTCCACGGCGAGCACGGGCGCGGCGGAGAGCACGGCCAGCGCCTCCACGGAGAGCACGGGCGGCACCTCCGCCTCGGGCAGCCTGTCCCTCGAGATGCCCGCCGCGCTGGACGGGCAGCGGACCCTGGCGGTGCAGGCCGCCGTGCAGCGGGCCGCGGGGCCGGGGTCCGAGGTGGGGCTGAGCGCCGCCTCGCCGCTGGAGCGGCAGACGGAGCTGCGCCAGCGGGCCGCCGGCCTGGAGCAGGCGGTCGACGCCGGCGCGAGCCCGGCTCCCACCCGCAGCGCGGAACAGCAGGCCTGCCTGGACGCCACCCGCTCCGCCCTGGAGCGGGACGCCGAGGCCGGGGCGGCGGACCTGGGGCTCACGGCCCAGCCGGAGACGGCCGCCACCACCGGCGGCGGGCCCACCACGACGCTGGCGCCCTCCTTCACGGCGTCCCCCGACGCCGAGGTCACTCCGCTCGGCGTGCGCGTCACCGTGTACCCCACGGAGGAGGCCGCCCGCGCCGCCCTGGAGGACGCCCGAGCGGCGGCGCAGGCCTGCACCGGGGTGGACCTGGCCGGGCTCGACGTGGAGAGCGTGACGCGGACCGAGCACGAGGGCGGCACCGCGTACACGGCGCTCCCGGCCCCCGGGGGGTCCGTCTACTCCCACCTCACTGCCGTGCAGGACGGCGCCCGCACCGTGGCCGTGGCCCAGGCCGACGCGGACGGCGGGGTGCCCACGGACGCCGAGGACCGCGCGGCCTCGATCGTGGCCGACGTGCTCGCCGCGCTCGACGGCGAGGGCTGAGGACAGCGGCCCCTCAGCCCCGCAGACCCCCGAGCACCACGCCCGTGACGGCGTCGATCATCTGGCCCGGTCCCTGCTGGCCGGGGACGCCGCGATCCGGCCGGTACCAGTCGACGATCGAGTTGATCATGCCCAGCGCGAGGCGGGCGAGGTTGCGCGGGGTCACGTCGGAGCGCACCGCACCCGCGGCCTGGGCGGCCTCGAGCAGGTCCCCGAAGCGCCGGGTGATCTCGCGCCGGCGCTCGACGGCGGCCACCTCGACCGCCGAGTTCCCGCGCAGGCGCAGCAGCAGGGTCACCTCGGGCTGCTTCTCCGCCAGCACCCCGAGCGTGCCGCGGATGGCCGCCTCGACCTGCGCGCCGGCGTCGGCCCCGCTGGCCACCACATCGTCCAGGCACGCCTCGAGGGCGTCGAGCGCCTCCGTCACCGCGTGGTCGAGGATCGCCTCCTTGGACTCCACGTGGTGGTAGATCGCGGACTTGGAGATGCCCAGGTGGGTGGCGAGCATGCCCATGGACGTCGCCTCGTAGCCGTGCCGGTTGAAGAGCTCGACGCACTCGGCCAGCAGCGTCTGCCGGTCATAGCCGGGCCGGCCGCGGCGCGGGGTGGGGCTGCTCTGGGGCCTTCGGGGGCGGGCGGACGCCGACGACGACGGCGCACCGGCCCACTCTACCGGGCACGCCGGCGTCGGGATCGGCCGCGGGGACGGGATCAGGCCTGGTCGCGCAGGTCGTAGATCCGCTTGAGCTTGCCGGAGGAGCGGGCCAGGGACTCCGGCTCCACCACGTTGATCACGCACGAGGAGCCGATCTTCGTCTTGATCTCCATGCGCAGGTGCGCCGCGCAGGCCTGGGCCTCCTCGAGGGACGCATGATCACGGCGCTCGATGTTCACGGCCATCTGGTCCATGCGGTCCGGGCGGGTGATCTCGAGGGTGAAGTGCGGCGACAGGGCCGGCTCCTTGAGGGCCAGCTCCTCGATCTGCGACGGGAACAGGTTCACGCCGCGCAGGATGATCATGTCGTCCGAGCGGCCGGTGATGCGGCCCATGCGGCGGTGGCCCGGGTGCGTGGTGCCCGGCAGCAGGCGGGTGAGGTCGTGGGTGCGGTACCGGATGATCGGCAGCGCCTGCTTGGTGAGCGAGGTGAAGACGAGCTCGCCGTGGCGGCCGGTCTCGAGGACCTCGTCCGTGAGCGGGTCGATGATCTCGGGGCGGAAGTGGTCCTCCCAGATGTGGGAGCCGTCCTTGGTGGCCGCGGACTCACCGGCCACGCCCGGGCCCATGACCTCGGAGAGGCCGTAGATGTCCAGGGCGTCGAGGTCGAAGGTCTGCTCGATCTCGCGGCGCATCTCCTCGGTCCACGGCTCGGCGCCGAGGATCGCGACCTCGAGGGAGGACTCGCGGGGGTCCAGACCGAGCTTCTTGAAGCCGTCCGCGATGGTCAGCAGGTAGGTGGGTGTGGAGAGGATGGCGCGCGGCTGGAAGTCGGTGATCAGCTGCACCTGCTTCTCCGTCTGCCCGCCGGACATCGGGATCACGGCCGCCCCGACGCGCTCGGCGCCATAGTGGGCGCCGAGGCCGCCGGTGAACAGGCCGTAGCCGTACGCGTTGTGCACGCGGTCACCGGGGCGGATGCCGCCGGCGCGGAAGCAGCGGGCGACGAGGGTGGCCCACGTGGCCAGGTCGTCGTCGGTGTAGCCGACCACGGTGGGCTGGCCGGTGGTGCCGGAGGAGGCGTGGATGCGACGCAGCTCGGGGCCCGTGGCGGCGAACGCGCCGAACGGGTAGCTCTTCCGCAGGAACTCCTTGTCCGTGTACGGGAACTTGGCCAGGTCCCCGAGCTCCCTGAAGTCCGAGGGGTGGACGCCGTGCGCGTCGAAGTGCTCCCGATACGCGGGCACGTTCTCGTAGGCGTGGTGCAGGGTCCAGCGGAGGCGTTCGAACTGGAGCGCCTCGATCTGGTCCCGGCTCATCGTCTCCTCGGGGTCCGGGGCCCCGCGGTCGGCGGGGGCGGGCAGGGGTGCCGGCGTGTACGGGTTGGGGATCGAGGCC
>NZ_JABFBB010000022.1:66414-73950 GCF_017168555.1 Micrococcus sp. KRD012
CTCCCGCACCATCCCCGCCCCCGGACGCTGACCGGCGGGTGCGCCCGCCGGTCAGCGTCCGGGGGCGGGGATGGTGCGGGAGCGGCCGCGGAAGGCGGCCACCGGGGTGCCGTCGTCGGTGGTGACGGTGATGTCATAGACGGCCGAGCGGCCGGCGGCGGCGACCAGGCGGCCCTCCGCGACGAGGGTCTGCCCGGCGCGGGTGGCCGCGAGGAAGTTGACGTCCACGCCGGAGGCCACGGTGAGGGTGGAGCCGTCCGAGGCGGGGTCGTTGCAGGTCAGCGCGAAGCACGTGTCCGCGAACGCGAAGACGGCGCCGCCGTGGGCCAGGCCGAAGCCGTTGTGCTGGTCCTCGGTGAGCGTCATCCGGATGCGCGCGTGGTCCTTCTCGGCGGCCTCGAGGGTGACGCCGAGCCACCGTGCCACGCGGTCCTCCGCGAGCATGGGGTGGTGGGCGGTCTCGGTCATGGGCGGGCCTCCCTGCCGGCACGGGCGCGCCGGCGCGGCGGCGCAGAGAATTACTGAACGATCATTAGGTAACTCCCTGGATGTGACCCACGTCAAGTCCGGTCCGGTGTGTGACGCGAGCCGCCCCCTGTCGCCCCGCCGCCGGGGCGAGGCGCACCGGGATCCTGTGCGCGGCCCCGCCTATCGTGTCCGCGGCTCCTGTCTAGGGTGACCGCATGGTGACCTTCGCGCCGGACCGCGCCTCCTTCATGCTCAGCCCCTCGGACATCACCGCCGCCGCGACGTGCACGTACGGGTGGCTGCGCGGGACGGTGGACCCCGCGCTCGGGCGCGCCCCGCGGATCGGCGTGGCGGACGCGTTCCTCGAGCGGGTCTCCCGCCTCGGGGACGAGCACGAGTCCCGCGTGCTCGCGCGACTCGAGGCGGAGCAGGGCGCAGACCAGGTGGTCCGGCTCACCCGCCCGGAGCGCTACACGCCCGAGGGCGTGCGGGCCGCCCGCGAGCGCACCGCGGCGGCGTTGGCCGCGCGTCCCGCCGTCGTGTTCCAGGGGATGCTGCACGACGGCGCGTTCGGCGGCCTGGCCGACTTTCTCGTGCTCCGCACGGACGAGGAGCACCCCGAGGGTGCGTACGAGGTGGTGGACACGAAGCTGGCCCGGCATGCGCGGGTGACGGCGCTGCTGCAGATCGCCGCGTACGCGGACCTGCTGGACGGCATGGGCGTGCCGCGGGCGCGGCAGGGCAGCCTGTGGCTCGGGGACGGTTCCCGGCACGTCGCGGACCTGGACGAGGTGATCCCGGTGTACCGGCACCAGCGCGCCCGGCTGGAGGCGCTGCTGCAGGATCATGTGGCCGCCGGGGAGCCCGCCCGCTGGGGTGACGACCGCCTGAGCGTCTGCGGCGCATGCGAGGCGTGCGAGGAGGCCGTCGCCGAGCACCGGGACGTGCTGCTCACGGCGGGGGCCACGCGATTGCAGCGCACCCGGCTGCGCGAGGCCGGCATCATGACCATCGAGCAGCTCGCGGCGTCCGTCGCACCGCCGGAGGGCATGGCCCGCCGCACGTGGGAGGCACTGCGGGAACAGGCGGCGATCCAGCTGGAGCCGGCCGGGGCGGACGGGCTGCCGCCGCATCGGATCGTGGACCCGCGGGCCGTGGCGGGGCTGCCCGTGCCGGACGCCGGAGACGTCTTCTTCGACTTCGAGGGGGACCCGCTGTGGGTCTCCGCGGACGGGAGCATGGAGGGCCTCGAGTATCTGTGGGGCTGGGTCGAGGCGCCGGGCGGGGACACCGCGCGCACCGCCTCGGCCGACTTCCGGTTCACGGGCCTGTGGGCGGACACCCGTGCCGCCGAGCGGGCGGCGCTCGAGCGGTTCGTGGCGTTCGTGGAGGCGCGGCGCGCGGCCCACCCGGGGATGCGGATCTACCACTACGCCGCGTACGAGGTCACCGCGCTGAAGCGCCTGACCGTGCGCCACGGCGTGGGCGAGCGCGAGCTGGACGACTGGCTGCGCGCGGGGCTGTTCGTGGACCTCTACTCCACGGTCCGCGCCGCCCTGCGGGCCGGTGTGCCGAGCTACTCCATCAAGAAGCTGGAGCCCCTCTACATGGGGGTGGAGCACCGGGCGGAGGACGGCGTCACGACGGCGGCGGACAGCGTCACCGAGTACCACCGGTACGTCGCCGCGCTGGAGGCCGGAGACACCGAGGTCGCGCGGGCGATCCGCGCCGACATCGAGGACTACAACCGGTACGACTGCGTCTCCACGGCGCGGCTGCGGGACTGGCTGCTGGAGCAGGTGGGGCGCACCGCCGAGCACGGCGCCACGGCACCCCGGCCCGACGACGATGAGCACCTCGTCGAGCCCGCCCCCGCCTTGGAGGGCGAGGACGCGCGCCTGGAGGCGGACCTCCTGGGCCTCCTGCCCACCGCGGACGACGCGGACGCCGTCCTGGACGACGAGCAGCGCGGCGTGGCCCTGCTCGCCGCCGGGCTGGGCTTCTACCAGCGCGAGGACAAACCCGTGTGGTGGGCCTTCTTCGACCGCGGCATCTCCCCGCCGGATGAGTGGCAGGACGCCCGCGCCAACGTCGTGGCGGACCGCGTGGACGTGGCCGAGGACTGGCACCGACCCAAGGGCGCTCGGACCTTCCAGCGGGTGCTGCGGATGACCGGCACCCTGGAGCCGGGGAGCTCGCTGCAGCCCGGAGCCGAGGCCATCACGGTGTACGAGGACGTCCCGGCGGACCGCCGCGACCTCCTCCAACCCAACGCGGTGCGCTGGGTCGGTGCCAAGGCCGTCGTGGAGGACGTCGAGGACCGCCCGGACGGCAGCTCCGTGGTGCTGCTGCGGGAGAAGATCCCCACGCAGGACGTGGAGCAGCATTCGGAGCTGCCCATGGCGGCGTTCGCCCACACGGTGGTGAACACGGACAAGCTCAAGGAGCGCCTGCGCGAGCGCGCCCGGACCGCGGTGCAGGCCGGCGGTCTGCCGGGATCGGGAGGCGACGCCGCCGCCCCGTCCACGGCCGCCTTCGACATCCTGGCGCGCCGCCCCCCGGCGACCGCCGGCCGCCCCCTGGCGGCCATCTCCACCGAGCTGCGCGAGGGCGACTCCGCGCCCGCTCCCGCCCGCCAGGGCTGGGAGGCGCTCGTGGAGGCGCTCGAGTCCGCGCGGGGCTCCTACGTCGCCGTCCAGGGCCCTCCCGGGACGGGCAAGACCCACGTGGGGAGCCACGCCGTGAAGGCCCTGCTCGAACGCGGGTGGAGCGTGGGCGTCACGGCCCAGTCCCACGCCGTGGTGGAGAACTTCCTGGGCAAGCTCGTGTCCATCGGGGTGCCGAAGAAACAGGTGCTCAAGGCGGAGAAGCGCGGCAAGGACGCGCCCGAGCGCCCCTGGGCCACGGTGTCGGACGCCAAGCCGTACATCGGCCTCCCCGGCCACGTCGTCGGCGGCACCGCCTGGACCTTCGCGCACGAGGACGTGCAGGAGTTCGACCTCCTGGTGATCGACGAGGCCGGGCAATTCTCCCTGGCGCACACCCTCGCCGCGGCGGCCATGGCCCGCACTGTGCTCCTGCTCGGCGACCCCCAGCAGCTGCCGCAGGTCACCAAGGGGACCCACCCCCAGCCGATTGGCGAGGCCGCGCTGAGCTGGCTGGCCGCCGACGAGCCGGTGCTGCGCGCAGACCGCGGCTTCTTCCTGGACACCTCCTGGCGTATGCACTCCGCGCTGACGGAGGCCGTCTCCACGCTCTCCTACGCCGGCGAGCTCGGCGCGAAGGAGGACGTCACGGACGCCCGCCGGCTCGACGGCGTGGAGCCCGGGCTGCACCCGTGGCCGGTCTCCCACACGGGCAACGCGGTGTCCTCGCCGGAGGAGGCCGCGGCCGTCGTCGAGATCGTCCGGTCACTGCTCGGCCGCACCTGGTCCACCGGCCCGGACGACCCCGGCCGGCCGCTCGAGCCGTCCGACGTGATCGTGGTGGCCCCGTACAACGCGCAGGTCGCCACGGTCCGGGAGGCGCTCGACGCCGCCGGTCTCGAGGGCACCACCGTCGGCACCGTGGACAAGTTCCAGGGCCGGGAGGCCGCCGTCGCGATCCTGACGATGGCGGCGTCCTCACCGCAGGAGGTGCCGCGCGGGCTGGACTTCCTCCTGAACCGTAACCGGCTCAACGTGTCGATCTCGCGCGGGCAGTGGGCCGCCTACCTCGTCCACTCCCCCGCCCTCGCGGACGCGCTGCCCACCCGCCCCGAGGACCTGCCGATGATCGGCGCGTTCCTGCGGCTCGTGCACCGTTGAGTCAGCCGGCGGCGCCCTGGCGCAGCAGGAACCGCTGCAGCTTGCCGGAGGGGGTCTTGGGCAGCCGGTCCACGAAGTGCACCCGGCGCGGGTAGGCGTGCTTGGAGTACTCGTCGCGGACCTTGGCCTGCAGCTCGGCCGCCAGGGCGTCCGGGTCCGCGACGGCCCCGGCGGGCACCACGAACGCCACGACCTCCTCGCCCCGCACCCCCTCCGGGTCCGGCAGGCCGACGACGGCGACCTCCTGCACCCGCGGGTGGTCGATGAGCACGGACTCCACGTCGAACGGGCCGATCCGGTAGCCGGCGGCGAGGATCACGTCGTCGTCCCGGGAGGAGAAGAAGAACCAGCCGTCGTCGTCCTGCCGGGCGGTGTCCCCGGTCAGGTACCAGCGCCCGTCCGGGGTGAAACGCTCCGCGGTCTTCTCCGGCTCCCCGAGGTAGCCGGGGAACCAGAACAGGGGCGAGGCCGCGTCGATCGCGATCTGCCCGTCCCGGATCTCGGCGGCGATCCCCGGCAGGGGCACACCCATCGAACCCGGGCGGGGCGGCGCGGCCAGCTCGGGGTGCGCGAGGGTGCAGATGACCATGCCCAGCTCGGTCTGGCCGTAGTGGTCGCGGATCTCCGTGCCGAGGGCCGTCCGGCCCCACTCGAGCACGGACGGCGGCAGCGGCTCCCCCGCCGTGGACACGCGCCGCAGCCGCAGCGGGGCGTCCTCGGTGACCTCCCCGGCCTTGGCCAGCGCGCGGAACATCGTGGGGGCGCCGGCGAGGTTCGTGATGCCCTGCGAGCGGATCACCTCGACCATGGTCGCCGGGGAGAAGGCGCCGCGGTACTGCACCGAGGTCGCCCCGAGCACCAGCGTGCCGACGATCCCGTAGTACAGCCCGTACGCCCAGCCGTGGTCGGCCGCGTTCCAGAACAGGTCCTCGGGGCGCAGGTCCACCGCGCACGTGAGGTAGACGGCGAACGCGGCGGCCGCGCGCAGCGGCACGGGCACCCCCTTGGGGCGGCCGGTGGTGCCGGAGGTGAACAGCAGGGCGATCGGCCCGTCCCCGCCGACGGCGACGTCCTCGGCCAGCGGCGCGGAGTCCGCGAGCGCGTCCCACTCCGGGCCGGTGCGGATGATCTCGATGCCGGGGATGTCCGTGAGCTTCTCGGCCTGACGGGGTTCGGCGACGACGAGCCGCGCCGCCGCGCCCTCGATGCGCATCCGTGCGGCGCCCTCTGCGAACGCGGTGAACAGCGGCACGTGCACGGCGCCGAGCCGCCAGAGGGCCAGCAGCGTGATGACGAGCTCCTCCCGTTTGGACATCATCACGGGGACCCGGTCGCCGCGCGTGACGCCGCGGGCGGCGAGACCGGTGGCGAGGCGGCGGGAGCGGTCGGCCAGCTCGCCGAAGGTGAGGTCGACGGCGGACATGTCCTCCGCCACGAACCGGAACGCCACGGCGTCGGCCGGCCATCGGTCGCAGAGCAGGTGGGCGGTGCAGGCGTCCGGGGTCTCGACGTCGGCGACCCACCCGGCCATCAGCCGGTCGATCGTCCCGGCCTCGTGGGCCTGCCCGGTCCGTTCCGTCATCTCGGTCTCCTCATCCCTCTCGGCACGCCGACGCCGGGCGACGGCGACGTCAGCCACGGTAGGTCCACCGCGCCCCGGGCCACCGGGCGCGTCCGCATGTTGCACCCGCCACCCCGTCGCGGTCGAGGACGGACCCGGTCGTCGCCTGCGTCGGGCGTCCGCGGCGCCTGCCAGAATGGGGGCCATGACCTCGCAGCCCGCGCCCGCGTCCACCGCCCACCGCCGTTCCCTCGCCGAGGCCGGCATCGCCCTCGGCCCCCTGGACGGCCGCTACCGCGCGGCGGTGGAGCCGCTCGTGGAGCACCTGTCCGAGGCGGCGCTGAACCGCAACCGCATCCACGTGGAGGTCGAGTGGTTCATCCACCTGGCCGAGCAGCGCGTGCTGCCGGGTCTCGAGCCGCTCACGGCCGAGCAGCAGGCGGGCCTGCGGGCGATCGTCACGGACTTCGACGCGGAGTCCGTGGCCGAGCTGGCGGCCACCGAGAAGGTCACGGTGCACGACGTGAAGGCCGTCGAGTACTTCATCGCCGACCGCCTCGAGGGGCTGGGCCTGGGCCGGCTGAAGCCGCTCGTGCACTTCGCGTGCACCTCCGAGGACATCAACAACCTCGCCTACGCGGTGGGCGTGCGCGACGCCGTCGAGCAGGTCTGGCTGCCGGCTGCCCGCGCCGCCGTGGCCACCGTCTCCGCGATGGCCGCCGAGGCCGCCGAGACCCCCATGCTCTCCCGCACGCACGGCCAGCCGGCCACGCCCACCACGCTGGGCAAGGAGATGGCCGTGTTCGTGCACCGTCTGACCCGTCAGACCCGGCGCATCGCCGGCCAGGAGTACCTGGGCAAGATCAACGGCGCCACCGGCACCTACGCCGCCCACCTCGCCGCCGCCCCGGACGCGGACTGGCCGGCCCTGTCCCGGTCCTTCGTGGAGCACCTCGGCCTCACCTGGAACCCGCTGACCACCCAGATCGAGTCCCACGACTGGCAGGCGGAGCTGTACGCCGACGTCGCGCGCTTCAACCGGATCCTCCACGGCTTCTGCGTGGACGTGTGGAGCTACATCTCCATCGGCTACTTCGCGCAGATCCCCGTGGCCGGCGCGACCGGCTCCTCCACCATGCCGCACAAGGTGAACCCGATCCGCTTCGAGAACGCGGAGGCCAACCTCGAGCTCTCCTGCGCCCTGCTCGACTCGCTGGGCGCCACCCTCGTGGAGTCCCGCTGGCAGCGCGACCTCACGGACTCGACGTCGCAGCGCAACATCGGCGTGGCCCTCGGCCACTCGGTGCTCGCCCTGACCAACGTCACCAAGGGCATGGGCCAGCTCCAGGTGGCCGAGCCCGTGCTGGCCGAGGACCTCGACACGAACTGGGAGGTCCTCGGCGAGGCGATCCAGACCGTCATGCGCGCCGAAGCGATCGCCGGCGTGCCGGGCATGGACAACCCCTACGAGCGCCTCAAGGAGCTGACCCGCGGCCACCGCGTGGACGCCGCCCGCATGCGCGAGTTCGTGCAGGGCCTGGGCCTGTCCGAGGGCGCCGAGGCCCGCCTGCTGGAGCTGACCCCGGCCGGGTACACCGGCGTGGCGGCGGAGCTGGCCAAGGAGTTCGGACCAGCGCAGGGCTGACCCGGGGCCGCCTGACCGGGGACGATGGGCCGGTGGCTTTCCCACCCCTCCCCGTG
>NZ_JABFBB010000022.1:74050-114174 GCF_017168555.1 Micrococcus sp. KRD012
CGTGAGCCTCCACGGGTCGGACGCCGAGGCCTGCGAAGGCGAGGTCCAACAGGGCACAGGCCAGCTCGGTGGCGCGGCCCCGGCCGGCGTGGGCCTGGGCTATGGTCCAGCCGATCTCGGCCTGCGCCTGATGCTGCTGTGCGACGACCCGGACGCCGGCCCGTCCTCGGTGGGCATCCTCGGGGCGGACGGCTTCGCCGCCTACCAACCCCTGGGGTGGTCGGACCGCTACGGCGGATACGTCGTCATGGTGCCGGAGTCGGACGCGGAGGACCTGGTGGTGAGCGCCGAGGCCCCCGAGGGCACCCGGTACCGCCTGAGCGTGATCACGGACCACGATCCGGTGGCCGACTGACCCCACCATCCCCGGGGCATCCTCTCCGGCAGGCCCTCCTGGATCCGGCAGGCCCTCCCGGAGCGGGGCCTGCGGACAGGCGGGCGGGGCCGCGTCCCCACGACGCGACCCCGCCCTCCTCCATCCACGGGCCGGCGGCAGGTGCCGGCCCTGGCCGTCAGCGTCCCCACGACGCCCCCGGCCGCCGACCGGGCACCCCTCCCCACGAAGGGCGCCCGGCCGGAGTCTCGTCACACGATCAATGGTCGTGCCCCTCGTGGCCCTCCGAGGGCTCGGCGCCGTGGTCGTGGCCCTCGTGGCCGTCGTCGTCGTGGTCCTCGTCACCGTGCGCGCCCTCCTCGGGCTTCACGGACTCCGGCTGGCCGGTGACCACGGCCATCTCGACCGGGGCGAACTCCAGGTCCTTCTCCAGGACGGTCTCACCGGTCTCCAGGTCGACGGCCACGAGCTCTTGGGCCTCCGCGTCGGTGACGTAGGCGGTGTTCCCGGCCACCTTCAGGATCGGGCCGGGCTCCTGCCACTCGTCCTTCTCCTTCCACGGCTCGATCACCGGGTACTCGGCGGTGACCTCACCGGTCTCCTCGTCGATCACGTTGACCTCGCCGTCGTAGGTCAGCACGACCGCGGAACCGTCCTCGGCGCGGCCGAGCGAGCGGAACCAGTAGGAGGAGCCGAGGTCCACGGTGGTGAGCTCATCGGTGCGGGTGTCGATGAGGGCGATCGCCGTGGGCCGCTCGACGGCCTCCTCCGGCTCCTCCTCGACCTTGTGATCACCCAGGACGATGGGCGAGTCATGCAGCCCGAACAGGTTCCCGGAGCGCTGATACTCGGTCTCGACGTCCACCTTGTGGAACTCGCCGTCCCGGTACACGACGGGCCCGTTCTCGCAGCCCATCACGACGACGTCGCCCGCCTCCGTCGGCTGGGCCGCGGCCTCGCCGTGGCTGCCGGGGCAGTCGTCGGTCTCGGCCGTGACCTCGCCGGTCTTCGGGTCGATCACCTGGAGCGTGTTCCGGGAGTCCTCGGTGCCCTGCGTGGTGAAGAGGGTGCCGTCGGAGAGCTCGAGCGCCACGCCGTGGTGCGGGTCCTCGGTCTCGGCCTCCGTCATGACGGGCATGAGGTCCGGGGTCGCCTTGTCCAGGTGGGTCGAGTCGAAGGTCCGGATCGCGCCCGTGCCGTCCGCGAAGAGGGTGGTCTTGCCGTTGTGGGTGACGACGTGGCCGGGATGCTCACCCGGGAACGTTACGCCGGTCATGCCGGGCGCGGACTCGTAGTTGTGGACGTGATCGCCGTGGGCCTTGGCCTGGATGCCGGTGGAGAACACCTCCCAGCCGTTCCCGGTGGTCACCAGGACGTCCTTGCCGTTGCCGGCGTTGCTCAGCCGCGTGAAGCCCGTGATGTCCTGCTCCTTCACCACCTCACCGGACTCGGCGTCGAGCAGCGTGAGCCCGTCCTCGTGCGAGAGCAGGATGCGCGGCGTCACCGCGGAGACCTCGGTGGTCTGGGTCGGGTCGACGCGGTCCTCCGCGGAGACGGAGGAGGCCGCCGTCGCCTCACCCGCCGGCGACTGGGCGCCGCCCGCGGCGGAGGCGGGTGCCGACGTCGGGCCGGACGGGTCGGCGTCCGCGCCGCACGCCGTCAGGGCGATGGCCGCGGCGGCGAGGGTGGCGGAGAAGGTGGCGGTGCGCGTGGAACGGCGCTGCGGGGCGAAGTGGGACACGGGGAGCCTTTCACGAGAGCGAAAAGATGCGACTGATTCACAATAAAGACTGTTGCGGATGATTCGCAATACTGCGGTGGACCTCACCCCGTCATCCCGGCGGCGCCGACGGCGCGCCCCCGTCGCGGGAACCGGCACGTGACGCCCTCGACGCGGCGACCGGGCCGTCACGGACACGCCGCTCGGGCGCCGCTACCGGCTGGGCGGCTGAGACGTCGGCCGGTGCGGCGTGCGGCGGAGCCCGTCAGGCCAGGCCGCGCGCCGCGTGCCAGGCGGCGATCCGCTCGAGCGCCTCGTGGAGGGCGTCCGGGCCGGCGGCGAAGGAGAGCCGGACGGACTCGGGCCCGTGGACGGCGTCGAAGTCGTCGCCGGGGGTCAGCGCGACGCCGGCCTCCTCCAGCAGGGCGGCGCAGTAGCCGACGGCGCTGCCGAACTCCGCCAGCATGCCCGGGGCGAGACGGGCCCACAGGTAGAAGGCGCCGTCGGCGGGGGCGGCGTCGGCCCAGCCGAGCCGGGGCAGGGCGGCCAGCACGACGCCGCGCGTCGCCGTGAAGCCGCCGGCCTGCTCAGCGCAGAACGCGTAGGACTCCTCGCTGAACGCGTGGACGGCCGCCTCCTGTGCCGCGGCGGGCGGGCAGAGGGCGACCGAGCCGGCGAGGCCGTCGACCGCGGCGGCCAGATCGTCCGGCATGAGCATCCAGCCCAGCCGCCAGCCGGGCATGCCCCAGTACTTGGAGAACGAGCTGACCACGAGCGCGGTGCGGGAGGTGCGCCATGCGCAGGCGCCGAGCCCCTCCCCGTCCGTGTGCACGATGCCGTGGTAGATCTCGTCCGAGACGAGCCGCACACCGCGTTCCTCGCACCAGCGGGCGAGTTCGGCGAGCTCGGCGGCGCTGACCATCGTGCCCGTGGGATTGGCCGGGGAGGCGAGCACGAGCCCCGCGACCGGGCCCTCCGCGAGCGCCGCCTCCAGGTGGGCGACCGTGGGCTGGTAGCGGGTGCCGGCGTCGACGTCCACGTCCACCACCTCCACCCCGAGCGCCGTGAGGATGTTGCGGTACGCCGGATAGCCGGGGCGCGGCAGGAGCACGCGGTCCCCCGGGGAGAACGC
This sequence comes from Micrococcus sp. KRD012, assembly GCF_017168555.1. Lineage (NCBI taxonomy): Bacteria > Bacillati > Actinomycetota > Actinomycetes > Micrococcales > Micrococcaceae > Micrococcus > Micrococcus sp. KRD012. Next base: position 77,237 of record NZ_JABFBB010000022.1, read on the forward strand.
CGCGAGGAAGCCGAGCATGAACGCCCCCGAGGAGCCCGTGGTGATCGCGACCTGCTCGGGGCGCACGTCGAGCCCGTACCAGCGGCGGTAGTGGCCGGCGACGGCGGCCCGCAGCTCCGGCAGGCCCAGCGCCGGGGTGTAGGTGAGGGCACAGCCGGAGGCGTGGACGGCGGCGGCCGCGGCGTCGACGGCGGGCGGGGCGCCCCCGCCCGGCTCCCCCGCGCACAGGCTGACGACGTCGTGGCCGGCGGCACGCAGCTCGGCGACCCGGCCGAGGATGCTCATCACCGTGAACGGCGGCACCTGCGACCGGGCGGACGGCGCGAAGGCAGGGGCGGCGGTGCTGGCGGGGGCGGCGGTGCTGGGCCGGGACGGGCGACGCATGGCCCGAGGCTACCCCCCGCTTTCGTTCGGGAAACGGCGCCCCGGGGACGACTTTCGTTGACGAAACGGGCGGGCGGGACGCCGTTTCATCAACGAAAACGTCGCGACACGCCGCCGTTTCGTGAACGAAAACGTCCGGCCCGCCTCGCGCGGCCCTCACTCCTCGGCGCCGAGCATCTCCCGGATGTCCTCGGCGGTGAGGGAGTCGGTGAAGGCGCCGGCTCCGGAGTCGTCGGACTCGTCCATGAGCGCGCCGAACAGCTCGGCCTTGCGCCGCTGCAGCTCGAGCACCTTCTCCTCGATCGTCCCCTCGGACACGAGCCGGTAGACCATCACGGTCCGCTCCTGCCCGATCCGGTGCGCCCGGTCCACGGCCTGCGCCTCCGCAGCGGGGTTCCACCACGGATCCATGAGGAACACGTAGTCCGCCTCGGTCAGGGTCAGGCCGAAGCCGCCCGCCTTCAGGGAGATCAGGAACACCGGCGCCTCGCCCTCGCGGAAGCCGCGGATCACGTCGGCGCGCCCGCGCGTGGAGCCGTCGAGGTACGCGTGCTCGATCTCCAGGTGGTCCAGCTCCTCGGCGATCACCCGCAGGAAGCTCGTGAACTGGCTGAACACGATCACGCGGTGCCCCTCGCCGATCACCTCGGTGAGGTCGTCGAGGAACCGCTCGAGCTTCGAGCTGGGCACGGAGGCGTACTGGTCGTCGACGATCTGCGGCGCCAGCGCGAGCATCCGCAGCAGCGTGAGCGACGTGAAGATGGTGAACCGGTTGCCGTCCATGTCCCCGAGCAGGCCCAACACCTTGCGGCGCTCGCGCTGGAGCACGCGGTCGTAGAGCTTGCGGTGGGCCGGCTCGAGCTCCACCTGGAGGATCTGCTCCTGCTTGGACGGCAGGTCCTTCGCCACGAGCTCCTTGGAGCGGCGCAGCATGAACGGGCGCACGCGGCGGCGCAGGGCCGCCATCCGCTCGGGGTCCCCCCCGGTCTCGATGGGGGTCACGTAGGTCTCGCGGAACCGGCGGTGGCTCGGGAACAGGCCCGGCACGACGACGCCCAGCAGCGCCCACAGGTCGCTGAGGGAGTTCTCCATCGGCGTGCCGGTGATGGCCAGCCGGAAGGGGGCGCGCAGGTCGCGGGCCACCGTGTGCACCTTCGCGGCGCGGTTCTTCAGGAACTGTGCCTCGTCGAAGACCACCCCGCCCCAGTCGAGTCCGCCGTACTGGCCGGCGTCGATCCTCAGGAGCGTGTAGCTGGTGACCACCACGTCCGCCCCCGCCACCTCGTCCGCCACGGCGGTGCCGCGCTTGCGGGTGGTGGTGTCCAGGACGCGCACGTCGAGGTCCGGGGTGAACTTCTCGGCCTCGGCCGCCCACACGGACACCACGGAGCTCGGCGCGACCACGAGGAACGGCGGCCGCTCGGGCCGGGCCTGGCGCGCGTGGGCGAAGAGCGCGAGGGTCTGGACGGTCTTGCCCAGGCCCATGTCGTCGGCCAGGATCCCGCCGAGGTCCTGCTCCCACAGGAACGCGAGCCAGCGCAGGCCCTCCTCCTGGTAGGGGCGCAGGTCGGCCTTCAGGCCGGCGGGGCGCGGGGCCTCGGGGAGGCGCTCGACGGCGGCCAGACGCCCGACGGCGGCGGTCCACTCCGGGTCCTCGTCCACCTCGTCCGCGAGCTCCTTGAGGTCCTCCCAGAAGCCGACCTGGTGCCGTGAGACGGGGGTGTGCTCCGGGGTCCACTCCTGCAGGGTGGCGGCCTCGGAGAGCAGGGCGCGCAGCCGGTCGAAGGCGGGGTGGTCGAGGCCCAGGTAGGAGCCGTCCGCGAGGATCAGCGTGGTCCTGCCCTGCACGAGCGCGGTGAACAGCTCCACGAACGGCAGCACGTGCCCGTCCACGGAGACCTGCACGCCGAGGTCGAACCAGTCGTTCTGCGTGGCCTTCGTGCCGACCTCGATGCGCGGGGCGGCCTTCAGCTCGCGGTAGTCGGGGCGGTCGCCGGTGACGTCCACGCGCACGTGGTCCGCGCGCTGCAGCAGCGGCAGCACCTGCTCGGAGAACCGGGCGGCGCCCACGCCCTCGAGGACCTGCTCCTCCGCACGGCCGGCGCGCGGCCAGAGCTCGGCCACGGCGCGCAGCACCGCGTCCTCGTGCCGGGTGTCCCGCAGGGGGTCGCCGCCGGCGTCGAGGCCGAGTTCGCGGGGCGGGTCGAAGTAGAGCCAGGACCAGCGCAGCACGAGCTCGTGGCCGGGTCGGAAGTCGGCGCGCAGCCGCAGCACGGGCGGCTCGAACTCGGGCAGCTCCACGGAGGCGTCGCCGCTGGTCACGGGCAGGGCGCCACGCAGCCGCGGGTAGATCCGGCCGAGGAACTCCTCGCGGTCCGCGGCGGGCACGCGCACGGGCCCGCCGGCGAGCACGAGCTGCTGCACGGCCTCGGGGACGGGGCGTGCGGCGGGGATCAGGTGGAGCACGGCCTCCTCGTCCGTGAGCTCCACGCGGTAGAAGCCGATGCCTCCCACGGCGTGCACACCGCACAGCCCGGGGCCGGGCGGGGCCGGGTCCAGGGACGGGGCCACGTCCAGACCGCCGTCGGGGGCGCGGGTGACGTCCAGCCCGACGGCGACGGGCGCCTCCAGCACCACGTCCGTCAGCAGCCCCAGCGGCACGAGCTCCACCCCGACCTCGCGGGCCTCCGCGAGCAGCTGCCAGATCCGCGGGGAGTCGAAGACGTGCAGACCGAACCAGGCGTCGCCCGGGTAGGAGTCCTCGGCCTGGACCTGACGCCAGATCAGGCGCATCGCCCGCTCCTGGGCGGGGGCGAACTCGGCGCGCGGGAACTGGAACGCCTTCCACGTCAGCCCGCCCTTGATCCACGTCCCCTTGGCCCCGCGCTTGAGCGGGCGCACGGTCACGTACAGCGGGCGGCCCTCGCGCACCTGCTCCTCCCCGGCGGTCGCCGGGCCCCACTGCTGGAACGCGTTGCGGGAGGACTCGGCCACGAGCTCCACGCCGATCGCCAGCGCGGGCGGCGTGCCCACCCGGCGCGGGCCGTGGAGTCCGGCCAGCGGCTCCATGACCCGTCGCCAGTCCAGGCCGGCAGGGGGTGGGGGTGCCGCCCCGTCCGCGGCCGGGGCGTCGAGGCCGGCCGGGCCGCCGCCGTCGTGGCCCCGGCCGGCGGGCGCGGGCAGCGCGTCCGCCGTGGTGACCATCTCGGCGAGCTTGCGGCGGGCGTCGTCGAGGGCCTGGTCGGCGTCGAGGCGGACCACCTGGTAGAGCGCGGCGGCCACGTGCTTGCAGTCCGTCCCGACCGGGCACGTGCAGCGCCCGCCCACCGGCTCCATGAGGGCGCCGGCGCCGTCCTCGGCGGCGTCGTCGTAGGCCTCCTGCAGCTGCACCTGCACCCGGTAGGGGCTGGGCGCGGTGCCCTGGACGGAGGCGCTCAGACGGCCGGTGGCGGCGTCATAGCGCAGGCGCCCCACGGCACCCGACGCGGCCACGGCGAAGCCGCGGTCCGCACTGGTGGGCCCGACGACGGCGCGGATGGCCTCGGTGCGCAGGTGCGGCAGGACGTCTCCGGAATCTGCAGTGGCCATAGCGAGCAGTCTTTCACGGACCGTGCCGGGCCCGCTCCGACCGACGCAGGTCCGGCGGCGTGCCCACTCACGGGCCCCGGGTCCGCACACCTGAGACCTTCAGCCCGACCCGCCCCGGACCCTAGAGTGCGCCCATGGCGTCCACACAGCCCTCCCCCGTCCCCGCCGGTGCCACGCCGGCGTCCCACACCTCCCCCCTCGGCCTGTCCCTGCCGGACGGCCGGGGCCGTCGCGTCCTCGTCACCGGTGCCACCGGTTACGTGGGCGGGCGCCTCATCCCCGAGCTGCTCGCCGCCGGCTTCGACGTCCGGGCCGGCGCCCGGAACCCCTCCGACCTCGCGGACCGACCGTGGTCGGACAGCATCGAGGCGGTGGAGCTCGACCTCACCGAGGCGGACCTCGTCGAAGCCGCCATGCAGGACGTGCACACCGTGCTCTACCTCGTGCACTCCATGGGCGGGGGCGGCGACTTCGTGGCCCAGGAGCAGCGGATCGCGGACATCGTGGGCACCGCCGCGGACACGGCCGGCGTGGCCCAGCTCGTCTATCTCTCCGGCCTGCACCCGGACACGGTCCCCGTCGCGGAGCTGTCCGACCACATGCGCTCCCGCGCCCTCGTGGCCGAGCGTCTCGAGCGGGCGGCGACCCCGGCGCTGACGTTCGAGGCCGGGGTGATCATCGGCTCGGGCTCCACCTCGTTCGAGATGATCCGCCACCTCGCCGAGCGGCTGCCCGTGATGCCCGGCCCGTCCTGGCTGAGGAACCGGGTGGAGCCGCTGGCCATCCGCGACGTCCTGTACTACCTCCTGCAGGCCTGCGCCCTCCCGGAGCCCGTGCAGCTGCGGGCCCAGATCGGCAACGGGCACCCCCAGCCGTTCGCGAGCGTGCTGGTGGACTACGCCAAGGCCGCCGGCCTGTCCCGGCGCATCGTGATCCCCACCCCGTTGCCCTTGAAGACCCTGGCGGGCTTCTGGATCGGCATGGTGACCCCCATCCCGGTCGCGGTGGCCCTGCCCCTGGCCGCATCCCTCGCCGAGGAGGCGGTCGTGGAGGACCGCTCGGTCCGCGACCTCATCCCGGACCCGCCGGGCGGGCTGACCTCCTACATGGACGCCGTGCGGCTGGCGCTGAAGCGGGAGAAGGAGGGTCCCCTGGACGTCACCTTCGACGCGGACCTCCAGAGCTCCGCGGACCCGGCCGCCTCCCTGCCCTCGGATCCCGAGTGGGCCGGCACCACGGTCTACACGGACGAGCGCGAGCGCGAGTCCGACCTGCCCGCGCAGGAGGTGTGGCCGGTGATCGAGTCGGTGGGCGGCGCCAACGGTTGGTATTCCACCCCGCTGCTGTGGAAGATCCGCGGGCTGATGGACAAGTTGGCCGGCGGGCCCGGCCTGACCCGCGGCCGGCGGGACCCGAACCACCTGCGACGCGGCGACGCCGTGGACTGGTGGCGGGTGGAGGACGTGGAGCCGGGGCGGCGGCTGACCCTGCGGGCGGAGATGAAGGCCGGCGGGCGGGCCTGGCTGCAGCTGAGCACCGAGCCGCGGGAGGGCGGAGGCTCCGTCTACCGCCAGCGGGCGGTCTTCATGCCGGACGGCCTGCTCGGACGCGCCTACTGGACCGCCATCCTGCCCTTCCACGCCGTGGTGTTCCCGGAGATGGCCGCGAACATCCTGGCCGAGGCCAGGCGCCGGCACGACGGCGGCGAGCGTCCCCGCACCCGCGGCCTGCTGCGGCCGCTGGTGGACCGGCTGCCCCTGCGTCGCAACCCGTTGGACAGGCGAGCCCGCGGCGCCGGCGGCGCTCAGTCGCGGGACTGACCGTCGGGGCCACGCCCCCAGTGGGGCCGGGGGCGTGACCGGGCCGCCCGGCGCAGCCACCGCCGCCCGGGGGACAGCCGGGCCCAGTTGACCTGCAGGGTGGTGACCGCCATCCGGCCCTGCCGCACCCGCTGGCGCAGGGAGTGGAAGATGCGCCCGGCGACCTCCACCCGCAGGTCCGGATCGAACCGGATCCGGCGGCCGGCCAGGGCCAGCTGGAAGGACAGGTCCAGGTCATCGTGCACGTCCCCGCGTTCGCGGTGGACGCGGGTCCGCACAGCCTGCCACGCCTCGGCGCGCAGGGCGCAGTTGGAGCCCCAGACGGGGGTGGCCGCCACCGCGGCGCCCGCCCCCCAGCGGTACGCGCCGGTGTAGAGCGCCGCCCGCACCTGTCCCCGGAGGCCGGGCTGGTCGTGGAAGGTCCCCGGCCCGGTGAGGGCGTCGAGCCCGGGGTCGGCGTCGAACCGAGCCACGATCCGTTCGAGCCAGTCCGCGGGCATCCGCGTGTCGGCGTCGCAGCGCACCAGCAGTTCCCCGACCGCGGCGTCCAGGCCGGCGGCCGCCGCGGCCGGGACCCCGCGGCGCGGCTCGTGCACCACCCGCGCGCCGGCGGCGCGGGCGAGCACCGCCGAGTCGTCCACGCAGCCGTTGTCCACCACCACCACCTCCAGCGCCGGCCGGCTCTGGGCGGCCAGCAGGGCGAGACACACGCGCAGGTGCTCGGCGTCGTCGAGCACCGGGACGACCACGGAGACCGTGGGGCGGGCCGGGGTCACCGGATGCGCTCCCGGCGCACGGCGAGGGCGGCGCCGATCCCGGCGCCGACGAGATCGGCGGCGAGGTCGCCGATGGTGTCCGTGTGGCCCACACCGATCTCGGGGGTCACCGCCGTGTGCCCCCACCATTCGGCCAGCTCCCACACCACGCCCAGGGCCACGGCGGCGGCCGCGATCCCCAGCCCGGCCAGGCCCGGGCCGAGCAGGGCCACGGCCTGCCCGGCCTCGGTCCCCCGACGCCGGAGCCATGCCCCCACCACCAGTGCCGTCAGACAGGCGACCACGGCGGAGGCGGCGGCGTGCACGAGCAGGTCCAGCCACGGCACCCGCGGGTAGAGGCCGATGACGCTCAGCCACCCGGCCAGCAGCAGGACCGCCTGCGCGGCCCAGTCCAGGGCGCCGCCCGGGGCGAGCCAGCGGGTGAGCCACTGGGAGCCGAACACGAGCAGCATCGCCGCCGCGGACGGCCATCCGGCGTGCACCGCCGCGACCGGGACGAGGATCAGGCCGAGCGCGCGCAACAGGTCTGCGGGGATCAGCGGCAGCATGTCAGCGATCGTCCGGGTGGGGGCGGCGTCCCGGCCGAGGGCCGCGCCGACCGGCACGACCACGGCTCGTCAGCAGCAGCCAGAGCGCCGGCAGCAGCAGGGCGGAGCCGAGCGGGTAGGCGAAGTCCTCCACGGGCGCCTGGCCCACGTAGGCACCCACCAGCAGCTCATGGCCGTAGTCGAAGAGCCCCGCGGCGATCATCACGTTGTCGAAGACCGCCGTGAGGGCCCACAGGGCCACCAGGGTGGCCGCCACGGCCCGCAGGTGCTCGCCCCGCACGCGGCCGACGAGGGCGGCGCCCACGAGCACGGCCAGGGCGAAGCCCACGAAGACGAGGACGAGGTCGAGGAAGGTCACCGGCTGCCCCCGTCGGTCGGATCGGCCGGCGTCGCGGCACGGGCGTCACCTCGCCGGCCGCGCAGCAGGCGCAGCGCCCCGGTGAACAGCACCATCGTGATCTGGCTGAGGAAGAGCAGGAAGAACCCCTCCTCCAGGGGCAGCTGGGGGGCGAGCATCACCCCGGTCATGTAGGGCGACTGCCGGTGCAGGAACACGCCTTCGGCGATCCCCCACAGGTCCCAGGCGAAGAAGTAGGCCACCCCGGCGGCCAGCACCAGCAGCGCCGGGAGCGGGCGATGCCACAGGAACAGCTCGAAGCGCCGGTCCACCAGCAGCATGCAGCCGATGACACCCAGCAGGGCCAGCAGGTAGATCATGCCGCCGCCCCCCGGGTCAGCGCCCACCCGATCAGCAGCAGGGTCACGAGGAAGCCGGTCACGTAGTTCAGCGGAAGGAACAGCTGCCAGCCGCGGTGGGCCGCGCCCGAGGTGGCGTCCGTGATGCGGCGGAAGCGCAGGGTGTTCACCACGTAGGGCACGGCCAGCAGCGCCGCGAGCGGGCCCGGCGGGTCGGTGGCCAGCAGCAGAAGGCCCGCCGCCGCGTACAGGCCGGCGGCGAGCAGGACGGTGCGCCGAGCGCCCAGCACGGTGGCCACCGAGGCCAGGCCCCCCTCCCGGTCCGGCACCACGTCCTGCACCGCCCCGAACATCTGCGAGGCCATGCCCCACAGGAAGAACGCCCCCAGCAGCGCCGCCAGGGCGGGCGTGGGGGTCGCCCCGGCCAGCGCGAGGCCGTAGACCGCGGGGGAGACGAAGTGGGTGGCGGAGGTGGCGGCGTCCAGGAAGGGCCGCTCCTTGAACCGCAGCCCCGCCCAGGAGTACGCCACCACCGCGAACAGGCTCACCGCGAGCACCAGCACGGCGGCCCACTCGCCCCGCACGGCGGACCAGCCCGCGAGCACGGCCACGAACGGCACGGGCAGCAGCACCGACCACGCCAGCACCCGGCGGCGCACCGCGGGGTCGCCCAGCACGGAGCCCTCCACACCCCCCTTGCGGGGGTTGCGCAGGTCCGAGGCGAAGTCGAACACGTCATTGATGCCGTACATGGCCAGGTTGTAGGGCACCAGGAAGAACACGACGCCCAGGACCACCAGCCACGCGGGCAGCCCCCCGGTCAGGATCGCGGCGGCGGCGAACGGGTAGGCCGTGTTCACCCAGCTGACCGGCCGGGACGCCCAGAAGAGGGTGCGGATCATGTGCCGCTCCCCCCGGGGCCCGCGGGCCGGGCCCTGCGCGCGTCGTGGCGCAGTTCGTCCCGGACCACTTCGGCGGAGATCAGGCACATGGGCACCCCGATTCCCGGGCGCACCGAGGAGCCCGCGTACATCAGGCCGGCCACGTCCGCGTCCCGCACCGAGGGGCGGAACATGGCCGACTGCGCCAGCGTGTGCCCGGGGCCCAGCAGCGAACCCCGCCAGGCGTGCACGTCCGCGGCGAAGTCACCGGGCCCGTAGGTGCGCCGCACCACGATGCGCTCGGCCAGGTCGGGGATCCCGGCCCAGCGGGCCAGCTGATCGAGGGCCCGGTCCGCCACGGCCTCCACCTGGGCGTCCCCGGCGCGGTCCACCCGCCAGCCCTGGCCGTCACGGACCCGGATGCCGCCGCGCCCCCACCCCGGCTCGGCGGGGGCCGGGACGAGGATGAAGAGGTTCTCGTCGCCCTCCGGGGCCACGCCCGGGTCCGTGGCGGAGGTGCGCGAGACGTAGATCGACGTGTCCGCGGCGAGGTCCTCCCCCCGCTCGATGCGCCCGAAGTTGTCCTCCCAGTCCGCCGTGAACAGCAGGGTGTGGTGGGCCAGCTGGGGCAGGGATCCGCGCACCCCCACGCACACGAGCACGCCGGAGGGACCGGGGTCGCGCCGGTCCCACGTGGACTCCGCGACGCGCCGGCCGGGAGGCAGCAGACGGGTCTGCACGTGGTGCAGGTCCGCGGCGGCCACCACCACATCGGCGTCGAGGCGTCCCGCGGCGCCGTCGTCGGACCGCCAGGCGACGCCGGTCACCTGGCCCGGGCGGCGACGTCGGCCCTCGTCCCCGCGGGCTGCTCCCGGCCTGGGCAGGCGGGCGGCCAGGCGTCCGAGGCGGCCGGCGGGGGCGGGACGGTCCACGACCTCCACGGCGGTCGCCTCGACCCCGGTGCGGATCTCCACACCGGCCTCACGCACGACCTCCGCCATGGCGTCCACGAGGGCCGCGAACCCGCCGAGGGGGTACTGCACGCCGTCGGCGAGGTCCAGATGGGACATCAGGTGGTACATGGCGGGGGCACGGTCGGGGGACGTGCCGAGGAAGACCGCCGGGTAGCCCAGGATCTGGCGCAGCCGGGGATCCTGGAAGCGGGCCGCCACGTGGGAGCGCAGGCCCCCCAGCAGCTGGGGCCCGAGGGCCGGCAGGGCGCGCAGGACGTCCGGGTGGGCCAGGGCGGCCGGCCGGCGGAAGTCCGTGTAGAGGAAGTGCTCCTTGGCGAGCCCGTAGATCCGGGACGCGGAGTCGAGGTAGGCCCGCAGCCGGCGCCCGGCGCCGGGCTCGAGGGACTCGAACAGCGTCTCCGCGTGGCCGGTGCGCACGTCCACGGGGGGCTCGTGGAGGTGCCCCTCGAAGTACACCCGGTAGCCGGGGTCCAGACGGCGCAGGTCCAGCCGTTCGGCGGCGGAGGTCCCCATGAGGCGGAACCAGCGGTCGATCACCTCGGGCATCAGGTACCAGGAGGGCCCGGTATCGAAGGTGAACCCCGCCTCAGACCAGCGTCCGGCACGGCCGCCCAGGACGGCGCCGCGCTCCAGCAGCGTCACCCGGTGCCCGTCGCGGGCCAACAGGCCCGCCGTGGCCAGTCCGGCGAAACCGCCGCCCACCACCACGGTGCGCGGGCCGAGAGCGGTGTCCCGGGCGCTCATCGGCGGCCTCCCCGGCGGCCCCGTGCCAGGACGCGGGCGGCGATCCGGGCCTTCTGATGGTCCGGCACCCGGACACGGCGGTGGGCCAGCTCGGCCGCCGGGGTCGCCTCGATCCGGTCCACCAGGGCCGCGAACAGTCCGTGCGCCAGGGCCACGGCGCGCCCGGCCCCGGGGTCCAGGACACGGATGCCGGGCAGGGCGGCGTCGAGGTCGGCGCGGACCTCGGCCACGAGCTCGGCCTTGCGGGCCTCGGTGAGCACGCCCGGTGCGGCACCGGGCAGGTAGGTGCGGCCCAGCTCGTGGTGGTCCGCGGCCAGGTCCCTGAGGAAGTTGACCTTCTGGAACGCCGCCCCCAGCCGGGAGGCCTGCGCGCGCAGCTCCTGCCGCTGGCCCGGGGTCCGGGCCCGCGTGCCGGGGAGGGAGAGGAAGACCTGCAGGCACATCAGCCCCACCACCTCGGCCGAGCCGTGGATGTAGGCGTCCAGGGACTCGGCGCCGTGCTCGCGGATCCCCAGGTCCGCGCGCATGGAGGCGAAGAAGGGACGGGTCAGCTCCGGGGTGATGCCGTGGCGACGGGCCACGTCGGCGAAGGCGTGCAGGACCGGGTCGGTGGCGAAGCCCGACGCCATCGCGGCCTCACACGCCCGCTCGTAGTCGTCCAGGGCGGCGCGGACCCCGGCCTCGTCGAGCCCGGCGGCCACCGCGACGCCGTCGACCACCTCGTCGGCGACGCGGACCATGGCGTAGATCGTGGCCACGTCCTGGCGTGCCTACCGGGGCAGGGTGCGGCAGGCCCAGGAGAAGGACGTGGAGTAGCGGCGGATCACCTGGGCCGCTGCGGTGTGGGCCGTCCGCGTGTACAGCGCGGCAGGGCTCGGGGTGGGCGCGGCCATCTCAGGACCTCCGGGTCAGCACGGCGTGGCAGGCGTCGGCGAACTCCGCCCGGACCGTCTCGTCCAGGGGCAGGGCCGCGATGCGCTCGCGGGCGCGGACGGTGAGCTCGGCGGCGACGTCGAGGGCGTGCTCCCGGGCACCGGCCGCCTCGAGGGCGCGGCGGGCGGCCTCGATGTCCGCGGGGGTGGCCGGGCCCGCGTCGAGCAGGGCGCGGACGGCGGGGATGCGGCGGCCGTGGGCGGTGAGCACGGTGGCCTTGCCCTCGCGCAGGTCGCCGTCGGCGGACTTGCCGGTCTCCCCGGGATCGCCGAACACGCCGAGGACGTCGTCGATCACCTGGTAGGCGGCGCCGAGGTCGGCGCCGGCCTCGCCCATCGCCCGGGCGAGGTCGGGATCCGCCCCGGCCAGGAGGGCGCCGGCGCGCAGGGGCGCGCCGACCGTGTAGTGCGCCGTCTTGAGCCGTTGCATGGCGAGGATGCGGTCGGGATCGGGCTCCTCACCGGTGTGGCGGGACAGCCCCAGGAGCACGTCCTCGAGCTCGCCGGCCGCAGTCACGGCGGCGGCGTCGAAGACGACGGCGGCGGCCTCGGCAGCCCGGACGGTGTCGGCGGCACAGGTGGCGGCGAGCCGGAACGCCTGGGTGAGCAGGACGTCCCCCGCGATGAGGGCGACGGCGACCCCGGCGTGGGCGGCGTCCGCAGCGGGCACCCCGCGGGCCTCGAGGCGGTGCCGGGCGGAGGCGTGCACGGCGGGCTGGCCGCGCCGCAGCGTGTCCCGATCGATGACGTCGTCGTGGACGAGCAGTGCGGTGTGCAGCAGTTCGAAGGCGGCCCCGAGCCGGTCGACGGCAGCGCGGCCGGACGGAGGGACCGGGTCGGCGGTCGCCAGGCGCCAGCCGAGCTCGACGAGACGGGGGCGGATGAGCTTGCCGGCGCCCACATGGACGTGGAGCGAGTCGAGCAGCTCGGCGAAGGCGGCGGATCCGGGCGCCTGGGCCGCGGCATGTCGGAGCGCGGCGTCCAGCTCGGCGGTCACCCCGGAGAGCGCGGCCTCGCCGCCCGTCCTCACTTCACCCATGGCGCCTCCTCGGTGGCGGACACGACGCGGCACCGACCGCCGCATCTGTTCGACCGTCTAACTTCTGGACGCAGAAGACACTACGGGCCGCGCCGGTCCCGCGTCCATCCGCGGCGGTCCCGGGCGGCGCGATCTCACGACGCACGGGGCCGCCGGCGGGATCAGGCGTCGGCGGACGCCGTCTCCAGGGTGATCTCCGGGTCCACGATCTGACCCTCCCACTCACCGGAGACCCCGTACACGACGCAGTGCTTCTCGTCGGTGCCGTAGTTGCCCAGCTCGGAGGAGGTCAGGACGGCCCCGTTCAGCTGGTCCTCCTTCTCCTCGCTCAGGCGCTGGGCCTGGGCGGTGCAGGTCTGGGCGGCGGCCGGGTCGGCCTCCTCACCCTCGGCCACGGCCGGCACGGCCCAGAGGTACTCCGCGGTGTGGGCGCCCTCGCAGTCGGTGGTCTCGAAGGAGGACAGGTCACGGGCGCCGAGCGGGGCGGTGAAGCACGTGCCGGCCTCGTAGTCGGCCGGGGCCGCGGACAGCGACGACGCCGAGGCGGACGACGACTCCGCACCCTGCGCGGACGCGGAGGCGGGCGCCGTCGTCGAGGCGGACGCGTCGGCGTCGGACGAGTCCTGACCGCCGCACGCGGTGAGGGCCAGCAGCGCGGCAGCGGACAGGCCGGCAAGACGGGCGGAACGGGACAGGGCGGCGAAGGCCATGGGGGTGCTCTCCTCGAGTGACGTGGGACGCGCCGGGGTGTGGCGCCGACCTCAGCACTCTAGCCACGCCCGGCCGTCGGGATCGGACTGAGGTGACGTGGCCCACATCTGATGGGTGGCCCGGCTCGCCTGCCACACTGAGAGGCATGCAGACCCCGGCCACGCCCTCCCCGCCCGACCGCCCCTCCCCCGTCGCCCGACCGTGGTTGGCGGCCTCGGACGTCCCGGTCGCAGGCCCCGACGACGTCGAGCGCGTGGTCCTGCTGTCCCCGGAGGGCGAGGCCGTGGGCACGGAGGCCAAGGCCACGGTCCACCGCCGCACCGAGGACGGCGGCACGCCCCTGCACCTGGCCTTCTCCTGTCACGTGTACGACGAGGCCGACCGGTTCCTGCTCACCCGCCGGGCGCTGGGCAAGGCGGCGTTCCCCGGGGTGTGGACCAACGGGTTCTGCGGGCACCCCGGCCCCGGCGAGTCCCCCGCGGAGGCCGTGCTGCGCCGCGCCCCGCAGGAGCTGGGCGTGGAGGTGTCCGACGTCGTCGAGGTGCTCCCCGACTTCCGCTACCGGGCCGCAGACGCCTCCGGCATGGAGGAGCACGAGATCTGCCCGGTGTTCCGGGCCCGGATGCACGGCGACCCCGCCCCGGAGCGGGACGAGGTCGCGGAGTGGTGCTGGGTGGAGCCGGCCGATCTGGCCGCCGCCCTGGCCGCCGTCCCCCGGGCGTTCAGCCCGTGGCTCGTGGAGCAGTGGCAGCAGGGGGCGTTCGACCCGCGGTGAGCGGCCGGCGCGGCGACGCCGCGCGGGCCGTCAGCGGCCGTTGACGTCGTCGAGGTGGGCGGCGGTGGACTGCACGGCCTCGTCCTGCGCCGGCTCGGCGTCGCCCTGCTGGCCCTGCTGCTCCTCGGCCATGCGGCGGACCTCCGCGACGTCGAGGCCCTTGACCTGGTCGAGCAGCTGCTCGAGCGCGGTGCCCGGCAGGGCGCCGGCCTGGGAGAACACGAGCACACCGCCGCGGAAGGCCATGAGCGTGGGGATGGAGGTGATGCCGGCCATCGCCGCCAGCTGCTGCTGGTCCTCCGTGTCGACCTTGGCGAACACGACGTCCTCGTGCTTCTCCGAGGCGGCCTCGAACACGGGGGCGAACTGGCGGCACGGGCCGCACCAGCCGGCCCAGAAGTCCACGAGCACGGTGTCGTTCTCGGCGACGGTGGAGCCGAACTCCTCGAGGGTCAGGTCCTTGGTGGCCACGGTGGGTCCTTTCGTCAGCGGGGCCGACGCGCTCACGCCGGCGATCGTCCTGCCGACCACAACGGACGCCCCGCGGCACCTATTCCGCCCCACCCCGCTTTCGTTCGGGAAACGGCGGCGTGTCCCAGCACTTTCGTTCGGGAAACGGGCGCCTTCCACGCACTGTCGTGGCCGAGACGGGAGCCGTCGTCGTCGCTTCCTAGACTGACCGCATGACCGCCACTACCGCCCTGCCCCTGCTCGTGCTCAACGGCCCCAACCTGAACCTGCTCGGCACCCGCGAGCCCGAGGTCTACGGCACGGCCACCCTCGACGACGTCCGCGCGCTCACCGAGGCCCGCGCGGCCGAGCACGGGCTGACCGTGGACTTCCGACAGTCCAACCACGAGGGCGAGCTCGTCGACTGGATCCAGGAGGCCCGCACCTCCCACGGGGGTGTCCTCATCAACCCGGCCGCGTACTCGCACACCTCCGTCGCGATCCGCGATGCCCTCGCCGCCGTCGACCGGCCGATCGCCGAGGTGCACATCTCCAACGTCCACCGGCGCGAGGCGTTCCGACACCACTCGCACGTCTCCGCCGTCGCCGACGTCGTGATCGCCGGGGCGGGCGTCCAGGGCTACGCCCTCGCCGTCGACTGGCTCGCCGCGGCTGTGCGCCGCTGAGCGCTGGTCAGGACCCGGCCGGTCGGGCCTAGGGTCGGTTCGACGAGCCGGTGGCCGCATCAGGGCGCCGGCACCCGACGACGAAGGAGTCACGCCATGGGCACCCAGGATCCCCGCACCCATCTGCTCGAGAAGCTCGCGAAGGTGCACGTCTGCATGCTGACCACCGCCGAGGCGGACGGCACGCTCGTCACCCGCCCGATGGGCCTGCAGCAGGCCGAGGACGGCGGCACGCTCTGGTTCATGACGCGCTCCACCTCCGACGTCGCCGCGGACGCCCCGCAGCGCCCGGTCAACGTCGCCGTCCAGGACAAGGACTTCTGGGCCTCCCTCGCGGGCCACGGTCAGCTCGTCCGCGACGACGCCCGCAAGAAGGAGTTCTGGAACTCCGCCACCGAGGCGTTCTTCGGTGAGGGCTCGAGCCCCGAGGATCCGCAGATCGTGCTCGTGCGCGTGGACGTGAACACCGCCCAGTTCTGGGAGTCCCCGGGCGCGGTGGCCACCGCCGTCGAGATGGTGAAGGCCAAGGTCACCGGCGGGACCGCCGAGCCGGGCGACAGCGAGACCGTTCGCTTCTGACGGCGCTCCCCGACGCCGGCCCCGCGGCTTGCCCGAGGACGGGCCGGTGAGCGCCGCGCGAGGGGCCTCGGCGGGTCAGTCGACGTCCTCGGCCGCCAGCTGGCCGCACGCGCCGTCGATCTCCTTGCCGCGGGTGTCGCGCAGGGTGGTGGGGATGCCGGCGGCGTTGAGCCGGTCCACGAACTCGCGCGTCACGTCCTTCTCCGAGGCCGTCCAGATGGAGCCCGGCGTCGGGTTCAGCGGGATCGGGTTCACGTGCACCCAGCCCTTGCCACGGGCGTTGAGCTTCTTGGCCAGCAGGTCGGCACGCCACGCGTGGTCGTTCATGTCCTTGATGAGCGCGTACTCGATGGACACCCGGCGGCCGGTGGCCACGAAGTAGTCGTACGCGGCGTCGATCGCCTCGTCTGCCTTCCAGCGCGAGTTCACCGGGATCAGCTCGTCGCGCAGCTCGTCGTCCGGCGCGTGCAGGGACAGCGCGAACGTCAGCGGCACGCCCTCCTCGGCCAGCTTTCGGATGGCCGGCACCAGGCCCACGGTGGACAGCGTGATGTTCCGCGCGGACATGCCCAGGCCCTCGGGCGAGGGGTCCACCATGCGGTGCACGGCGGCCATCACGCGCTTGTAGTTGGCCAGGGGCTCACCCATGCCCATGAACACGACGTTGGTGACGCGGTCGGCGTCGTGCCCGCCGTCCTTGCGCTTGCCGCCCAGTCCGCCCTGGGCGATCACCTGGTTGGCCAGCACGATCTGCTCCACGATCTCCGCCGTGGACATGTTGCGGGTCAGCCCGGCCTGGCCCGTGGCGCAGAACGGGCAGTTCATCCCGCAGCCGGCCTGGCTGGACACGCACAGCGTCACGCGGCCGGGGTACCGCATGAGCACGGACTCCACGAGCGCGCCGTCGAACAGCCGCCACAGGAACTTGACGGTGTCCCCGCGGTCGGTCTCCATGCGCCGGACCTCGGTGAGCAGCGGCGGGAAGAACGCCTCCGCGATCGCCTCCCGCTTGTCCTTGGGCAGGTCCGTCATCTGCTCCGGATCGGTGGTGTAGTGCTCGAAGTAGTGCACCGAGAGCTGCTTGGCGCGGAACGCCGGCAGCCCGATCTCCTTGGCCTTCTCCTGCCGTTCCTTCAGCGTGAGGTCGGCCAGGTGGGTGGGCGGCTGGGAGACGCGCGGCTGCTTGAACTGCAGCTGCGGTCGGCCGTCCGGGCCCATCGGCTGGGTCCAGCCCTCGGTCTTCGGCATCACCTGGGGGCGCTCGGCGGTGGCGGCCTCGCGGCGCTTGGGCGCGGAGAGCTGGTGGCCGACGCCGGCGCGGCGCATGCGCTCTCGGTCCTCGGCGAGCTGGCGCGCCTCGGACTCGTCGATCAGGCCGCGCTCGGGGCGGCCGAGGGCCGGCTTGCCGGCGCGGTCCCTCTGGCGGTTCGGGGTGGGCTTCGATCCGGGGCGGCGGGGCTGGTAGTCAGACATCGGCACCATTCTCCCAGACGGGGCGGACTTCGCGGCGGGTCGCCTCCACGTCGACGGCGCCGCGCGGCCCCGGCATCCGGGGCAGCCCCCGCAGGACCCAGCGGACGACGACGCCGCGCACCCTCGCCGGCAGCGGCCGGTACAGGGTCCGCGCCAGCCCCCAGAGGCGTGCCTCCCGGACGGAGTCCCGCCCGGTCCAGGACCAGCCGAGGCCGGCGCGCACGCGCCCCGGGAGGAGGCCGGCGGTGACGAACCGGGCCAGGGGCAGGGCCGCCCGCAGCGGCGCGGGGACGCCCTGGCCGGAGAACAGGTCGGCGGCGATCCGCCGCGCGTCGTCCGTGACCTCGAGCCGGGCCACCCGGTCGTCCCAGTAGTCCGCGAACGCCGCGCGGTCGACCGGCCAGGCGGAGGCGGGGACCTCCAGGCTCGTGGCGAGCGGGGCGTACCCGCGGTAGAGGCGGTCGGCGTCCTCGGCGTCGAGGGCGCCCCACATCCGGCGGCGCACCTGCTCCCCCATCGCGTAGAGGGTGGCGGCCACCCAGAGCTGGGCGTCCGGGTCGGCGGCGTCGTAGGGGTGGCCTCCGGCGTCGACCCCGCGGACCGGGCGGTGCGCCGCCCGCACCCGGTCGACGACCGCGTCTCGCAACGACGCGGCCTCGGGGAGGGTGACCGCGTAGATGTAGGCGAGCGTGTGGCGGAGCCGGCGCATCGGGTCCTCGGTGAACCGGGAGTGGACGGCGACGCCGGCCCCCACCGGCCGGTGCGCCACCTGGAGCAGGATCGCCGCGCCGGCGCCGGCGAGGATCACGGCCTCGCGGGCGAGGGCGGCCGCAGAGGTCGGGGCGGAGCGGCGGTCGGGGCGCATGGTCCCAGCCTCGCACCGGGCCGGGCAGAGGGGCAGGGGGCGAAGATGAACGGCGCTGTTCACCTTCTGTTCACCTAGCTGTCCGCCTGGCGCTCGTGGCGCCTCGACACGAAAGTAGCGTGATGGCGCCGATTTCGCGGCATACAGGCGGGCGCAACAGGGTGTCACAGGTCACGTTGGTGAACACGGAGTTGCACTCCGGGAGGAAATCTGTAAACTTGTTCACAAGCAGTTCACCTAGCGTTTACGGAACGCGAGGTTGGGACTCCACCGAACCCATCACCCGCGGCCCCGCCGCGACGATCCGCCGGACTCATGGTCCGGCAACCGAAGGAGGTGCTCACCGTGAGCATCAACACGACCAGCCACCACCTGCCCGCCACCCCGAGCCCCCTCATGCAGCGCCACGTGCTCCAGCGCGTCGAGGAGACCCTCCTCCGCCGCTTCGAGGGCACCGTCACCGCCGAGACCGTCCGCTCGGTCGTCCGCGAGGTCGTCGCCGACCTCAAGCGCGGCGCCCGCATCACCACCTTCCTGCCGGCCCTCGCCGAGCGCGAGGCCACCCGCCGCCTCCAGGCCGCGACGCCGGCCCACGAGGCCATGGCCGTCGCCGCCTGATCCCCCATACCGACGCGACGACCCGTCGGCCCGCCCCGCGAGGGGCCGTGGCCGGCGGGTCTTCTCGCCTCCCCGGACGCTTTCGTTCGGGAAACGGCGGGCCCCAGGACGCTTTCGTTCGGGAAACGGCGGGCCCCAGGACGCTTTCGTTCGGGAAACGGCGTTACTGCTCCTTGCTGATGAGGCCATCCGGCACCTCCGCTCCTGGGCGCCGTTCCATCGCCGCCCACGCGAATCCGGCGTGCGGCGCCGTTTCCCGAACGAAAGCACCGCGACACGCCGGCATTTCCCGAACGAAAGCGCGGGTGGCGGGGCCGGCACGGCGCGGCACGGGAGGCCTCAGTCCTCGGCGACGCCCAGCGCTCGGCGCATCGGCAGGAACTTGGCCCGGATCTCCGTGACCTCCTCCTCGGGCACCGCTCCCGGGACCATCCCGCCCCCGGCCTGCAGCCGCACCCCGCCGGGCACCTGCTGGCCACAGCGCAGCGCCAGGGCGATCTCGCCATCGCCGTCCTGGTCGAGCCACCCGACCGGGCCCGCATAGCGGCCGCGGTCCACGGGCTCGACCTCCGCGATCACCCGCACCGCGTCCGGCGTGGGGGTCCCGCCGACGGCCGCCGTCGGATGCAGCGCGGCCACCACGTCCAGCACGGTCCCCCGCCCGTCCCGCAGCCGGCCGCGCACGGACGTGGCCAGGTGGTGCACGTTCGGCAGGGTCAGGACGGTGGGCGCGGGGTCGTCGTCGGCGAGGTCGACGACGGGCGCCAGCGCGTCCAGCACCGACCGCGCGGCCCAGCGATGCTCCTCCGCCAGCCGCGGATCAGAGGCCAGACGCTCCCGCAGCGCGGCGTCCTCCTCCTCGTCCGCGCCGCGCGGCATGGACCCCGCCAGCACCCGCGAGCCCACGAGCCCCGCGTGCCGCGTGGCGAGGACCTCGGGCGTGGCGCCCAGCAGCCCGCCGACGGCGAACACCCAGGTCTGCGGGTACTCGCGGCGCAGCTCCCCGATCGCCCGCCACAGGTCGGCGTCGTCCGCGGGGACGGTCATCGTGCGGCTGATCACGACCTTCGCCAGCTCCCCGCCCGAGTCGGCCATCCGCGTCAGCAGCTCGCGCACCCCGGCCGCGTAGCCGGCGTCGTCCCAGGCATGGTCGGCGACGCCGGCGGGCAGGGGCACCTCGCCGTCGGCCAGCAGCCGGGCTCCGCGGTCCGCGGCGACGGCGGCTGCGAGCGCGTCCGCGTCCACGTGCTGGGCCACGTCTCGCACGCCGGACGGCGTGGCGCGGCGCAGATCCGCGGGGATGCGCAGGACCGCGGGCTCGGGCGAGTCGTCGGCGAAGGTCGAGGAGATCCAGCCCCGCAGGGGGGCCGTCGGGTCCGGTCGCCCGGCGACGGCGGCCTGCCACAGCGCGGAGAGCCGGCGGAGCCGGTCGGTGCCGTCCAGGAGCACGGTCCAGCCGCCCTCGCCCCGCCACGCGTCGTCCCCGTGCGCCCACAGCACGGCCCGAGCGAACGGGGGGACGGCGGCCTCGGGGGTCCCGGTCGCGGGGGCGCCGAGGTCCGGGAGCAGGGAGCGGACAGACATGGCCCCCATTCTCTCCCACCTCGGCGGACCCCCGCTCCGGGCCCGGGCCTCGGCCGCCACCCCGACGACGGCGGCGAGCGACGTCGTCGGGCGCGGAGAGATCCCGCCAGGGCTTGCGCCGGCACACCCGACGTCGCAGGGTGGGGGCACCCGTTCACCTCGCGTTCAACCGACCGCCTTCCCCGGAGGACTCGCACCATGGCCCCCATCCCCCCGGACCCCCACGCCGATCACGCACCGGCGGTGGACGACATGCCGCTGGACACGACGGCCGCGCCGGACATCCCCGCCGCGGTGGACCCCGTGCCGCACGGGATGGCCGCGCACGTGCTCGAGCGCGAGGTCGGGCCGCTGATGGCGCGCTTCCCCGGCGTGGCCGACGAGGCGACGGTGCGTCAGATCCTGTTCGACTCCTACGCCGAGCTCGCCGCGACGAGCCGCCACCCGGAGATGCTGCCGACCACCGCGGTGCAGCATGCCGCCTCGCGCCTGCGCGCCAGGGCGATCAACCAGGGCAGCATCGAGTCCCGCCACCCGCGTGTGCTGTTCGTCTGCCACGGCAACGCCGGCCGCTCGCAGATGGCCGCGGCCCTGCTCGAGAACCGCACCCACGGCGAGGTCAGGGCCCGCTCGGCCGGCACGGAGCCCGCCGGCGAGGTCATCTCCACCGCGTTCGAGGCGATGAGCGAGATCGGCATCCCGCTGCACCACACGTACACCAAGGGCCTGGACCCGGACGTGCTCCGGGCCGCCGAGATCGTGGTGCTCTTCGACGGCGTGGATCAGTTCGAGATCCCCGAGGGCGCGCAGGTGCAGAAGTGGTCCGTGCCGTCGATCCGCGGCATGAGCCTCGAGCAGGTGCGCGGCGTGCGCGACGCCCTGGACCTGCAGGTCCGCGGCCTGATCGCCGATCTGGGGGAAGCCCCCGCCGCCCCGCTGCCGAACGCGGACACCCGCACCGGCTGACCCCTTGACCTATACCCCCCTGGGGTATAGAACGGGGGTATGAGCACGGACAGCACGACGACGGCGCCCGCCGCCGCCTCGCCCCTCCCGTCCGCCGCGGCGGACGCCTGCGACGGCCACCGGCCCCCGCACGAGGTCCACCGGGACAAGGCGAAGCACCTGGCGCGACTGCGCCGCATCGAGGGGCAGGTGCGCGGCCTCCACCGCATGGTGGACGAGGACGTGTACTGCATCGACATCCTCACGCAGGTGGCCGCCGTCACGAAGGCGCTGCAGTCCCTCAGCCTGAACCTCACCTCGGAGCACCTGCGTCACTGCGTGGCCGAGGCCGCGGTGCAGGCCGAGGCGGAAGGCCGCACCGAGCTCATCGACGAGAAGGTCGCCGAGGCGACGGCCGCCCTCGGCCGCCTGCTGCGCTGACCGGCGCCGTCGCCCACCCACCACCGCACGAGGAGCACGAGATGACCACCACCGACCTGAAGATCACCGGCATGACCTGCGGCCACTGCGTCGCCTCCGTCCGGGAGGAGCTCGGTGAGATCGCCGGCGTCTCCGCCGTGGACGTCGACCTGAACGCCGGGGGCGTGTCCACCGCGACCGTCACCTCCGAGGGCCCCCTCGACCCCGCCGCCGCACGCGCCGCCGTCGAGGAGGCCGGCTACACGCTGGTGGAGGGCTGAGCCCCATGACCCACCCCGCCTCCTCCACCCCGGCCGGCCCGCCGGCCGAGACCACCCGCCGCGTCGACCTGGACGTCACCGGCATGACCTGCGCCTCGTGCGTGGGTCGCGTCGAACGCAAGCTGGGCAAGCTCGAGGGCGTCACGGCGTCCGTGAACCTGCCGCTCGAACAGGCGACCGTCACCGCGCCCGCCGGCGTCTCGGACGAGGAGCTCGTGGCCGCCGTCGAGAAGGCCGGGTACGGCGCCACCGTGCGCCGTCCCGCCCCGCCGGCCGGACACGCCGGACACGCCGGGCACGCGCACACCTCCGAGCACGGCGAGGAGCATGCCGCGGACCATGACGGCGTGGACCACCACGACCACATGGCCCACGGTCCGAGTGAGGACGTGCTCAAGCCGCGCCTGATCGGCGCGGCGGTGCTGACGGTGCCGCTCGTGCTGATCTCCATGGTCCCGGCGCTGCAGTTCCCGCACTGGGGCTGGGTCGCGTTCGCCCTGGCGGCGCCCGTGGCGCTGTGGGCGGCGTGGCCGTTCCACTCGGCGGCGTTCCGCGCGGCCCGGCACGGCTCGTCCACGATGGACACCCTCGTGTCCCTGGGCGTGCTCGTCTCCTTCTCCTTCTCGGCCGTGGAGCTGATCCTGGCGCCGGACATGACCGCCCACGTGGGCGGGACCATGGCGGAGATGGCCCACCACAGCCTGTACTTCGAGACGGCCGCGGTCATCACCACGTTCCTGCTGCTGGGCCGCTGGCTCGAGGCCCGCGCCAAGCGGGAGGCCGGCGCCGCGCTGCGGGCCCTCCTGGACCTGGGCGCGGCCCAGGCCACCCTCTACGACCCCGAGACCCACGACGAGCGCACGGTGCCCGCCGAGTCCCTCGCGCCGGGCGACGTCGTGCTGATCCGCCCCGGCGAGAAGGTGCCCACGGACGCCGAGGTGCTCGAGGGCACCTCGGCCGTGGACGCTTCCCTGCTCACCGGCGAGTCCGTGCCCGTGGAGGTCGGCCCCGGGGACGCCCTCACCGGCGCCACCCTGAACACCTCGGGCCGGCTCGTGGCCCGCGCGACGCGGGTCGGCTCGGACACGACGCTCGCCCAGATGGGGCGGCTCGTCTCCGAGGCGCAGACCGGCAAGGCGCGCGTGGCCCGGTTGGCCGACCGCATCTCCGCCGTGTTCGTGCCGATCGTGCTCGGGATCGCCGTGCTGACCTTCGCGGTGTGGATGCTGGTGACCGGCGACCTGCCGTCCGCGCTGCGCGCCGGCGTGGCCGTGCTCGTGATCGCGTGCCCGTGCGCCCTCGGTCTGGCGACCCCGGTCGGCCTGCTGGCCGGCACCGGCCGCGCCTCGCAGCTGGGCATCCTCATCCGCGGCCCCGAGGTGCTCGAGGACTCGCGCACCGTGGACACGATCGTGCTGGACAAGACCGGCACCGTGACCGAGGGCCGCATGGCGCTCGCGGACGTGCTCGTCCTCGACCCCGCTTTCGTGGCCGAAACGGGCGCCTCCCGGAGCGCTTTCGTGGCCGAGACGGCGCCGGACCAGGCCGCCGACGTCCTGCTGACCCTGGCGGCCGCCGTCGAGCGCGGGTCCGAGCACCCGATCGCCCGCGCGATCGTGGCCGGCGCCGAGGAGCGCGGCCTGACCGTGCCCGGCGTGGCGGACTTCGCCTCCACGGCCGGCGGCGGCGTGTCCGGGCTGGTCGCCCTCCCCCACGACGACGGCGCCCTCGGCTCCGGCGCGCACGGCGCCGCCGGCCCGGATCCGGTCCGCGTGGCCGTCGGCCGCGGCTCCGTCCTCGAGACCGCCCTCGACGGCGGCATCCCCGCCGAGCACCGTGCCGCGTTCGAGGCGGCGGAGCAGGCCGGCGCCACGGCCGTGTGGGTCGCGGTCGGCGGCCGCGTGGCGGGCGTCCTGTCCGTCCGGGACACCGTGAAGGACACCTCCGCCGACGCGATCGCCCGCCTGCGGCAGATGGGCCTGCGCCCGCTGCTGGTGACCGGCGACAACGCCGCCGTCGCCGCCCAGGTGGCGGAGGCCGTCGGGATCCCGGCCGAGGACGTGGTGGCCGGCGTGCGCCCCGAGGACAAGGTGGACGTGGTGACGCGCCTGCAGTCCGAGGGCGCCGTGGTGGCCATGGTGGGCGACGGCGTCAACGACGCCCCGGCGCTCGCCGCGGCGGACATGGGCATCGCCATGGGCTCGGGGACGGACGTGGCCCGCGAGGCCGCGCAGATCACCGTGATGGGCGACGACCTGCACCAGGTGGTCCAGGCGCTCGACCTGAGCCGCCGCACCCTGGGGATCATCCGGATGAACCTGTTCTGGGCGTTCCTCTACAACGTGCTCGGCATCCCGGTCGCGGCCCTGGGCCTGCTCAACCCGATGATCGCCGGCGGCGCGATGGCGGCCTCGAGCGTGCTCGTGGTGCTGAACTCGCTGCGGCTCACCCGCTACGCGCGCTGAGCCGGGGCGGGGCCGAGCGCGGGCCGGGTCCACCCCGGCCCGGCCGGCCGGTCAGGGCAGGCATTCGCGGGAGTACTCGAGCCACTGCTCGAGCTCCCCGGACTCCTCCCAGAGCTGGTAGAGCTCGGAGCAGGAGGGCTCGCGGATGACCACGCCGATCAGCTCGCGCAGGGTCTCGACGTCCTCGTCCGAGAACTGGTCGATGAAGGCGGTGAGGTCCACCTCGTCCGTCTCCGCGTGCTCGAGCAGGGCCTCGAGGTCCGCGTGGTCCTCGTTCCGGGCGATCCGCACGAGCGCCCCGAGGGTGAGGAGTGCGGCGCCCTGGCTCGCGGTCAGGTGGCCCTCGTCCTCGTCGCGACGGAAGTTCTTGCGGAACTCGTCCAGGTCGAAGGTGCCGTCGAGGACCTCGTCCACGATGTCCAGCGCGGTGTCGTTCTGGAAGACGTTTCTGCCCCATGCGCCCATGACCTGACCCTAGGCCCGGGGCGGGCCCCCGGCAAGAGTCCTGTGGTGTCCCGCCGAGGGGTGCCGTCGCCTCCGCTTCCGGTGTCCGCGGCGGTTCCTAGACTGGGCGGCATGAGCACCGAGCCGACCCCCTCGTCCGCCACCCCCGAGACCGAGTCCGCCGCCGCGCCGTCGTCGTCCGGGCTGCCGCAGGCCGCCCCGCAGGCGGCGTGGCCCGAGCGCGTGGAGACCGGCGAGCACCAGGTGTCCTACCGGGCCACCGTGGCCGCGCCGGCGCACGAGCTGTGGGCGATGCTCGCGGACCCGCACCGCCATCACGAGGCGGACGGGTCCGGGACCGTGCGGCCGAAGGTGAGCGGGCCGCACCGGCTGGCCGTGGGCGACCGGTTCCGCGTGGCCATGCGGAAGTACGGGGTGCCGTACACGATGACGCTGACCGCCACCGCCGTGGACGAGGACGAGCTCGTGGAGTGGGCCCACCCGGGCGGACACCGGTGGCGCTGGGCGTTCCAGGACAACGGGGACGGCACCACCGAGGTCACCGAGACCTTCGACTACTCGTGGGCCCGGCCGGCCGTGCGCCGTGCGTACGAGCTGCTGCGGGTGCCGGCGGACAACGGGAGGGGCATCCAGTCGAGCCTCACGCGGTTGGCCGGCCGTCACCTCTGAACCGACCCCGTCTCCGTCCGCACTTTCGTTCGGGAAACGGCGGCGTGTCGGGCACTTTCGTTCGGGAAACGGTCGGCCCTCGCGCCGTTTCTCGAACGAAAACGCGCTGACGACCGCCGTTTCCCGAACGAAAGCGGGGGGTGCGGGGGTCAGACGGCGGACCAGTGGGTCGCGGCCGGCAGCTGCGCCAGGTGCGGGGTGACGAGCGCACGCCACGCGAGGAACGAGTCGGACTCGCGGAAGGCCACGGTGTGGTCCTCGAGCGTGCGCCAGCCGATCAGCAGCCGGTAGTGCGCCGGGTCCTCCACCTGCCGGGACAGTGCGAAGGACGTCGCGCCCTTGTCCCGGAACAGCGGCTCGGCCTCGGCGACGGCGGCCTCGAACGCCGCCTCCGCCCCCGCGGCCACGTGCAGCTCCACCGACTCGACGACCGGCCCGGCCGTCGTCGCGTCCTGCCCGGCGCTCACGCGTGCACCCGCGGGCTCGTGGAGTGGCCGGTGAACCAGGCGACGAGCTGGCCGTCCGCCTCGATGCCGACCTCGATCATGCGGTCGCGGCCGAACTCCACCGACTGGCGGGCGGTCGCCACGAGGTGCGCGCCGAGCCTGGCGGGCGCCACGTAGGTGATCTCGGCGCGCCGGGTGACGGGGGCGGCGCCGAAGGTCGCCACGCAGTACGCCAGCGCCGAGTCCGCGAGGTGGAACAGGAAGCCGCCGTGGCAGATCTCGTGGGAGTTCACCATGTCCGCGGTGACGTCGCGGTGCAGCACCACGCGCCCCTCGGCCACCTCGCCGAGGGTGACGCCGTGCTCGCGCACCGCGGGGTCGTTCGCGTAGATCTCCTCGAGGCGGGCGAGGATCTCGTCCCGGCTCTGGCCGGACGAGCTCTGGGGGGTCTCAGTCATGGGCCCATTGTGTCGCAGGTCTGTGTCGCAGGTCGCGCCGCCCCGCGCCTAGGGTGGCGGCGTGACGCAGACCACCTCCACCCTCGTGCGCCTCCGCGCCCGCGACGGCTTCGTGCTCGCGGCCCGCCACTTGGCCCCCATGACGACGCCCCCGGCCTCGCCTGCCGGCACCG
The DNA here is from genome assembly GCF_017168555.1 of Micrococcus sp. KRD012. Classification (NCBI taxonomy): domain Bacteria; kingdom Bacillati; phylum Actinomycetota; class Actinomycetes; order Micrococcales; family Micrococcaceae; genus Micrococcus; species Micrococcus sp. KRD012. Next base: position 103,682 of record NZ_JABFBB010000022.1, read on the forward strand.
TGGTGATCGCCTCGGCGACCGGGGTGAAGGCCACGTACTACCGGCGCTACGCCGAGTTCCTGGCCAGCCACGGGTTCCACGCGGTCACGTTCGACTACCGGGGTGTCGGGGAGTCCCGCGAGCCGTTCGCCGTGGCGCGGCGGGCGCGGTGGGCGGACTGGGGCGCCCTCGACGCGGACGCCGTGCTCGGCTGGGCCCGGACGCGCCTGCCCGGCCCCCTCCTGACGGTGGGCCACAGCTACGGCGGGTTCGGCATCGGGCTCGCGGACGAGGCGCGTCACGTGGCCCGGCACGTGGCCGTCGGCGGGCAGCACGCCCACTGGCGGGACTACCGGGCGCGGCCGGGGAGGGCGCGGATGTGGGCGCGCTGGCACGTGGCGATGCCGGTGATCACGCTGGCCCGCGGGCACTTCCCGGGGCGGCGGCTCGGCTGGCTCGAGGACCTGCCGCGCGGGGTCGCCCTGGACTGGGCGCGCAGCCGCCGCGACTTCACCGCGAGCGCCCGCACCGCCGCCGACCGGGACGAGCTGCGCCGTCGTCTGGCCGCGTTCACGGCGGACGCGCTGATCGTGGCGCCCGTCGACGACGACTTCGGCACCGAAGCCGCCCTCGACCGCGCGGACGCCTACTCGCCGGGTCGGCGGACGGTGCGCTGGCGGGTGCGGCCGGAGGAGCTCGGTGTCGCGGAGATCGGGCACTTCGGACTGTTCCACGCGCGGTTCGCGCCGACCTTCTGGCCGGCCACGCTGGAGTGGCTGCGCGACGGGGTCGCCCCGGACGCGGCCCGCTGAGGCTCGGGCGTCGGGCGCGCTGCGGCCCGCCCCGTCCCCGCGACGACGACGGCGGCCGCCCCGGCCCGGATCTCCGGGTGGGACGACCGCCGTCGCACTGGTGCGCGTGATGTGTCGATACTACCCCGCGCCCAGCGGATGCCCAGGCGGCACGTCAGTCCTGCATCGCGTAGTCGATGACGACGCGGCCCTCGATCTTGCCGTGGCGCATCTCGTCGAACACGTCGTTGATCTCGGTGAGCGGGCGGGTGTGGAACGTCGGGTGGATCTTCCCGGCCGCGTAGAACTCGAGTGCCTCGACCATGTCCTGCCGGGTGCCCACGATCGAGCCGCGGATGGTCAGGCCCTTGAGGACGATGTCGAAGATCGGCGCGGGGAAGTCGCCCGGGGGCAGGCCGTTGAACACGATGGTGCCGCCGCGGCGGGTCATCGCGATGGCCTGGCCGAACGCCTGCGGGTGCACGGCCGTGACGAGCACGCCGTGGGCGCCGCCGATCTTCTCCTGGATCTCCACGGAGGGGTCCGCGACGTTCGCGTTCACGGTCAGCTCCGCGCCGTGCCGGGAGGCGAGCGCCAGCTTGTCGTCCGCGACGTCCACGGCCACCACGCGCATGCCCATCGCCACGGCGTACTGCACCGCGATGTGCCCCAGGCCGCCGATGCCGGAGATCACGACCCACTGCCCGGGCCGCACCTCGGTCTGCTTCAGCCCCTTGTACACCGTGACGCCGGCGCACAGGATCGGGCCGACCTCCATCGGGTCCGCGCCCTCGGGGATCAGGGGCGCGTAGCGGGCGTCCACGAGCATGTACTCGCCGAAGGATCCGTTCATGGAGTAGCCGCCGTTGATCTGCTCCTCGCACAGGGTCTCCCACCCGGTGCGGCAGTACTGGCAGTGGCCGCACGCGCCCCACAGCCACGCGTTGCCGACCATGTCCCCGACCTTGAGGTTCTCGACGTCGGGTCCGACCTCCTCGACGATGCCCACGCCCTCGTGGCCCGGGATGAACGGCGGGGTCGGCTTCACCGGCCAGTCACCCTCCATCGCGTGCAGGTCCGTGTGGCAGACGCCCGAGGAGATGAGCTTCACGAGCGCTTGGTGCTGGCCGGGCGTCGGGCGCTCGACCTCCGTGACGTCGGCCTCTGTGCCGAACTGGGTGACGACGGCTGCCTTCATCGTGGTCATGGGGATCACCTTTCGTGAAGTGGGGAGGGGGGGTCGTGCGGTGCCGGCGTCGGCTCAGAAGAACCCGAGCTTGTCCTCGGAGTAGGAGACGAGCAGGTTCTTGGTCTGCTGGTAGTGGTCGAGCATCATCAGGTGGTTCTCGCGGCCGATGCCGGAGGACTTGTACCCGCCGAACGCGGCGTGGGCCGGGTAGGCGTGGTAGTTGTTCACCCACACGCGGCCGGCCTGGATCGCCCGGCCCGCGCGGTAGGCGGTGTTGCCGTTCCGGGACCACACGCCGGCGCCGAGCCCGTAGAGCGTGTCGTTGGCGATCCGCATGGCGTCGTCGAAGTCGGTGAACGTGGTCGTCGAGACCACCGGCCCGAAGATCTCCTCCTGGAAGATGCGCATCGAGTTGTCCCCGCGGAAGATCGTGGGCTGCACGTAGTAGCCGCCGGCCAGTTCGCCCTCCATCTCGGCGCGGGCGCCGCCGATCAGCACCTCGGCGCCCTCCTGACGGCCGATGTCCAGGTAGGACGTGATCTTCTCGAGCTGGTCGTTGGAGGCCTGGGCGCCCATCATCACGTCCGTGTCGAGGGGGTTGCCGGTCACGATGCGCGAGGTCCGCTCCACGACGGCGTCGAGGAACTTCTCCGCGATCGACTCCTGCACGAGCGCCCGCGACGGGCACGTGCAGACCTCGCCCTGGTTCAGCGCGAACAGGGTGAAGCCCTCCTGCGCCTTGTCCCAGTAGGCGTCGTCGGCCGCCATGACGTCCTCGAAGAAGACGTTGGGCGACTTGCCGCCCAGCTCCAGGGTCACCGGGATGATGTTCTCCGAGGCGTACTGCATGATCAGCCGGCCCGTCGTCGTCTCGCCCGTGAACGCGATCTTGCGGATGCGCGGCGACTGCGCGAGCGGCTTGCCGGCCTCGAGGCCGAAGCCGTTGACCACGTTGACGACGCCGGCCGGCAGCAGGTCCGCGATCAGCTCGATGAACACCATGATCGAGGCCGGCGTCTGCTCGGCGGGCTTGATCACGACGGCGTTGCCCGCGGCCAGCGCGGGCGCCAGCTTCCACACCCCCATCAGCAGCGGGAAGTTCCACGGGATGATCTGGCCGACCACGCCGAGCGGTTCGTGGAAGTGATAGGCGACGGTGTCCTCGTCCACCTGGGACAGGCCGCCCTCCTGCGCGCGGATCGCGCCGGCGAAGTACCGGAAGTGGTCGATGGCCAGGGGAACGTCCGCGTTGAGGGTCTCCCGGACGGCCTTGCCGTTGTCCCACGTCTCCGCGACCGCCAGCATCTCGAGGTGCTCCTCCATGCGGTCCGCGATGCGGTGCAGCACGAGCGCCCGCTCGGCCGCCGAGGTGGCGCCCCAGGCCGGGGCGGCCTTCCAGGCGGCGTCGAGGGCGACGTCGATGTCCTCGGCCGTGCCGCGGGCGACCTCGCAGAACACCTTGCCCGTCACGGGCGTGACGTTCTCGAAGTACTGGCCCTTGACCGGGGGTGTCCACTCTCCTCCGATGAAGTGCTCGTAGCGGGACTTGAACTCGACCTTGGCGCCCTCGGTGCCGGGGAATGCGTAGACGGTCATGGTGCTGGCTCCTTTGCCTGCGGTTGCCTCGACGCCGGGTGGCGCCCTGCCGTGGCCGTGACGCTAGTCACAAGGAGGTTGCACGGAGGTTGCAGCCGGGCGCGGGTGAGGGGCGGGCCGGGTCAGGCCAGGTCCCGCTCGATCCGCTCGAGCGTGGCCACGGCGAGCGCGCGCCGCGGCGAGTCCGTCGGCAGCAGACGCAGGGCGGCGCCCCAGAGCTCGACGTCGTCGCGGGCCTCGGGGCGGCCCAGGTAGGCCCAGAGCTGGTCGACATCCGCGTCCTGGGCGACGGCCTCGCGCAGCGCCTCCCCCAGCTCCGCGCGGATCGAGGCGACACCGGGGGACGCCGACCGCGGCAGCACCGGCCCGGCCGCCGCGTGCAGCGCACGGTCCAGGTCCCCGGCGCGCAGCGCCTCCCGCGCGCACAGCAGGTCCGCGTGCACCTCCCCCACGAGCCGGTACGGCCGGGACAGCAGCTCCACCGGCGCCCCCACGTCCCGCAGCGCCCGGCGGAGTCGATGCACCTCGGCGCGCAGCGAGATGGCACGGGCGGGGGCGTCGCCCGGCGCGGGCCGGGGCCCGGCGGTCTCCTCCGGATACAGCGCGACCTCGAGCTCGGCGCCGGTCAGGCCCGGGCCGTGCCACGCGAGGAGGGTGAGGATCTCGGCGTGTCGGCCGGTGAGCTCGACCCCGTCCAGCGTGGGCGGCAGGTGGCCGGTGACGCGCAGCAGGCCCGCGGCCTCGTCGTGGCGGTGCGGCGCGGCGGCGGGGCTCGGCCCCGGCGAGGCGGACGGCGGAGCCGAGGGGCCCGGCGTCGGGACGGTGCCGCGGGAACGGCCCCGGGACGGGGCGGGCAGGTCCCGCCAGGCGGCGTGCACGGCGTCCACGGTGGCCTGGAGCAGCGGCAGGGCGAGGTGGCTGACGGCGTCCTCGCCGCCCGTGAGGTCCAGGACCCCGACGAGCCGCCCGGTGGCCGGGTCCGTGAGCGGGACGGCCGAACAGCTCCAGGGGTGCACGCGCGGGCTCAGGTGCTCGCCGCGGCTGACCTGCGTGGGGGCGCCGGTCGCGAGGACGATGCCGGGGGCGGAGGTGCCCATGGACGCCTCGGACCAGTCGGCGCCGGCCACGAAGCCCATGGTCTCGGCGTGGCGCACCGCGGTCCGGTCGCCCTCGACCCACAGCAGGTGGCCGCGCGCGTTGCCGATCGCGGCGAGCATCCCGGCCTCGGCCGCGGGCTGGATGAGCATGCGGCGGACCACCGGCAGGGCCACGGCGAGGCGCTGGTCGCGGCGGGCGGCGGCGAGGTCGTCGTCGGAGAGGGTGGCCGGGTCGGTCTGGCCGGGCACCACGGGGGTGAGGGCGCCGAGGGAGCGCAGCCAGGACTCGCGGACCTCCCGGCGCAGCCCCTGGAGGGCGGCGCGCAGGCCCTGGTCCGCGCCGGTCGGAGCGGTGGGCGACGACGGCGCGAGCGACAGGCGGACCGAGGCGAGGGACTCGTGGGCCCGGTCCACGGCGCGTCGGTAGGCGCTGGTGGCGAGGGTCGAGCTCATCCCGAGCCTGCCATCAACCGCGAGCGGATCAGGAACCGCTTGCCCTCGGGCGCCTCGACGGAGAAGCCGGAGCCGCGCCCGTCCACCACGTCCAGGGTGAGGTGGGTGTGCTTCCAGTATTCGAACTGGGCGGCGGACATCCAGAACGGGATCTCCACGGCGGCCTGGTCCCCCTCGGCCGGCAGCGCGAAGGTGCCCAGCAGGACGTCGGCGGCGCCGGTCGTGAAGTCGCCGGCGGGATAGCACATGGGCGCGGAGCCGTCGCAGCAGCCGCCGGACTGGTGGAACATGAGCGGGCCGTGGATCGGGAGGAGTCGGCGGATCAGCTCGAGCGCCGCGGGCGTCATGGCGACGCGGGACACGGTTTCGCCCGGCAGCTCGGGGCGAGCGTCGAGCGCATGCTCCGCCGACGAGGACGGCACGGTCATCGCGACCTCCTGGGGATGGGCGATCGTCGGTCCCCACACCCTAGCCTCGAACGTGATCCACGTCACCCCTGCTCGTGTCGTGGGGGGCGCGGCGGCCCGGGGGCTGTGCCGCGAGCCAGACGTTTCGGCTGCAATCAGGGGCTGATCACGACCGAAACGTCTGGCTCACGGCGCGGGGGGGGCGCGGGGGGGGGGGAAGCACGGGGGCTGGGGCGGGAAAGCACGAGGGCTGGGGCGGCGGGCGGCTCACGCGGCCGCGCCCGGAGTCCACCCCCCTACACTCGGCACATGCGCCCGGACCCCAGCCCGACCGTCGCCGTGGACGGCCTCCTGCTGCGCCCGCTGCGCGCCGCGGACGAGATCGCGGCGCGCGAGGCGGACGCCGAGCTGCATCGGGAGGGCTTCGACTTCCTCCTCGGCGGGGCCACTCGCTCCTTCCCCGCGGTCCGCCGCGCGTTCGCCGCCGAGGCGCGGGGCGACGTCGAGCCCGGCCGCGCGCCCGCCTCCTTCTACGTGGGCGTGGACGAGAACGGTGAGCTGGTGGGCCGGGTGTCCGTGCGGTGGGAGCTGAACGAGGCGCTGCGGCACGTCAACGGACACGTGGGCTATGCGGTGCGCCCCGCGTTCCGGCGGCGGGGCCACGCCGCGCGGCTGCTGCGCGGCGCCCTGACGCTGCTGGCCGCACGCGGGGTGCCCGCCGCCCTGCTCACGTGCGACGAGACGAACACCGCCTCCGTGGCCACGATCCGTGCGTGCGGGGGCGTGCTGCGGGACCGGGTCGAGGCGGACCTCGACGGTGCGCCCTTCCCCGTGCCCCAGCTGCGCTTCGACGTCCCCACGACGGCGGCCTGACCGGAGGGACGGCGGGGACCGCGCCGCCGGCCTCAGTAGGCCTTGACGCGCTGCTCCACGATCAGGTGGATGAGCGCGAACCGGCCCTCCTCCTGGACCGCCTTGAGCGCCGCGTCCACGGCCGCCGGCACGTCCGCGTCCCGCTCCACGCGCACCCCGAAGCCGCCGAACGCCTGGGCCATGGCGGCGAAGTCGGGGTTCTTCAGCTGGGTGCCGGAGACGCGCTCGGGGTACTCGCGCTCCTGATGGGTGCGGATGGTGCCGTACTCCTGGTTGTCCATGACGATCACGAGGGGCTTCGCGCCGTACTGCGCGGCGGTCGCCAGCTCCTGACCGTTCATGAGGAACTCGCCGTCGCCGGCGATGGTCACCACGGTGCGGTCCGGGAAGTTCAGGGACGCGGCCACGGCGCCCGGCACCGAGTAGCCCATGGAGCCGTTGCGGGCCGAGATCATGGCGCGGTAGCCCTCGGTCGGGAAGTACCGGTGCGCCCAGTTGGTGTGCTCGCCCGCGCCGAGGGAGATCATCGAGTCCTTCGGCAGCTTCGGCACCAGGTTGGCCATGAGGGTGGCCATCTTCGCCTGACCCTCGGACGGCTCGGCCGGGGGCAGGGCCGCGAACTTCTCCTGCTCGCCGCGCATGCGGGAGGTCCACTCCTCCCACTCCGGCTTGACCTCGAGCTCCATGCGGACGAGGTCGCGGATGAACACGTCCGGCTTGGCCACGATCTGGTGGGACACGGGGCCGGAGCGGCCGCGCAGGGACGGGTCGATGGTGACCAGGAAGTTCTTCTTGTCCCAGTTCTGGCGGATGGTGAAGCCGTTGGTCACGACGTCGCCCGGCACGGTGCCGACGAACACGATGAGGTCGGTCTCCTCGAGCATGTCGTAGGTCGGCTTCGGGCGACCGTAGCCGATCGGGCCCACGTAGGACGGCGAGGAGAACGGCACGGTGCCCTCGGTGCGCCACTCGGCGGCGGCGGGGATCTTGTGCTCCTCCAGCCACGTCGTCAGGGTCTGCGCACCCTCGTCCGTCCAGTCGTTGCCACCGGTGATGAACAGCGGCTTGCGGGACTCCTTGAGCGCGGCGTGCAGGGACTTCCAGTCCTCCACGGTCATGCCGCCCGGGGCCACGGGGATCTGCGGGTGCAGGTGCGCGTCGATCTCCTGGCGGATCACATCCTCCGGCAGGCCGACGACGACGGGCCCGGGCCGGCCCGAGCTGGCGGCGAACATGGCCTCGGCCACGATCTCGGAGGCGCGCTCCGGGTGGTCCAGGACCATCACGCGCTTCGCACCGGTGCCGAACCAGGCGTGCGGGTCGAACTCCTGGAAGGCCTCGCGGTCGCGGTGCTCGAACGGGATCAGGCCGACGAACAGCACGAGCGCCGTCGAGTCCTGCCACGCGGTGTGCAGGCCGACGTGGGCGTTCGCGGCGCCCGGGCCGCGCGTCACCATGGCGACGCCGGGGACCACGTTCATCTTGCCGTCGGCCTCGGCCATGTACGTGGCGCCGCCCTCGTGGCGGCACACCACGTTCTCGATGCCCGAGTCGTACAGGCCGTCCAGGACGTCCAGGTAGGACTCGCCCGGCACGGAGTAGACGCGCTTCACGCCGTGGGACTCGAGGGTCTTGACGATGACGTGCCCGGCGGAGAGGCGACCGGTCGCCTGGGAGGTCTGGGACATGGAGGTCTCCTGTGCTGGTTCGGGGGCCCCTCCGGCCCCATGGGTGCACCCCGCCGCGCAGACGGGGTCCGTGGGGGTCAGGGTACTGGACGGGACGGCGCCGGAGGCGACCCGATACGCGGCGTGAAGCCGGTGACGGGAGGGCGGGCCCGCCGTACGATTTCCCCATGCTCTCCGCGCCGACGCTCTCCCGCCTCGCCTCCCTGGCCGCGTTCCTGAACACCGCCCCCGGACTGCGGGGCGGTCAGCCGGCCGACGAGCGGTTCACCGCCGCCACGCAGCTGCCCTCCCTCGTCCCTGAACTCCAGGAGGACGAGGTCCGCCTCCGCCTGGCCGCCGCCGCGGCCGTGCGTGGCCGCGAACTCCGCGGCCGTCTGGCCGAGGTCTGGGCCCTCGCCGCCGTGGACGAGGCGGCCGCCGTGGAGCGCGTGAACGCCCTCCTCGCCGCGGCCGGGCCGCTGCGGCTGACGGCCGGGGGCGACGTCGTCGGGCTGGCCCCGGCGCAGGTCCCCGCCGACGCGGTGGAGCGGCTGGCCGCGATGGCCGCCCTCGCGCTGGCGGAGACCGCGATGGACGGCGAGCTGACCCGCCTGCGCGTGTGCGAGGGCGAGGACTGCGAGAACGCGCTCGTGGACGCCAGCCGGAACCGGTCCAAGCGGTTCTGCGACGAGGCCAACTGCGCCAACCGCACCCACGTGCGCTCCTACCGGGCACGGCTGGCCGAGGCGGCGGAGTCCGCCCCCGCGGCGGATCCGGCCGGGCCGGAGGAGGCGGAGGCGCCGGAGGCCGTCGTGGACTCCGAGGCCGCCGCCGACGAGCCCCGCCGGGAGACCAAGAAGGAGAAGAAGGAGCGCAGGAAGGCGGAGAAGAAGGCCCGCAAGAAGGCGGAGAAGAAGGCCGGCAAGAAGAAGTCGGACAAGAAGAAGGACTGACCCGGCCCCACCCGCCGGGGGACGGGGCGGCCTCGTGGTTCCGTCGGCCGACCGGACACCCCTAGCCTGCGAGGCATGAGCGAGCACGCCGCCCCCGCGTCCCTCGGACCCGCCCACCGCAAGGTCGGCGTCGTGGGGGCCGGCGGCGTCGGCACGGCGATCTGCTATGCGGCGCTGATCCGCGGCGTCGCCCGCGAGGTCGCCCTGTACGACATCGACGAGCCCAAGGTCCGCGCCGAGGTCCTCGACCTGGCCCACGGCACCCCGTTCACCTCCGCGTCGGCGATGACCGGCGGCGCGGACCCGGACGTCCTGGCCGGCTGCGAGGTCGTGGTGATCACGGCCGGCGCCAAGCAGAAGCCGGGGCAGACCCGCCTCGACCTCGGCGCGCACAACGTGGAGATCCTGCGCGGCCTGCTGCCCCAGGTGCAGGCGCACGCGCCGGAGGCGCTGATCGTGCTCGTCACCAATCCCGTGGACGTCCTCACGCTGGTGGCCCAGCGCCTCACCGGTCTGCCTGCCGGCCGGGTGATCGGCTCGGGCACCCTCCTGGACACGTCCCGCCTGCGGTGGCTGCTGGCGTCGCGGGCGCAGGTCCACCCGTCGTCGGTGCACGCGGCCATCCTCGGCGAGCACGGGGACACGGAGTTCCCCGCGTGGAGCTCGGCGCGCATCGGCCCGACGCCCATCCTGGAGTGGCCGACGCCGGTCGACCCGCTGTTCACCCGCGCCGACCTGGACGAGGTGGCGGACACCGTGGTGCACGCCGCGTACGAGGTGATCCAGGGCAAGGGCGCCACCACGTACGCGGTCGGCGTGGCCACGACCCGCCTGCTCGAGGCGATCCTGCGCGACCAGCACGCCATTCTGCCGGTCTCCACCGTGCTCGACGGCGTCCACGGGCTCTCGGACGTCGCCCTGTCCATGCCGTCCGTGGTGGGGCGCGACGGCGTCACCCGCGTGATCCAGCCCGAGCTGGACGACGCGGAGATGCGGGCGCTGCACGCCTCGGCGGACGCGCTGCGGCGGGAGGCACGCAGCCTCGGGTTCTGAGGCGCCGGGCTCAGGCGCGGGGGGCGTCGCCTCCGGTGCCGCCCTGCTCGCGGCGCTCGGCGGCGGCCTGGGCGCGGCGGTCGGCGGCGGCCTTGCGGAACATCTCCTCGGAGGAGCGGTTCACACCGGAGCCCTGGGAGAGGTGGTCCGGGTTCTCGCGCGCGGCGAGCTGCAGCATGGCCACCACCACGAGCGAGGTCATGAAGAAGACGCCGAAGGCGATCAGCGCGATGTCGACGCGCAGTGGATTCTGGGTGCCGCCGGAGGCGGTGATGCCGGCGATCACCCCGCCGATCAGGCCGAGCACGGCGGAGAAGACGAGCGGGCCCTTGACCGTGGTGCGCAGACCGCCGCGTGCCGGGCGGCCGGATCCGGCGCGATCGGCGGACGGGCGGGGGGACGGTGCGCTCACGGCGGGACTCCTGACGGCTGGGG
>NZ_JABFBB010000022.1:114274-121474 GCF_017168555.1 Micrococcus sp. KRD012
ACTCCTGACGGCTGGGGGCGGCTGGGGCGACACGGCCCGCGCAGGCGCCCGGGGCTGAGGCCCTCGGGGCGCGGCGGACCGGAGCCAGTCTACGCGTCCGGCCGACGGGTGGCCCCTCGGGGCCCCGAGGTCCTCCCCCGGCGAACGTCCGCCCCGCGGGTCAGGACGACGACGTCGGCCCGGTTCAGAGGCCCCTGGCCGTGCCCCGGTCCCGGCGCACCTCGTGGTGGAAGCCGAGCCCGGAGACCATCAGGAGCACGCCGATCAGGATCGCCCCGCCGCCGGCGATGCCGAGCAGGGCGTGCGGGCCGAAGCCCTGCAGGGCGGCTACGACCACGCCGCCCCCGGAGAGCAGGCCCACGAGTCCGGTCCACAGCTGGTCCCGCGCGGGGATGAACTCGCGGCGGTGGCGGGCCCACGCCACGAGCTCGGCGGCGCCGCCGAGCACGAGGGCGGCGCCGGCCGCCACGCCCACCGCCGCCGGGGACCCCAGGAACAGCAGCACGATCACGCCGAGCATCCACGCGGCCGCCGCCAGGGACAGCGGGGAGCGCATGGCCACGGGCACCGGGTCGCGGCGCAGGTACTCCCACATCGCCGAACCGGAGAACGCCAGGTACAGCGCGAACATGACCTTCATCCACGTCAGGCCCGGCTCGGCGACGAACACGGTGGTCAGACCGAACGCCAGCGCCACCACGGCACGGATCAGGATCGGCTTGAACACCACGGACGAGATCTCGAGGGGGGTCTGCACGGTAGCCACCGCCCCAGTCTAGGAGCAGTGCGGCCGCGGCCCGGCCCGCGCGTCACCGCCCGGACGCGCTCACACGACGCCGAGCCGCATCCAGTCGTCGCGCCGGGCCCGCCAGCCGAGGGTGAGCGCCCGCATCCCCATGTAGACCCCTGCGAAGCCGAGCCAGAGCAGGCCCAGCTGCACGCCGGCGTCGGGCACGGCGGCGTTCGGTCCGGGCCAGGCCGCGGTCCAGCCGAATCCGCCCGTGGCGAGCTGCGCGAGCACCCAGAGCGCCGGCGCGTAGACCACGAGGTTCACGAGGCCGGCGAGGGCGAGGTAGCGGGCGTCGCCGGCGCCGATCAGCACGCCGTCCAGCACGAACACGTACCCGGCCACCGGCTGCCCGGCGGCCAGCACCCACAGGCCCACGGTGGCGGCGGCCTGCACGGTCGGGTCCGTGGTGAACAGCCCCGGCAGCACCGGTGCCGCCAGGGCCAGCACGGCCCCGGTCACGACGCCGAAGCCCAGCCCCCAGCGCACCATCGTCCGGGTGAGGCGACGGGCCGCATCCGGCCGGGCGGCCCCGAGCTCGGCGCCGATCAGGGCCTGCGCGGCGATCGCGAGGGCGTCGAGGGCGAACGCCAGCGTGGAGAACAGCGTGAAGACGAGCTGGTGCGCGGCGAGGGTGAGGTCGCCCGCGCCGGCGGCGGCCATGACGGTGATGAGGATGGCCGCGCGCAGGCTCGCGGTGCGCAGCAGCAGCCACGAGCCCACCTGGGCCGTGGCGCGCATGCCCGACGCACGGGGCGCCCACACCGTGCCCGAGCGGCGGAAGCGCGGGGCCAGCACGAACAGGTATGTCACGAGCATCGCCCACTGCACCACGGACGTACCGACGGCCGAGCCAGCTACGCCCCAGCCCAGCCCGTACACCAGGGCCACGTTCAGCCCGATGTTCGCGCCGAAGCCCACACCCGCCACCACGAGCGGCGTCACGGTGTCCTGGAGGCCGCGGAGCACCCCGGTGGCCGCGAGCACGGCCAGCAGGGCCGGCAGCCCCGGCATGGACCAGCGCAGGTAGGCGACGGCGTGGGCCTGCACCTCGCCCGTCGCGCCGAGGGCCGCCGTCAGCGCGGGGGCCGCGAGCCAGCCGAGGACGGCCAGCACCGCGCCGAGCAGCAGGCCCAGCCAGATGCCGTCGCGGCCGCGGTCCATCGCGGCGGCCGGGTTCCCCGCCCCGATCAGCCGGGCCACCGCCGGGGTGGTGGCGTAGGCCAGGAAGATCATGAGGCCGGTGAGCGTGTGCAGGATGGTGGTGCCGATCCCGACGCCGGCCAGCTGGGCCGTGCCCAGGTGCCCGATGATCGCGGTGTCGGCCAGCAGGAACAGCGGCTCCGCGATGAGCGCGCCGAACGCGGGGACCGCGAGCGCGAGGATGCGCCGCGTGAGGGCGCGCGCGTCCTGCGGGGCGGGCGCCGCCGTCGAGCCGGAGGGTCCTGCCATCTCAGCCCAGCAGGGCCAGCAGCGGGGCCAGCGCCGTGGTCGGGGCAGTGGGGCCGGGCAGCGTGTCCGGCAGCAGGGGGGCCACGAGGTAGAGCATCGCGATGGCGATGCCGTTGTTCACCATGTGCAGCAGCACCGCGTACCCGAACGAGCGGCCCATCAGGATGTAGGACACCGTGATCGCCACCGCGAGGGTCAGGTACGGGACGGTCTCCACGAGCCGGAAGTCGCCGCCGGTGCCGAGGAAGTGCAGGAGTGTGAACGCGAGCACGGAGACCACGGCGCACACCCACACGTTGATCCAGCGGGAGAGCTTGCCGATCAGCAGGTGGCGGAACAGGTACTCCTCCACGAGCGGGGCGGCCACCACGGTCATGAGGATCATGAGCACGGGCGGGGCCTGCGTGGTCATCTCCTCGAGCGCGGCCTGGTTGGCGCTGGTCTGCGCCTCCCCGATGAGGCTCAGCACGATCACGTTCACGACGATGCACGCCAGCCACGTGGCGGGCAGCAGCAACAGCTTCCACCACGTCCCCGTGCGGAACACCCGCAGCGACGTCACGAGCGGGCGCCAGGCCACGGCCAGCACGAGCACCACGAGGATCGCGTAGCTGACGATGTTCACCGTGAACCCGTCGCGGACCAGGTCGAACGCCTCGAGGTCACCGGGGACCAGGCCGAGCGACACCGCCAGCCACAGCCCCAGCCCGAGCACCATGAGCGCCACGTACACGAGCACCACGACGGCGTCGCCCCAGTGGAACCGACCCGGGGTCCAGTCCGGCGCGGGGCGGGCCGCGGGCCGGCGGCCGGGCCAGCCGGCGGGGACGCCACCGGGGGCGCCGGGGTGCCCGTGCAGGCTCGGGGCGACGGCGGCGCGGCGGGCGGACGGCCGGCCCGACGGCGGCCAGCCGGCGGGCGGACCGGCCGGCGGGCCGGAGGGAGGAACGCTCATGGCGGCCACGCTACCAACGGGGGCGGACGCGCCAGGCCGCGGGCGCCGTCGTCGGGAGCGGCTCCGTGGCCCACGCCACGCCCGCGCGCCCGCGACACGCGCGCGGTGGCGGCGGGCCGACCGCCTCGTCTACGGTGCTCCCCATGGCCTTGTTCTCCCAGCCGGTGTTCATCAACCTCCCGACGACGGACACCGAGCGGATCCGTGAGTTCTGGACGACCCTGGGCGCCACCGCAATGGACGACTACTCGGACGAGCACTCGGTGTGCATCGAGCTCACCGAGTCGACGTACGCGATGTACCTCAGCCCCGGCTACTACACCGACTTCATCGGCAACCGTGAGATCGCCGACTGCCTCACCACCAACTCCGCCCTCATGGCGCTGACCGTCGGCGACGCCGCGGCGGTGGACGCCCTGGCGGACCGGGCGATCGAGCTCGGCGCCGCCGAGGTGCCCCTGCCCGAGGACCTGCGCGAGGAGATGGCCGACTCCGGCATGCACTCCCGCGAGATCGTCGACCCGGACGGGCACCAGTGGGAGTTCGTCACCGCCTGAGCCCGCCGGCTCAGGCGCCGAGTCGCCCGGTGAGGCGCGCGTGCATCGCCGCGGAGGCCTCGTTCAGCCCCGTCACCTCGGCGTGGATCCCGTGCCGGGCGTACTTGGTCAGCACCGAGTCGAGCGCGGCCACAGTGGAGGCGTCCCACACGTGCGCGGCACTCATGTCGATCACGACGCGCGGCGGGTCGAGGGCGTACTCGAACTGCGAGTAGAGGTCGTTCGAGGACGCGAAGAACAGGGCGCCGTGCACGCGATACGTGACGGCGTCGCCGTCGTCGTGGACCTCGCGGACCACCGTGACCAGACGCGAGACGCGCTGAGCGAAGAGCACCAGCGCAGCGAGCACGCCCACACCCACGCCGATCGCGAGGTTGTGAGTGAGCACCGTGGCCGCCACGGTCACGACCATGACGGCGGTCTCCGAGCGCGGCATCGCGCGCAGGGTGGCGGGGCGCACCGAATGCCAATCGAAGGTGGCGGCGGCCACGAACATCATCACGCCCACGAGCGCGGCCATGGGGATCTGCGCCACGAAGCCGCCGAAGGCCACCACGAGCACCAGCAGGAACACGCCCGCGAGGAACGTGGAGATCCGGGTGCGGGCGCCGTTCGCCTTGACGTTCATCATGGTCTGCCCCACCACGGCGCAGCCGCCCATGCCGCCGAACAACCCCGAGACCACGTTCGCGACACCCTGCCCCCAGGACTCGCGCGTCTTGTCCGAGCGGGTGTCGGTGATGTCGTCCACGAGCTTCGCGGTGAGCAGGGACTCGAGCAACCCCACGAACGCGATGCCGACGCTGAACGGCAGGATCAACCGGAGGGTCTCCCACGTCAGCGGGACGTCCGGCAGGCCGAGCACGGGCAGCGCATCCGGCAGCGCGCCCCGGTCCCCCACGCGCGGCACGGCCAGGCCGGCGGCCATCACCAGGGCGGTGACCACGACGACGGCCACGAGCGTCGCCGGCACCGCCGTGGTGAGCCGCGGCAACAGCACCACGATCGCCAGGGCCAACGCCGTGAGCGGGTACACGAGCCACGGGACGCCGATCAGCTCGGGCAGCTGCGAGGTGAACACGAGGATGGCCAACGCGTTGACGAACCCCACCATCACCGAGCGCGGGACGAACCGCATGAGCCGGGCCACACCGAACACGCCGAGCAGGATCTGGATGACGCCGCCGAGGATGATCGCGGCAAGCAGGTGCCCCACCCCGTACGCGTGGGACAGCGGTGCGACGACCAGCGCCACCGCCCCCGTGGCCGCGGAGATCATGGCGGGCCGGCCGCCCACGATCGCCGTGGTCACCGCCATGGTGAAGGACGCGAACAGCCCGACGCGCGGATCCACGCCCGCGATGATCGAGAACGCGATGGCCTCCGGGATCAGCGCGAGCGCCACCACGACGGCGGCCAGCACCTCCGTGCCCAGCAGCCGAGGGCTGCGCAGGGTGCGCAGGACGGACTGCCGCTGGAGCGGCGTGAGGGCAGGCGGGGGCGCGGCGGGTAAGGCGGGCATGCTCCCGAGGGTAGCGGTGCGCGGGCGGGGTGCCCGCCGGTGAGCGGGCCCGCCCGCCACCCCTCACGCCGTCCGCATCACCCGCACGGGGTCGCGGAACGCGGCGAACGCCGCCGGGGCGAGGCTGGCCAGCAGCGCGGTGAGGGCGGCCAGCACGGCCACCGCCGCCACGAAGTCCACCCCCAGCGTCCCGCCCTGGCCGGCGACGACGGCGTACCCGGCTCCGGAGCCCAGCACGGCGCCCAGCAGCGCAGGCACGGCGGTGCGCACGGCCACGAGCAGGATCAGGTCTCCGCGGCCGATGCCGAGGGTGCGGCGGCGGCCGAGGTCGCGGCGGCGGATGAGGACGTCGGCGAGCACCACGATGGACACGAAGAACGCGCCGGCTCCGAGGATCAGCAGCAGCAGGGAGCGTCCGAGCCCGGCGAGCTCGCCGGTGATCACCTGGTTGCCGGCGGAGAGGGCACGGGCGGTCTGGATGGAGGAGGCGCGCGGGTCGGGGTCGATCACGGCGAGCGCGGCCTCCTGCATGGCGCGGGTGCCGGCGGTGTCGGCGGCGAGGACGCGGACCTGCTGCATCACGAGGGCGTCCGGGGCGGCGGGGACGGTGAGGGCGTAGCCGTCGAGGTCCTGGAAGGGGTCCTGGGCCTGGAACGCCCCGACGACGGCCCACTGGCCGCCGTCCGTGGCCTCGATCGCTCCGGAGGGCTGGGCGAGGCCGAGCTCGGCGAGCTTGGCCTCGGGGACCACCACCTCGCCGGGGGCGGGCAGGCGGCCGCGGGTCAGCACGATGCCACGGTCCAGGGTGCCGACCACGTTCGTCACGGCCACGCGGGCGCCGCCCCGGCCGATCCCGGTGTTCACGGCGTCCATGGGCGAGTCCCGGGCGAGGGCGGCCTCGGCGGTGTCGAGTCCGGCGAGGGTGGCCGCGGTGGCGCCGGTGAGGAAACCGGTGCCGCCGGTGTCGGTGACGGTGAGCACGCGGGCGCCGGGGCCGGAGAGCTCTGCGGCGACGGCCGCCTCGGTGGCGGCCTGCCTGCCCACGGTGGCCACGGCGGCGAAGCACATGGCGGCCACCACGAGCAGCACGAGGGCGGAGGGCACGGGAGAGGTGCGTGCGGCGGTGACGGCTTCACGCAGCAGGGTGCGCAGGTTCATGGGCGGTCCTCCCGGTTCACAGCCGCACCACCTCGTCGGCGCGGGCGACGACGGCGGGGTCGTGGGTGGCGACCACCACGGTGCGCCCCTCGGCGGCGGCATCGGCGAGGGCGTCCATGACGAGGCCGGCGTTGTCCGGGTCGAGGTTGCCCGTGGGCTCGTCCGCGAGGACGACGACGGGCGCGTTCACGAGGGCGCGGCACACGGCCACCCGCTGCGCCTGCCCGCCGGAGACCTGCCCGGGCCGGTGGTCGGCGCGGTGGGCGAGGCCGAAGCGCTCGAGCAGCGCCCGTGCCCGGTCCTCGAGCGTCTGGCGCTCCAACCCGGCGTAGAGGCCGGGCTCCACCACGGAGTCCAGGATGGGGCGGGACGGGTCCAGCTCCGAGTCCTGGAACACGAATCCCACGGAGGTGGCGCGCAGGCGGGAGCGCTCCCGGTCCGGGCGGGTGGAGGCGTCGACGTCGCCGAGGCGCACCACTCCGGAGGTGGGCGTGAGCATGAGCCCGAGCACGTACAGGAGGGTGGACTTGCCGCGCCCGGAGGGCCCGGTGAGGGCGGTGACGGCGCCCGGCGTGAACGCGTGGGTGAGGCCGTCGAACAGCTCCTCGGCGGCGCGGGTATAGGCGAAGCGCAGGTCCTCGACGGCGAGGGCGTCCATGACGAGGCCGGCGTTGTCCGGGTCGAGGTTGCCCGTGGGCTCGTCCGCGAGGACGACGACGGGCGCGTTCACGAGGGCGCGGCACACGGCCACCCGCTGCGCCTGCCCGCC
>NZ_JABFBB010000023.1:0-10986 GCF_017168555.1 Micrococcus sp. KRD012
GGCGTCCTGGGTGGCGGTCATGCGGGCCTCTCCGGTGGGCGGGGCTCGGCCCCGGGTGGGTCTGACTCGAGGGACTCTAACAGTGTTCATTGAACAGTGTTCAGGAGCGGGGGGCCATGACCCCGACGTCAGCGCCCGTGCCGGTCCAGAGGGACCGGCTCGGGCCGAGGCTGCTCCTCGAGCGTCGTCGTCGCCGCGAGGATGCCGTGGGCGGCGGCAGCGAGCACCGCTGTCGAGATGCAGCGAAGATTTCACAAACGCGCAGATATGTTTCATGCGACCACCAGTCACTTAGGTATTGACATTTGAACCTCGATCGATGTCGAGATGCAGCGAAGATTTCACAAACGCGCGAATATGTTTCATACGGCTTGGAGCACTCCACCTCTTGACGAGTGCACGCACCACGGAGGTGCCCTCGGTCAGGCATCACTTCGGTAGGTTTCACCCATGACGCGCACTCTCGAGGAGATCTGGCCGCCCTACGGACTCGTCGTCGAGGCCGGTGACCTGCGGATGACCGCGCTGCGCGAGGCCGACGTGCCGGAGGTGCTCGACGTCGTGGCGGGCGGAATCCACGACCCCTCCTGGACGCCGTTCCTGTTCCCGTGGACGGACGCCCCGGCCGAGGAGATGCCCGCGAACTACCTACGGTTCTACGCCTCCACCCTCACCCGCACTGTGGACGGCGACGTGAGCCTCGAGCTTGTGGTGCGGCGGAACGGCCAGGTGATCGGCATGCAGGGCATGAACGGTCCCGACGTCGCTGGCACCCGCCGCCTGGAGACCGGCTCCTGGCTGGGCCTACCGTTCCAAGGCCAGGGGCTGGGCACTCGGATGCGGCGCATGATGTGCGCGCTCGCGTTCGACGGCCTGGGCCTCGACGCCGTCACCTCCTCCGCCTGGGAAGACAACGCCGCCTCCCGGCGGGTCAGCGAGAAGGTCGGCTACCTGGAGACCGGCCGCGGCCAGGCTGAGCGTCGCGGCGTGCCGACCGGCGAGGTGTTCTTCGAGCTGCGGCCCGAGGGATTCGTCCGCGGGGACGAGCCGGTACGGATCACGGGAGCCGAGGAGCTGCGACGGTTCCTCGGGCTGGGATGACCCCACCAGCAGCCCTGTTGCTCGACCTGGACGGGACCCTCCTGGATCATGGTCGCGCCGCCCGCATCGCGCTCGGCCAGGCAATGCAGGAGGCGGGTCTGACTGATGCGGACCACTCTTCCGCTCTGTTGCTGTGGGGTGAGCTGGAGCGGATCCATTTCCAGGAGTACCTGGACGGGCAGACCACGTTCGAGGAACAGCGGGTGCGCCGCGTCCGCGCGTTCCTGGCCCACTACGGCCGCACCCGACTGGACCGCACCAGCGCGTTGGCCTGGTTTGATACCTACCGGACCGCCTACGAACGCGCATGGAGTTGAGTCCCGCATAGTGGTGTAGCACCCGGTGGTCGGGCACGTCGTTCCAGACGTGGACGCGGCCACCGTGTGATCCTTCGAGTCAACCTCTCACAGAATCCTCGAATGGAGTCATCACGATGACCGCTCCTCATATTGTCGACCCTGCCGGCCTGCTGGGCGAAGCCCTGTCCGAGGCCTCCCCGGACATGATGCGCCACCTGCTGCAGACGATGATCAACACCCTGCTCTGCGCTGACGCCGATGCGGTGGTCGGCGCCGAATGGGGCAAACCCTCCCGTGACCGCACGGCCCAGCGCAATGGGTACCGGCACCGGGACCTGGACACCCGGGTCGGCACCGTGGACGTGGCCATCCCGAAGCTGCGCTCGGGCACCTACTTCCCGGAATGGCTGCTCGAGCGGCGCAAGCGGGCCGAATCGGCGCTGATCACCGTGGTCGCAGACTGCTACCTGGCCGGTGTCTCTACCCGGCGGATGGACAAGCTGGTCAAGACCTTGGGCATCAATGCCCTGTCGAAGTCCCAGGTGTCCCGGATGGCCGCGGACCTCGATGAGCAGGTGGAGGCCTTCCGCCACCGGCCGCTCGGGGAGGCGGGACCGTTCACGTTCGTTGCCGCGGACGCGTTGACGATGAAGGTGCGTGAGGGCGGGCGTGTGGTCAACGCGGTGGTGCTCATCGCCACCGGGGTCAACGGCGACGGCCACCGCGAAGTGTTGGGCCTGCGGGTGGCCACCAGCGAGACCGGGGCGGCGTGAAACGAGTTCTTCGCCGACTTGGTCGCCCGGGGCCTGGCCGGGGTCCGGCTGGTCACCTCTGATGCCCACCCCGGGCTCAAGGACGCCATCGCCGCGAACCTGCCCGGTGCGGTGTGGCAACGCTGCCGCACCCACTACGCGGCGAACCTGATGGGCATCACCCCGAAGAGCATGTGGCCGGCGGTGAAGGCCATGCTCCACTCGGTCTACGACCAGCCCGATGCCGCCAGCGTCAACGCCCAGTTCGACCGGCTGCTGGACTACGTGAGCGAGAAACTGCCGGTGGTGGCCGAGCACCTCGATGCTGCCCGGGCCGACATCCTGGCGTTCACCACATTCCCCAAGGACGTCTGGACCCAGATCTGGTCGAACAACCCGGCCGAGCGGCTCAACCGCGAGATCCGCCGCCGCACCGACGCGGTGGGCATCTTCCCCAACCGGGCGGCCATCGTACGACTGGTGGGCGCGGTGCTGGCCGAGCAGACAGACGAGTGGGCCGAGGGCCGTCGCTACCTCGGCCTGGAGGTCCTGGCCCGCTGCCGACTCACCACCGTCAGCAACACGGGAAGCGAGGTGAACCCCGACACCGCGCCCGCCCTCGAGTTCAGCGCCTGACAACCCCAACGAAGGAATCAGCCGCTACACCACTTCATGGGGCTTGACCTAGCAACCGGACCCTTCCGATACAACGCGTCAGCGCGATGGGCGCGTCGGGCCGGGCCAGTTACACGCGGGCGGCGTAGAGCTCCATCAGGCGCGTCTGCCGTTCCTTCTCCGTGGCTCCGGCAGGTAAGTCCAGGATGCGATCCATAACGCGATCCAGTGCCGTGTGCGCCTTCACAAGGGCCGGGTCCATGGCTAGCGGGTTGTAGTGCTGCGCCAACGACCGCTCTGGGTGCAGCGCGCGCGCCTCCAACACGCCGGCGCCGGCCTGAATGAGCTTGCCTCGCTCCGGCTCGGACAACTCGGGTAGGGGCAACGTGTTCCACACCAGCGTGTTCGAGAACCGCAGGTCTGACTTGATCTGCCCACCGACCATGCGCTGCCATGCGATGAACGCCGACGACGAGATCACCGCGAAGGCCAGGCCCTCTGGATCGACGACCACGAAGTTTGCATCACCCGAGATGACCTCGGGACCAAACCGGGAGGCGGTGAAGAAGGCACGTGTTTCGGAGACATGGCGCGGGATGCACAGATAGTCCGTCTGGGGTGCCCGCCGCTCGGTAAAGAGGTGGGGGGTGGCAGCCAGTAGCTTGGTGGCCTGCTTCGTACTAGTGACGCGGAATGCTCGCACCGCATCGAGTCGCTCCTTCAGCAGTCGTGACCGCGTGAGGTCGGCAGGATCCAGCTTCTCCAGCCACAGGCACCAACGCGGGGTGTTGTGGATCAGTTCGCGCGCGCCGACGTAGCGACGCAGGTATTTGGCCGCCACCGGATCGGCGGCCACCTCCGCGTACGCGGTCGCTTCCACGATTAGGTTGCCCCCGTCCGTTGGCTGAGACCCTTTGACCGCAGCCGGCAAGTTAGCCAACGGCTTGCTGCGTTTGACCACGAGGACCCATGGCCCTTCTACGAGGTATGGGCTGATCGCGCCCACCGGCTCCTCCACCGGGTGGCCCTGGGAACGGTCGTAGGAGAACAACCGCGCCCCCTTCAAGGAGATGCCCTTGGAGAAGCCGACGATCACGCAGTGCACCGCTGCAGAGCCCGGAGCCTCCGAGGTCCACGCGAACGTGCGGTGCGCGAACGGGATCATCCATCCTTCACGGCGCAACGGCCCGAACAGGGCCGGCACCGGCTGGCCCTGAGCGATGGAGTTCGTGGTGACGAACGCGAAACGGCCCACCGGCTGATCGGCGAAGTAGTGCATGGCCTGGGCGTGCCAGCCCGTCACGTAGTCCAGGTACCCGTCATAGTCAGCACCCCAAACGGCCTTCATGTCCGCGGTCTGCTCGGCGGTCTTCGTGTACTGGCCGATAAACGGCGGGTTGCCCATCACGTACACGTGCTCGGATGCCGGCACGACCTCGTTCCAGTCCATGCGCAATGCGTTGCCGACCACGATGTGCGCCGACTCGGTCAACGGCAGCTGCTCCGGGGACACGCCGATCTTCAGCGACATGTCCTGGTTCGCCTGGTGGTTCACCAGGAACATCGCGGTGCGGGCGATGGTTGCCGGCCACTCTTCCAGCTCGATCCCGCTGAAGTGCGACATCCGCACCCGTACTCTCTCGTCCTCGTCCATCACCAGCGAGGTCTGCACCTGTTTGCCCGACAGCTCCTGCAGACGCACCAGGATCTGCAGCTCCAGGGCGCGCAGCTCTCGGTAGGCCACGATCAGGAAGTTGCCGCACCCGCACGCCGGGTCTAGGAATCGCATCTGCCCCAGTCGCTCGTGCAGCTTGCGCAGCCCCGGCCGGGAGTGGATGTTCGCCACGAACTCGGCACGCAGCTCGTCCAGGAACAGCGGGCCGATGAGCTTGAGGATGTTCTCCTCGGTCGTGTAGTGCTCCCCCAGCTCCCGGCGGGCTTCCTTGGACTTCACCGCCTGGAACAGGGACCCGAAGATCGCCGGGGAGATCCCGCCCCAGTTGAAGTGGCAGGCCGCGATCAGCTTCTGACGCATCGAGGCGGTGAAGTACGGGATCGACACCGGCTCCCCGAACACGGACCCGTTCACGTACGGGAAGCGCAGCATCAGCTCGTCGGTGCCGGCCATGCGCTTGTTCACCGGCCGGTTCAGCACCTGGAACAAGGCAGTCAGCTGCGCGCCAAGGTCGGATCCGTCCTCGGCAGTACGGGTCTGGATGAACTCCAGGAACAGGTCCCGCTCCCACAGCCCAGAGTCGTCGGCGAAGAGGGCGAACAGGGTCCTCACCAGGAACACGGATGCCTCGTGTTCGTCGTATCCGGAGCCCTCCAGCTCCACGTAGAGGTCGGCCATCAGCTGGGCGGCCTTCACGGAGGCCGCGGCCTGCTCTGCTGAGCCGAACGTGCGCTTCTGGTAGCCGGCGATGAATCCGAACCGCTCGGCCTCCACCGGCAGCTGCTCCAACGGGAACTCCACCACGGCATCCGTATCCCCGGCCGGAGCCTCCAGATCACGCAGACGGAACGTCTCGAAGTCGCAGGTGATCACGTAGCGGGGCTGCTCAGCCTCGGGCACGTTCGCCAGGTACGTCAGCGCCTGATCCTCGGCGGCGACCAGGTCCTTGCCCAGCGACTTCTGCTCGGCGATGAGCATGCCGGGCCAGAACACGTCGATGAACCCGGCCCCGCCGTCGGCCTTCTTCGCCCGGCTCTCGTACTGGGCCACCTTGCGGCGGCGGATTCCGTAGACCGCGAACAGCTCCGTCCAGAACGACTGGGACTCGCCCCGCTCGTAGGACTCCCCGGCCCACTCGTGCACGAACGCGGCCGCGTTCGCTCGGATCTGATCCCAGGACAGGGGCTTGGTCTGCATGAACGGAGCCTTTCGACGGTGACCGCCCCATCATTCCCTGTATTCAGCTGGTCGGGTGGGGCCGCGGTACCCGGAGCAGCTTCACCTGCCCCGTACACACCACACCGAGTCTGCGCAGATCAGGAATTTTGCGCTTGTAGTGCCTCGCCAGCTTCTCGTTCATGGCTGTTGCTTCAATGTGCACGCCAGCGCGATCCGCGGCCTCGAGCAGCGCGGGCACCGTGAAGTCCCACAACGACTCCGTCTCCGACGTCTTCGGGTGCGCCGCGAAGAAGTTCTCCACCTTCCAGCGGCCACCCGCGGCGCGAACCACCAGCACAGCATCGCGAGACGACGACATGTAGGCCCGCCGACCACGCCCGAAGAGCATGGCCGCCCCAGCCACCGGAAACATCAGCAGAAATACCCCAACTAAAGCACCCACCAACGACAGTAGGACCGGCCGTCGACTCCAACCCAGCATGGCTGGAAAGAGCATGAACCCGATCAGCAGGGCCGGTAGCATCAGCGTGAGCAAAACCAGGACCAGCCAGGCATAGACCTTCGCGCACCGCCCACAAGCCCCGCACGCACCATAGAGGTAACCGCGGATGAGCCAGGGGAGATGCGCAGTACGTCGCGCCATTGGGGCGATGGGGTCTTATCGACGGCGGGTAGCGCAGGAGCCAATGGTAAGTCGCCGTTGTGAGACTGGAGCACAGTCAGCCCATCTATCGATGGGCGGGGAATCCATCGATTCATGCCGGATGTTGACCACCGGAGCGTGTTTTAATACCATTTATGAATTACACTGCGCGCGCGATGATATTCGCGCATAGTTCCTTGAACTGCTCCTCGCTTTGGCGTGCCCTCGTGACCTGCCCCCCACGAACCACATCGTCGGCCCGGAGCTCAAATATTGCTTTTCTCAAAGTCTGCGCATGGGGAACAAGACTATGGAAGTTCTTGAGGTCTCCTACGCCGGGACCTTTCGACTGTGCAGGATCAGCCAGAGTAGCCCCCTTCCCATCGGAGTGCACAGCCAGAGGCTCCAGGAGGCCAGACTGAATTTGCGCAGGCATTTCATCAATCCAGTGTGAGAATGCCAGAGTTGCTTCACCCCGGTAAATATTGAACTGCTGGGATACATAACCAAGGACCTTGGGGAGCCCTTTTTGGATATCGAAGTTCAGTCGCGGAGCCACGGACCTAGCCGTATTCCACTGCCGCACCCAGGTATCGACGCTGTTGCCAACGCTAGGGAGAGCGCGGATCGAGAAGAGGTCGGCCGCCATCGGGATAATCATGTAGTCGCTGCCGAGGAGTACCGCCCGATTCAGGGCCCCAACGTTCGGCCCTAGATCTACGAACACGTAGTCCGCTTTAATCTCCTCAGCAATCTCGCAGATCAGTCGGTAAGGCGCACTGGTAACTCGGAACCCGCGCTCATTACCCGCGAGGGCTTCAGTCCATGCGGAGGGAAGAATTGCGTCGAACTCAGATAGACGAAGATCGCCTGCGGCGAGCCATACCTTCCCCTCGCGCACCTCGATTGCCTCGGGCGCGAACACGTCTCCGGAGCCACCTACCAGCGGAGCAAACGCGTGAGCAACGGTCTTGCCATCCTCATCGGGGGCATAGATCATGCTCAACATGTCATCGTCAATCGAAATAGCGGTGAGGTTGGCCTGCGCGTCAAAGTCGACCATAAGGATGCGCTTGCCGAGACGGCCCATCTCGACTGCCGCATTGAAGAGCATGGTGGTCTTGCCTACCCCACCCTTGTGGTTAAAGAACGAAATAATCTGCATAACTGCATGCTCCCACATGGCAAGGCCAAACAACAGTTCCAGCAGGGTCGGCTTGCGGGGCCACCCGATCAATCGACCGGGCACCACCCCTCCCGAGGGATGATGGCGCGGTCACCATCGAGAGGCTTCGCGCGTGCAGACCAAGCCCTTGCCCTGGGATCAGATCCGTTCGATTGCGAGGCCAGTACCAGCGGCTCTGCGCGTCACTCGCCCAGGTCAACTCGACACCACGCGGCGCAGCGAGGTGTACAGCGTCTGCCGGCTGACCTCGAACGTGCGTGCCACCTCAGCCTTCGGGATCCCCATCTCGATCATCACGCGCGCCTGCTCCACGTCGGTGTCCGAGAGCTTCGGGGCCTGCACATACTTGCCCCTCGCCTTGGCCAAGGCGATGCCTTCGGCCTGGCGCTCCTTGATCCGCCGGCGCTCGAACTCCGCGAACGCCGCCAGGATCCCCAGCATCAGCCCATCGACCGGGGAGGTGCCGGACTTGTCCACGGTGATCCGCTCGGACACGAACTGCACCGCGCACCCCTTGTCCGTGAGCTCGTCCACGATCGCGTACAGGTCCCGGGTGTCTCTTCCCAGCCGGTCCATCGAGGCGACCTTCACCAGGTCCCCCCCGCCCGGACGTACGTCATCAGCTCCGCCAGCCCGGTGCGCTTGGCTCGGGAGCTGCCGGAGATCTTGTCTTCGAAGATCCGGTCGCACTCCCCCACCGCCTCGAGCTGACGGTCCAGGTTCTGCTCCGCCGAGCTGACCCGCACGTAGGCCACAGTCTGTCCAACCACGTCTAAGACCCTCCGACGATTGTGTCCAACGGCCCGGTTTGGGACCGTCTCTGACGTGATGCTCTCGTGGCCGGGCCGGGTGTGTAAAGGGGTATACCCGGCTTGACGCCGGGATGGGGCAATGGCCACCCCGCTGGATCGTGGGGCATCCCACTGTCGGAGCGCTGACGTTTACTTAACTAACCTGTTAGTATAGTTTCGTTGATGCGACTACAGGCAGAGGACAGGGGTACAACAGTGAACGACGTTGGATCATCGCCGCGGCGGTGGTGGCTGCTCATGACCGTGGGTGCCGGCCTGCTACTCATCACCCTCGACAATTCGATCCTCTACACCGCCTTGCCTACGTTGACCGCAGACCTCGGCGCGTCCGGATCCTCGACACTGTGGATCATCAACGCCTACCCCTTGGTCATGGCTGGCCTCCTCTTGGGAGCAGGCACACTGGGCGATCGCATCGGCCACCGCCGAATGTTCGTCGTCGGCCTGTGGATCTTCGGTGCCGCATCACTGGCAGCGGCACTCTCGCCCAACCCTGCCTTCCTGATCGGCGCCAGGGCACTCCTCGCTGTGGGGGCCGCAGCGATGATGCCCGCCACGCTTGCTCTGATCCGCCTCGCGTTCAACGATCCTCGTGAGCGCAACATTGCCATCGCCATCTGGGGGAGCCTGTCGATCGCGGGGGCAGCGCTCGGACCCATTCTCGGCGGCGCCCTTCTCGAACGGTTCTGGTGGGGATCTGTTTTCCTCATCAATGTCCCCGTTGTTGTCATCGCACTTGTGGCGACCGCAATCATCGCGCCGCACAACGATCCCGATCCGTCGAAGAAGTGGGATCTCGTCTCATCCCTCTATGCGATGGTCGGGCTGGTGGGCACCGTGCTCGTCATCAAGGAACTGGCCCATATTCCACAGAACTGGGTTCTGATCGCAGGGGCGCTGGCGTCAGCAGTCATCGGGTTCGTCCTCTTCGTGCGACGCCAGGGCCGATTGGAAGAACCACTCATCGAGTTCTCCATCTTCCGCAACCGCGCCTTCGCTGGCGGCTCTCTGGCAGCCTTCTTCGCGATGTTCACCATCGCTGGCGCCCAGCTCGCGACCACACAGCGCTTCCAGCTCGTCGAGGGCTTCACCCCCCTGCAAGCAGGCCTTCTAGTCGCAGCCATCGCGCTTGGCGCCCTGCCCTCAGGTGTCCTAGGGGCCGCGATCCTGCATATCGTGGGCCTGCGGATCATTATCTCCGGCAGCCTCGCCATCGCCGCCCTAGGACTAGCTCTCGCCGTGCTGGCCTCTGCGAACGGATCACTACCCCTGCTGGTCGTCAGCTTCATCGTGACCGGCTTCGGCCTGGGCGGCACCTTCGCCGTCGCTTCCGCCGCCATTATGGGCAACGCGCCTCCGCGAAAGGCCGGCATGGCGGCCTCGATCGAAGAAGTCTCCTACGAGATGGGCTCCCTCTCGGCTGTAGCACTCCTCGGGAGCCTCCTGACCTTCGTCTACGCCACAGTCGTCCGACTCCCGGATGGCACTCCCGCCGCAGCGGGGGAGAGCATTGCCGATGCCCTCGGGATCGCCGACGGAGATCTCGACGTGATCGCAGCCGCCACCTCCGCCTACGACACGGCCTATTTGGTCACGATGATCGTCCTCGCTGTCATGCTGGCTAGTGGAGCCGCTCTGACCAATCGGCTGCTCCGCGCTTACGGGCGCGGCAGCGAGGCAATGGAGTACGCCGAAAACCACTGAACCAATCGGAGGGGCGCATGATGGTGCGTGAGAGCAAGAAGACCATGATCCTCGACGCCGCGATCCAAGTGATCGAGGAAGACGGGATCACAGCAGTCACGTTTGACTCTGTCGCGGCCGCTGCGGGGATCACCAGGGCCGGGATCATCTACCACTTCCCATCACGAGACGACTTGATCGCTGCGATCCACCAGAGACTCGCTGATCGCTGGGAGCGGCAGTTAGAGATCGCCTGTGGAAAGCCGACCGCTGAGGCAACGTCGATGGAGCGCCTGACCGCCTACATACTCACTTGTTCGACAGCCGCCTCCCGCGCCGAGTTCCAGATGATTCTCGACAGCCAGCACACCCAGCACATGGCGATCTGGGAAGACCTCATCGACCGATGGACCGGACGTAGCGAACGCGACGAAGCTGAGCGCGACCAGATGACCTCGCTCGCCCTGCTCGCTGCTGACGGGCTCTGGGTCAACGACCTGATCGGAAGCAGGCCCATCTCACAGGACCACCGGAGTGAAACCGCAAAGCAGATCATCGCGCTACTCCAGAATGACGTCCATGAATCCGAGGCCAAGCCCAACGGGTAAGCGAGCCAGCGCGCGGTTGGAGAAGGCCGGATCGACGAATCCGTCGAGCGCGATGATGGGCAACCCTGTCAAGCAAGATCGCACCCTGGCACCTCTGTCCAGCAGCACCCAACTAGCTCTGACACATGCGCCTAGTGGGTATACCCGCGTGGACGTGGGTCAAGGGCACCCCGCGCGCCCCGCAGCCCTGTCCGAAGCGCCCGCAGCCCCTCAAGAGTGGTGAGACGCAGTCTCGTCACAATCCATGCCAGGGAGATGCGGCCTCTTACATGGACAGACGACACGGGCCCGCCTGCCGGAGCAGACGGGCCCGTGCACTGCCTCATCGGGAAGGTCGGGTCACTCGCGGTGCAGCTTGTCCTGCACCGTGCCCGCCAGCTTCTCGACGCGGTTGGGCACCTCCGTGGTCCCGTAGAAACGGGAGTCCGGGTGG
>NZ_JABFBB010000023.1:11086-12840 GCF_017168555.1 Micrococcus sp. KRD012
AGTTGAGTCCCGCATAGTGGTGTAGCGCCCGGTGGTCGGGCGTGTCGTCTCAGACGTGGTCGCGGCCACCGTGTGATCCGTCGAGTCAACCTTCCACAGAATCCTCGAATGGAGTCATCACGATGACCGCTCCTCATATTCTCGACCCTGCCGGCCTGCTCGGAGAAGCCCTGTCTGAAGCGTCCCCGGACATGATGCGCCATCTGCTGCAGACCATGATCAACACCTTGCTGTCCGCGGATGCCGACGCGGTGGTCGGTGCCGAATGGGGCAAGCCCAGCTCCTCGCGCACTGCTCAGCGGAACGGGTACCGCCACCGGGACCTGGACACCCGGGTCGGCACCCTGGACGTGGCCATCCCCAAGCTCAGATCGGGCACGTACTTCCCGGACTGGCTACTTGAACGCAGGAAGAGAGCGGAGTCGGCGCTGATCACCGTGGTCGCTGACTGCTACCTCGCCGGGGTCTCGACCCGACGGATGGACAAGCTGGTCAAGACTCTGGGCGTCAACGCCCTGTCCAAGTCCCAAGTCTCCCGGATGGCCACCGAGCTCGACGAGCAGGTCGAGGCCTTCCGCCACCGCCCGCTCGGGGTGGCCGGCCCGTTCACGTTCGTGGCCGCCGATGCGCTGAGCATGAAGGTCCGCGAGGGCGGGCGCGTGGTCAACGCCGTGGTGCTGCTGGCCACCGGGGTCAACGCTGACGGCCACCGCGAGGTCCTGGGCCTGCGGGTCGCCACCTCGGAGACCGGGGCGGCGTGGAACGAGTTCTTCGCCGACCTGGTCGCCCGCGGCCTGGCCGGGGTCCGGTTGGTCACTTCTGACGCCCACACCGGACTCAAGGACGCCATCGCGGCGAACCTGCCCGGAGCGACGTGGCAGCGCTGCCGCACCCATTACGCGGCGAACCTGATGGGCATCACCCCGAAGAACATGTGGCCGGCCGTGAAAGCCATGCTGCACTCGGTCTATGACCAGCCCGATGCGGCCAGCGTGCACGCGCAGTTCGACCGGCTCCTGGACTACGTGAGCGGGAAGCTGCCCACCGTGGCTGAGCACCTCGACGCCGCCCGGGCGGACATCCTGGCCTTCACCACGTTCCCGAAGGACGTCTGGACGCAGGTCTGGTCGAACAACCCGGCCGAGCGGCTCAACCGGGAGATCCGCCGTCGCACCGACGCGGTGGGCATCTTCCCCAACCGGGCGGCCATCGTCAGGCTAGTGGGTGCGGTGCTGGCCGAGCAGACCGATGAATGGGCCGAGGGTCGACGCTACCTCGGTCTCGAAGTCCTGGCCCGCTGCAGGCTCACCACCGTGACCAACACCGGAGACGAGGTGGACCCCGACACCGAACTCACCCTCGGCCTCAGCGCCTGACCCCCATGAAGGATCAGACCGCTACACCATCACGAGGGGCTTGACCCCCACCGGCCTCGCCTGGGCCGTGCCGGCCGTGGCCGCATCGACGGCCGCGCCCGCCATGGCCGCCTCCTCCTGCGCGGGGTACACCGCAGGCAAGCCCCTCCCAGCCTCGGCGTTCACCCTGACCTAGGGCGTGTCTGAGAATAGATGCACGAGTCAGCTGAGACCCTGGGGACATGTCCCGGTTCCAGATGCTCTCCGACGCACAATGGGAGTTGATCGCCCCGATGCTCCCGACCCGGACCGGCCGCGCCGGCAGGCCGTTCGCCGACGCCCGCACCATGGTGGAGGCGATCATCTACCGGTACCGGTGCGGAATCGCTTGGAGGGATC
>NZ_JABFBB010000023.1:12940-22135 GCF_017168555.1 Micrococcus sp. KRD012
AGAACCCGAACCCGAGACCTGCAACGCCGACGAGGTCTGCAGGTACCTGTAGCCAATCCGAGATGACGCGCGCAGAGGCGGAGCCTCCTGCCGCGACCTTCCTACGTAACCACAACGTTATGGCCAGCAACAGCTAGACCGTCATCCCCGACCGTCCCCGGAGTTCTCCACAGGCGGGTGTGCACTTCTTCCCACAGGGGTGTCCACACCTGTGGACAACTCCGGGGACAACTCGTCTCCGGGCGGGATCGTGCGGATCAGCCATCCACAGGGTTGTCCACCGCTGTGGAGAACTACACGCGTGTCATTCGCTCCAGCGGGACATCATGAGGAACCCGATGAGCGCGATGCCGAAGCCCACGAGGATGTTCCAGCCGCCGATCTGCACGATCGGGAAGAGGCCCTGGGTCAGGTAGTAGACGATGATCCAGAGCAGGCCGAGGATCAGCAGGCCGAACATCACGGCCTTGTACCCGGGGGAGAGGGGCTTCGGACCCGGGTCCACGTCCCCGAGGTCCGTCCGCACGGTGGACCCCCACCGGCGGGGACCGGGGCGGGGACGGTATCCTGCTGACCTGCCCAGGACCGGGGTCAGCGACGTGCCCGGCCAGTCTATGCACCCCGCTCCCACGCGGCGGGGAGGAAAGAGTGCCCCCGTGCAGAGCCCCGAGGTCTCCGTCCTCGTCGTCGACAACTACGACAGCTTCGTCTACACCCTGGTGGGCTACCTCGAGCAGCTCGGGGCCCGCACCACCGTGATCCGCAACGACGAGGTCACCCCCGCCCGCGCCCTCGAGCTCGCGGCCGAGCACACGGCGGTGCTCATCTCGCCCGGGCCGGGCGCGCCCGCCGACGCCGGTGTCTCCCTCGACCTCATCCGCTCCGCCGCCGACGGCGGCCGCCCGCTCTTCGGGGTGTGCCTGGGGCACCAGGCCATCGCGGAGGCGTTCGGCGCCACCGTGACGCACGCGGAGTCCCTCATGCACGGCAAGACGTCCCTGGTCCGCCACGGCGAGCACCCCATGTTCGAGGGCGTCCCCTCGCCGTTCACCGCCACCCGCTACCACTCGCTGGCCGCCGTGCGGCCCACCGTGGACGAGGCGGTCCTGGAGATCACCGCCGAGACCGAGGACGGCGTCGTGATGGGACTGGCCCACCGCACCGCGCCCCTGTGGGGCGTGCAGTTCCACCCCGAGTCCGTGCTCACCGAGGGCGGCTACCGGATGCTCGGCAACTGGCTCGAGTCCGTGGGGCTCTCCGGGGCCGCCGAGCGCGGCGGCCGGCTCTCGCCCCTCGTCCGCCAGGACTGACCGGTCCCGGGGCCCGGTTCGCGGGTCGGACGGCGCCCCGTCCGCTCAGGTGGACGGCGGCGGATCGATCGAGGGCTCGGGGTCCGGCGTCAGCGTCGGCAGCGGGTCCACCGGCGTCCCGGTGGGCGAGGTGCTCGGCGGCTGCCCGGTCGGCTCCGACGGGGCCGCCGACGGCGACGACGGGCTCTGCGTCGGCGACGGCGTCGCGGTCGCCGTCGGCTCGGGGCTGGGCGTGGCCGAGGCGGACGGCGAGGGCGACGGCTCCGCGCTCTCGGAGGGCTCGGGGCTCTCCGACGGCGGGGGGCTCGGTGGCGCGGACGCCGACGGCGTGGGCTCGGGCGCCTCACTGGACGGCGGCGCCGGCTCGGAGGGCTCGGCCGTGGGCGCGATCCACGAGGACGCCGTCAGGGTCAGAGAGGAGCGGTTGTCCACGCGGACGCCGGCGGGCGGATCCTGGGCCACGACCGTGCCGGTGTCGGTGGTCGCGCCGTCCTCGTCCTGGATCCGCACGCGCAGCTCGGGGGCGCTCAGCGCCAGCTGACGCCGCGCGTCCGGAGCGCTCATCCCCACCACGTCCGGCACGGCGACCATGCCGCTGGACAGGTGCAGCACCACGGAGGAGCCGGGCGGCACGTGGGTGCCCATCGCGGGGTCGGTGCGGGCGAGCAGCCCGCGCTCGAGTCGGCCGTCGTCCTGGTACTGCACGGAGGAGACGCGCAGGCCCAGCCGTTCCAGCTCGCGGCGGGCCGCGTCCTCGGACAGCCCGTGCAGGGAGTCGGACAGCGCGATGCCCTCCTCGCCGCGGGACACCCGGATCCGCACCTCGGCCCCGCGGGGCACCTCCGTGCCCGTCTGCGGGTCGCTCTGGGTGACGGCCCCGTCCGGGGCGTCGGCCATGTACGCCGACGAGACGACGGCCACCAGGCCCGCGTCCTCGAGCGCCGCGACCGCCTCGTCCTGCTGCAGCCCCACCACCGCGGGCACCTCCACGGTGTTGCGCAGGGCCGCCGCGAGCCACGGCGCCAGGACCAGGGCCAGCGCGACCAGGACCATGCCGGCCGCCAGGAGCGTGCGCCGGCGGACGCGGCGTCGGACGCGACGGGGTGTGGCCGTCGCCGGCGCCGGCGTGTCCCCGGGCGGCGGCTCGGGCCGGGGCGTCACCGGCTGGCCGGCCGTCACCGGCTGGCCGGCCGTCACCGGGCGGGGGCCGTCCATGGCGGCGGCGGCGGCCAGCTGCGCGGCCGAGGCGGCGCCGGGCAGTCCCGCACCCGCGACGGCGTGGTTCGCCGCCTGGGGCTGTGTGGTGTCCGGCTCGGCCGGGACGGAGGGCGTCGGCCGGGTCAGCGGGACCGCGGCCGTCGGCACGTCGGCGACGTCGGCCCCGTGCCCCGCGGGCGTGGCGCCCAGCACCGCGCCGACGAGGGCGGGATGGACGGCATCGAGCGGCGGGGGGTGACGGCCGGGGCCGGCGTGCGGATCCGCGGCGGCCTCCTCGAGGGCCGCGAGGAACGCGGCGCCGGTGGGGAACCGGTCCTGTGGATTCTTGCGCAGGGCGCGCAGCACCACGGGGTCGAACGCGGGCGGCAGGTCGGGGTCGACGTCGGAGGGCGCCGGCGGCTCCTCGCGCACGTGCTGGTAGGCCACGGCCAGCGGCGTGTCACCCGTGAAGGGGGGTCGGCCCGTGAGCAGCTCGAACAGCAGGCAGCCGGCCGCGTAGAGGTCGGCGCGGCCGTCCACGGTGCGGCCCGTCGCCTGCTCCGGGGCCAGGTACAGGGCGGTGCCCACCACGGCCTGGGTCTGCGACGTGGTGGCGGAGGTGTCGGCCAGCGCGTGGGCGATCCCGAAGTCCATCACCTTCACGGCGCCCGTCTCCGTGACCATGACGTTCGCGGGCTTCACGTCGCGGTGGACGATGCCCTCCTCGTGCGCGTGCTCGAGCGCTTCCAGCACGCCCCGGGTCCAGGCCACGGCACGGTCCGTGCCCACGGCGCCCTCTGCGTGCAGGATCTCCCGCAGCGTCCGGCCGGAGACGAGCTCCATCACCAGGAACGGGCAGTCCACCGGATGGAGGCCGTCCTCGAGGGAGACCTCGCCCGTGTCGTACACGGAGACGATCGAGGGGTGGTTCAGGGAGGCCGCCGAGCGCGCCTCCTTGCGGAAGCGCGCCTGGAAGTGCGGGTCGCGTGCCAGATCCCGGCGCATCAGCTTGACCGCCACCGGGCGGTGCAGCCGCAGGTCCTCCCCACGGAAGACGTCCGCCATGCCGCCGCGCCCGATCAGCTCACCGATCCGGTACCGCCCGTTCAGGGTCCTCTGCTCGTC
This sequence comes from Micrococcus sp. KRD012, assembly GCF_017168555.1. Classification (NCBI taxonomy): domain Bacteria; kingdom Bacillati; phylum Actinomycetota; class Actinomycetes; order Micrococcales; family Micrococcaceae; genus Micrococcus; species Micrococcus sp. KRD012. The sequence continues at coordinate 16,573 of NZ_JABFBB010000023.1, forward strand.
CACAGACACGTCCGCGTGGTCGTCCCGCCCGCCGCTCAGGCGGAGGGCGTGGCGTCGGCGGACGAGGCCTGCGCGCCACGCGCGTCGGCGGACGGGTCGGTGGTGGGCTGGCCCGTCGGCGCCGTGGACTCGCCGGAGGACTCCGTCGTCGGATCCCCCGTGGGCGTCGTCGGCTCCTCGGTCGGCTCCGGCATGGGCTCCGGGTCGGCGGTGGCCGTCGGGGATTCGGCGGTGGGGGACGGGCTGGGCTCGTCCGAGGCCGACGGGCTCGGCTCGCTGCTCGGCTCCTCCGACGCGCTGGGCTCCGGCTCCGAGGCGGGCTGGGAGGCCTCGCGGGTCGGCGCGGCGTCGGACCCGCCGGTGGCCACGATCAGCTGCACGTGCGTGTCATAGCGGTGACGCTCGCCCTCGCCGGGCACCACGCGCACCACCTCGCCGTCGGCGCCGTCGGCGGACGGGTCGTCCACCCGGTCCACGGTGAAGCCGCGGTCGCGCAGCGTCTGGATCGCGCTGTCCACGGGCTGGCCCACGAGACCCTCCGGGATGACGCCCTCCCCGGTGGAGACGGCCAGCGTGACGGTCTCACCGCGCTGCAGCGCCCCCACGGGGTTGATCTCCTCGACGGTGCCCTCCGGGCTCTGCGCGTCGCGGTCCTCCTCGCGCACCGCCAGGCCGAGGCCCTCGAGCTCGGTGCGCACCTCGCTCACGGGGCGACCCTTGTACGCCTCCGGGTCCACGTTCACGGACGACTCCTCCTGCGAGGTCGCCGGCGCCGAGCCGCCGACGCCGCGGCCACCCGTGAGCAGCGGCCACAGCAGCGCCCCCAGCAGGGCGAACACCACGAGCCCCAGCAGCGCCCACAGCGGCCAGCGGTTGGCGCGTCGCCGGCGGGCGGGCGCGGAGCCGCCCCCGGCGGGCGGGCCCGGGTCCACGACGTCGCCCGGGCGGGTCTGCTGGTCGCGCACGGCGGCGATCTCGTGGTCGCGCGTGCTCGCGCTCGCGGCGGCGCCGGCCGCACCGGCCGCGCCCACGGCCGCCGCACCGGCGGCGCCGGGGCCGCGGGCGTCGTCGTCGGTGCGGGGCTGGGCCGCGGTCACCGGCAGCGCCGCGGTGGCGGGGAAGCCGTCCGTCCGGGTGCCCTCGGCGCGGGGATGGGTGGTGCGCATGCCGTCGTAGTCCAGGGGGGCGGTCTCGGCGCCCGAGGGGTCGGCCACGCCCTGCTCCTCGAGGAAGGCGGCCAGGCCGGGCACGGCCTCCACCGCGCCGCGGGTGTCCTTGCGACGCAGCGCGTCGGCGGCCTCCGAGAGCGCGGTCGCGTCCGAGGGCCGCTCCTTGGGGTCCTTCGAGAGCATGCACATGATCAGGGCGCGCACCGGGGCCGGGACGGTGTCCGGCAGGGGCGGCGGGGTGTCGTTGACCTGGGCGAGGGCGATCGCGATCTGGGACTCGCCCGTGAACGGGCGATGCCCGGCGAGGGCCTCGTAGCCGATGATGCCCAGCGAGTAGAGGTCGGAGGAGCCGGTGGCCTGCTGCCCCGTGGCCTGCTCGGGCGCGAGGTACTGGGCGGTGCCCATCACCTGGCCGGTGGCCGTGAGCGGGACCTGGTCCGCCAGGCGCGCGATGCCGAAGTCCGTCACCTTCACCCGGCCGGTGGGCGTGATCATGAGGTTGCCGGGCTTGACGTCGCGATGCACGAGCCCCTGGGCGTGGGCCGCCGAGAGCGCGGCCGCCGTCTGCGCGATGATCCGCAGGGTCCGCTCGGGGGAGAGCACCTTCTCCTTCTCGAGGATGGAGGACAGCGGCTGGCCCGGCACGAGCTCCATGACGAGGTAGGCGGAGCCCTTCTCCTCGCCGTAGTCGTAGACGTTGGCGACGCCGGGGTGGTTCAGCAGCGCGGTGTGCTGGGCCTCCGCCCGGAAGCGGCGCAGGAAGTTGGGGTCACCCGTGTACTCCTCCTTGAGGATCTTCACGGCGGTGATCCGGCCCAGGACCTTGTCCCGCGCCTTCCACACCTCGCCCATGCCGCCGATCGCGATGCGATCGGTCAGCTGGTATCTGCCGCCGAGGGTGATGCCCGATGTCGGCCTCATTCCGTGACCACCGCTTCCATGATTGCCTTCATGCCACTGACGACTGTCTGATGTCCAACCCCCGGCGGCTCGTCCTCCACCACGATCGTCACGGCCGCCCGGGGGTTCTCGCCCGCGTCGAAGCCGGTGATCCAGGAGTGCACGTTGCCCGTGTCCCCGACCTCGGCCGTGCCCGACTTCGCCGCGATCCGCACCGTGTCCGACTGCACGGATCCCAGGATGCCGTCCTCCACCGCCGAGACCATCATGTCCGAGACCTGCCCGGCCACCTCGGGGGTCGTCGCCCGGCCGCGCTCACGGGGGCTGAACTCCTGCACCGTGGTGAGGTCCGAACGGCGGACCGCCTTGATCAGCTGCGGCTCCATGACCACGCCGTCGTTCGCGATGCCGGCGGCCACCATGGCCATCTGCAGCGCGGTGGCCTGCACGTCCCGCTGGCCGATCGAGGACTGCGCCAGCGCGGCGTCGTCCAGGTCGGAGGGGAACACGGAGCCGGTCACGGGCAGCGGGTAGTCGAAGGAGTCGTTGAAGCCGAACCGCTCGGCGACCTCCCGGATCCGGTCCTGGCCCAGCTCGACGGCGGCCATGGCGAACGGCGTGTTGCAGGACTGCGCCAGCGCCCACGTGAGGGTCTGACGCCCCACGGTGTTGCACGGTGAGCCGTCGTAGTTGGGCAGCTCCGTGGTCGTGCCGGGCAGCGTCCACGCGGCGGGGATGTCCACCGTCCCGTCCGGGGTGTAGTCACCGGACTCGAGCATGGCCACCGCGTCGATCAGCTTGAACGTGGAGCCGGGGGACACGAGCTGCTCCGCGGCGCGGTTGCGGTATGCGCTGGCGCCGGGGATCTGGTCGATCGCGGCCATGGCCGACTGCGCCTCGGCCGGGCTGTGCGAGGAGAGCGCGTTGGAGTCGAAGCCCGGCTTCGACACCATGGCCAGGATCTCGCCCGTCGTCGGGTCCGTGACCACGGCGGAGGCGCGCACGCCGTCCGGGAGCGCGTCGTACGCCAGACGCTGCAGCTCGGGGTCGATCGTCAGCTCCACCTGGTCGCCCTCGGGTGTGGCACCCGTGATGATCTCCATGGCGCGGTCCACGAACTGGGACGTGGGGGTGCCGGAGAGCTGCTCGTTCATGGCCGCCTCCAGCCCGTCGGTGCCGTAGGTGAGCGAATAGAAGCCCGTGAGCGGGGCGTACAGCTCGGTCTCGTGGTAGACGCGCTGGTAGTGGTACGCGTCGCCGGAGGGGACCGACTCGGCGATCGGCTCGCCGTCCACGAGGATCGGCCCGCGCGGGGCGCCGAACTCCAGGAACATCTGCCGAGAGTTCAGGGCGTGCGTCTTGAGCTGGTCAGCGGCCAGCACCTGGATGACGGACGCAGCCAGCGCGAGCACGAGGAGCATGGCCGCCATGACGGTCCACGTGCGTCGGATCGCCTCGTTCACCGCTCCTCACCTCCTCCCGGGGGCACGGCGGCCGCCGGGAGCGCCGTGCCGGGGTCGAGGTGGCCGGCGCCGGGCCCGGACGCGTTGACCATCCCGTCCACGACCACGGGACGGCGGGCGGCGTTCGAGATGCGCAGCACGAGCCCCACGATGATCCAGTTGGCCAGCAGCGACGAGCCGCCGGCGGCGAGGAACGGCGTCGTGAGGCCGGTGAGCGGCAGCACGAGGGTCACGCCGCCCATCACCACGAACACCTGCCACGCCATGGTGAAGGCCAGACCGGAGGCGAGCACCTTGCCGAACGCGTCGCGCACGCCGAGGGCGGCGCGCATCATGCGGGTGACGAGCAGGAGGTACAGGACGAGCACGGCGGCCAGGCCCACGAAGCCGAGCTCCTCGCCGATGGCCGTGAGGATCATGTCCGAGAAGGACAGCGGCACCTGGGTGGGGTTGCCCGCACCCAGGCCGGTGCCCATCAGCCCGCCCGAGGCCATCGCGAACAGGCCCTGGACCACCTGGTAGGAGCCGCCGAAGTCGCGATGGTAGATCTCGGGGTCGAAGGCCTTCAGCCAGATCTCGAACCGGGCGGTCACGTGCGGCATGAACAGGAACGCCAGCGCCGCGCCGAAGGCGATCAGGCCCAGGCCGAGGAGGATCCAGGAGGCGCGGGACGTGGCGATGTAGAGCATCGCCATGAACATGCCGAAGAACAGCAGGGCCGAGCCCAGGTCGCGCTGGAACACGAGCACGCCGAGCGCCAGGAGCCAGCCGGCCAGCAACGGGCCGAGGTCCCGGGCGCGGGGGAAGGTCACCGGGCCCACGCGGCGGCCGGCCAGCAGGATCAGGTCGCGGTTCGCGGAGAGGTAGCCGGCGAAGAAGACGGCCAGCGTGATCTTGGCGATCTCGCCGGGCTGGAAGGTGCCGAATCCGACGTCGATCCAGATCCGCGCCCCGTACATGCTCAGGCCCAGCCCGGGCACGAGCGGCAGGAGCAGCAGCACGCCGGACGCGACGAGGAACAGGTAGGGCCAGCGCCGCAGCACCCGGTGGTCGCGCACCAGGAACACCAGGGCGGAGGCCACCAGGACGGCCAGGACGGACCACACGAGCTGCGAGGTGGGGTTGGCCATCGCGGCGTCCTGGCTCAGCCGGTGGATCATGGCCAGGCCCAGCCCGTTGAGCAAGGCGGTGATCGGCAGCATGAACGGGTCCGCGTAGGGGGCGCGCAGCCGCAGGACCACGTGCAGCACCAGGGTGGCGGCCCCGAAGATGCCCAGCGGCACCCAGGCGGTGGAGTCCAGCGGGGCGTCCGTGCCGATCATGCCCAGCAGGTCCGCCCCCAGGGCGATGGCCAGGGCGGCCAGCAGCAGGACCAGTTCGATGTTCCGGCGCGGGCGTGCGGGGGAGATCACCTCGGTCACGGGGCCTCACCTCCCGTCGCGCTCGGGGACGACGCCGGGCTCGTCGGCGCGGCGGAGCCGGACGCGTCCGAGGGGCGGGCGGAGGACGACGACGGCGTCGTGCTCGGCCGGGCCCGCTCGGAGGGCTCACCGGCGGGGGCGGGGGCGTTCGGGTGCAGCGAGTCGCGCAGCTCGGCGACGATCTGCTCCGCGTGGTCCACGTCCCGGGCGGGCATGCCGGCGTTCACGCGGTCGCGTGCGTACGCGGGCAGCGCGTCCACCGGGAGGTCGGTCTGGCGGTCCACGTGGGACAGCTCGAGCGGGCCCAGCCGCTGGGAGACGCCCTTGAACACGGCGATCCGGCCGTCGTTGGCCCCCACGTAGTACTGCGTCTGGGTCCACAGGTAGCCCCACACGGCCACGGCCGCGAGGGTGAGGGCGAGCAGCGTGGTGAACACGGGGATGAACCAGCCGCGGCGGTACTGCACCGGGCGGTCGTCCTTTCCACGCCGCCGACGCGCGGCCCCGTCCTCGGGGCCGCCGGCGGGCCCGGCGGTCGCCGGGGCCGGGGTGGGGGCCGTGGTCATCGGCTCGGCGGCCTCGTCGGACGGGTGGTCGGCAGCGGTGGCGG
>NZ_JABFBB010000024.1:0-16360 GCF_017168555.1 Micrococcus sp. KRD012
TCCGGAGCCCCGCCTAGACTGGATCCGCCATGGCTGACCTCTTCTCCGCGCTCGGACGCACGCCCCTGAACCTCGACCGGACCCGCCGCCCCGCGGACCCGGAGACCGCCCTGCCCGGGCTCGTGCCCCCGGCCGTCACGCGCGCGGCCGCGGACCCCGAGGCCTGGGGCCAGGACGCCCGGCCGGCCGCGCCGACGCACACTCCCGAGTCGCTCGTGGCGGGGCTCAACCCGCAGCAGGCAGCCGCGGTGACCCACACGGGGGCGCCGCTGCTGATCGTGGCGGGCGCCGGCTCGGGCAAGACCCGGGTGCTGACCCACCGCATCGCGTGGCTGCTCGCCACCGGACGGGCGCGGCCGCACGAGATCCTCGCCATCACCTTCACGAACAAGGCCGCCGCGGAGATGCGCGAGCGCGTGGCCGGTCTGATCGGTCCCACCGCCCAGCGGATGTGGATCTCCACGTTCCACTCCTCCGCCGTGCGGCTGCTGCGCAACGAGGCCGCCAACATCGGGCTGAAGTCCACGTTCACCATCTACGACTCGGCGGACAGCCTGCGCCTGGTCACCACCGTCGCCAAGCAGCACGAGCTGGACCCGAAGCGCTTCGCGCCCAAGGCCCTGCTGAACCGCATCAGCTCCCTGAAGAACGAGCTCGTGGAGGCGGACGACTACGCCGCCACCGTGGCCGAGGGGGACCCGTGGGGCCGCGCCGTCGCCGCCGTCTACCGGGACTACACGGCCCGCCTGCGCCAGGCCAACGCCCTGGACTTCGACGACCTGATCGGCATGACGGTCCACATGTTCGAGGCGTTCCCGCGCGTGCTGGACAACTACCGCCGCCGGTTCCGCCACGTCCTCGTGGACGAGTACCAGGACACCAACCACGCCCAGTACCGCCTGATCCGGCTCCTCGCCGGCCCGGCGGGCGACCCCGAGGGCGTGGAGACCCCCGGCGGCGAGCTGACCGTCGTCGGCGACTCGGACCAGTCCATCTACGCGTTCCGCGGCGCGGACATCCGCAACATCGTCGAGTTCGAGCAGGACTTCACGGACGCCGTCACCATCAAGCTCGAGCAGAACTACCGCTCCACGCAGACCATCCTGGACGCCGCCAACGCGGTGATCGAGCGCAACCCGGACCGCCGTCCCAAGCGCCTGTGGACGGCCGAGGGGGAGGGCCCGGCGATCGTCGGCTACGCCGCGGAGAACGAGTCCGCCGAGGCGGAGTGGATCGCCACCACCATCGACCGGCTGCAGGACGAGGACGGGATCCGCCCGGCCGACGTCGCCGTGTTCTACCGGACCAACGCGCAGTCCCGTGCGCTCGAGGAGCGGCTGGTGACGCGCGGCATCCCGTACCGCGTCATCGGCGGCACGCGCTTCTACGACCGCAAGGAGATCAAGGACGCGCTCGCCTACCTGCGGGTGATCGTCAACCCCGACGACGACGTCAACGTGCGCCGCATCCTCAACGAGCCCAAGCGGGGCATCGGGGACCGGGCCGAGGGCGCCATCGCCGCCTGGGCCGAGCGCAACCGCTCCACGTTCTCCGCGGCCCTGCGCGACGCCGAGAACGCCCCCGGCATGGCCGCCCGCTCGCTCAAGGCCGTCCGCGGCTTCGTGCAGATGATGGACGACCTCGGCCAGGTCGCCGAGTCCGCCGGCCCGGCCACCGTCCTGGAGGCCGTCCTCGAGCAGTCCGGCATGCTGGCCGCCCTCCGCGAGTCCGAGGACCTGCAGGACGAGTCCCGCGCGGACAACCTCGGCGAGCTCGTCGCCGTCGTCCGCTCCTTCGAGACGACGCACCCGGACGGCACCCTGTCCGACTTCCTCGAGCAGGTCGCGCTCGTGGCGGACGCAGACCAGCTGCCCACGGCCCCGGACGTGGAGGGCGAGGCGCTCGCGGAGCAGCAGGGCCAGGTCACGCTCATGACGCTGCACACCGCCAAGGGCCTCGAGTTCCCCGTGGTGTTCCTGACGGGCATGGAGCACGGGGTGTTCCCGCACGCCCGCTCGATGACGGACGAGAAGGAGCTCGCGGAGGAGCGTCGTCTGGCCTACGTGGGCCTGACGCGCGCCCGCCGTCGCCTGTTCCTCACGCGCGCCGAGGCGCGTTCGCTGTGGGGCCAGCACCAGTTCAACCCGCCCAGCCAGTTCCTCGGGGAGATCCCGGAGACGCTCATCGACTGGGAGCGGGAGGGCACCACGCGCTCGGCCGGGTCGTTGAGCCTGACCGGCGCCGGCACCTCGCGCTACGCGGGGCGGTTCGGGGGCGGCCGGCCGGCCTGGCGGTCCCGGGACGACGACGGCGCGCGGCCCCAGCGCCTCACCCGCGGGGACGAGCCGGCGGACCTCACGGTGCCCTCCGGCGTGGTGCGCGGGAAGGCACCGAGCCGGGTGCAGCCGCAGAAGGAGATCGCGGCGCTCAGCCCGGGCGACCGCGTCTCCCACGCCACGTTCGGCGAGGGGCGCGTGGACGCCGTCGCGGGCGCCGGGGACAAGACCGTCGCGACCGTCACTTTCGACGTCACCGGGGCGCAGAAGCGGCTGCTGCTGCGCTACGCCCCGCTGACGAAGGTCGAGGGCTGACAGGACCGGCCCGCCGACCCCCCGGTCTCTCCGGGGTGTGGACTAGAGTGAGCCGTGGAACGCCGCCGTCCGCCGCCCTGCTGTGCCCCCGTGCCCGGCCCGGCCACGGAGGGGGCGTCGACGTCGGCCGCGCCCGCGGGCGAGGCCGGCAGACCCTGTCTTCGACCAAGAAGGACACACCACCGTGGACCTGTATGAGTACCAGGCGCGCGATCTGTTCGAGGCGCACGGCGTCCCCGTGCTGGCCGGCATCGTTGCGCAGACCCCGGACGAGGCCAAGGCGGCCGCGGAGAAGATCGGCGGCGTCACCGTCGTCAAGGCACAGGTGAAGGTCGGCGGCCGCGGCAAGGCCGGCGGCGTGAAGGTCGCCAAGACGGCCGACGAGGCCTACGAGCACGCCAAGGCCATCCTGGGGATGGACATCAAGGGCCACACCGTGCATCAGGTCATGATCGCCCAGGGCGCCGACATCGCCGAGGAGTACTACTTCTCCCTGCTGCTGGACCGCGCGAACCGCACCTACCTGGCCATGTGCTCGGTCGAGGGCGGCATGGAGATCGAGCAGCTCGCCGAGGAGCGCCCCGAGGCCCTGGCCAAGGTGCCCGTGTCCGCGCTGACCGGTATCGACGCCGAGACCGCGCAGAAGATCGTCGCCGAGGCGGGCTTCCCCGAGGAGCTGCGCGCCGACGTCGCCGAGGTCATCCAGAAGCTCTGGGAGGTCTTCGAGAAGGAGGACGCCACCCTCGTCGAGGTGAACCCGCTGGTGAAGACCGGCGACGGCACGATCCTCGCCCTGGACGGCAAGGTCTCCCTCGACGACAACGCGGCGTTCCGCCACGAGGGCCACGCCGCCCTCGTCGACGAGCGCACCGAGGACCCGCTGGAGGCCAAGGCCAAGGCCAACGGCCTCAACTACGTGAAGCTGGACGGCCAGGTCGGCGTGATCGGCAACGGCGCCGGCCTCGTGATGTCAACCCTCGACGTCGTCGCGTACGCCGGCGAGCAGCACGGCGGCGTGAAGCCGGCCAACTTCCTGGACATCGGCGGCGGCGCCAACGCCGAGGTCATGGCCAACGGCCTCGACGTCATCCTGGGCGACGAGCAGGTCAAGTCCGTGTTCGTGAACGTCTTCGGCGGCATCACCGCGTGCGACCAGGTCGCGAACGGCATCGTCAAGGCCCTCGAGATCCTGGGTGACACCGCCACCAAGCCGCTGGTCGTGCGCCTGGACGGCAATGCCGTGGAGGAGGGCCGCCGCATCCTGCAGGAGGCGAACCACCCGCTCGTCACCCTGGCCGCCACCATGGACGAGGGCGCCGACAAGGCTGCCGAGCTCGCCCACTCCGCGAACTGACCGTTCGGAAAGACTGAGGAAACAGCTATGTCGATCTACCTGAACAAGGACTCCAAGGTCATCGTCCAGGGCATCACCGGCGGTGAGGGCACCAAGCACACCCGCCTCATGCTCAAGGCCGGCACGAACATCGTGGGCGGCGTGAACGCCCGCAAGGCCGGCACCACCGTGTCCCACGAGGACAAGGACGGCAACGCCGTCGAGCTGCCCGTCTTCGGCACCGTCACGGAGGCCATGGAGAAGACCGGCGCGGACGTGTCCGTCGCCTTCGTGCCGCCGGCCTTCGCCAAGGACGCCGCCATCGAGGCCATCGAGGCCGAGATCCCGCTGCTCGTGGTCATCACCGAGGGCATCCCGGTGCAGGACTCCGCGGAGTTCTTCGCCCTGTCGCAGTCGAAGACCGGCGAGGACGGCAAGCCGAAGACCCGCATCATCGGCCCGAACTGCCCCGGCATCATCACCCCGGGCGAGGCCCTGGCCGGCATCACCCCGGCCACCATCACCGGCTCCGGCCCCATCGGCCTCGTGTCCAAGTCCGGCACGCTGACCTACCAGATGATGTACGAGCTGCGTGACTTCGGCTTCTCCACCGCCATCGGCATCGGCGGCGACCCGGTCATCGGCACCACCCACATCGACGCCCTCGAGGCCTTCGAGGCCGACCCGGACACCCAGGCCATCGTGATGATCGGTGAGATCGGCGGCGACGCCGAGGAGCGTGCGGCCGAGTTCATCAAGGCCCACGTCACCAAGCCGGTCGTCGGCTACGTGGCCGGCTTCACCGCCCCGGAGGGCAAGACCATGGGCCACGCCGGCGCCATCGTCTCCGGCTCCGCCGGCACCGCGCAGGCCAAGAAGGAGGCCCTCGAGGCCGCGGGCGTGAAGGTCGGCAAGACGCCGTCCGAGACCGCCCAGCTCATGCGGGAGATCCTGCAGGCCCAGGCCTGATCCCGCGGTGCGGGGCGCCCGCCGGCGCTCCGCACCGGCAGGCGGATGCACCACGGCCCCTGTCCCTCGTCCTGAGGGGCAGGGGCCGTGTGCTGTGCAGGGCGGTGCAGGCGGTGGACGCCCGTCAGCCCACGTTCGCGCCGAAGAGCAGGCCGAGCACGTACGTCACGGCAGCGGCGCCGTAGCCGATCGCGAGCTGGCGCAGGCCCCGGGCCAGCGGTGAGGAGCCGGACAGCAGTCCGACCACACCGCCGGTGAAGAGCAGGGCCGCGCCCACCATCGCCGCCGCCAGGCCCAGGGCCCACGGCCCGGACATGCCGAAGATGTACGGCAGGATCGGGACGAGCGCGCCGGAGGCGAAGAACGCGAAGCTGGACAGGGAGGCGCTCCACGCCGAGCCGATCTCCGCGAAGGAGTCCGAGTGGTCCACCGGCCCCTGGGAGCCGTCGGGACGGGCGGAGAACTGCGGGTTGCAGTCGCACGTGAGATAGCCGAGGCGCTCGAGCGCGCGGTGCTCGGCGTCCTCGGGCGTCATGCCGCGGGCCAGGTAGACGAGCTTGAGCTCGTTGTGGTCCAGGTCCAGGTGCTGGGCCGCCTCGAGGGTGATCTGGGTGGGGGAGGAGGCCTCGAGCAGCTCCCGCTGGGACCGCACCGAGACGTACTCGCCGGCCGCCATGGACAGCGCGCCCGCCAGCAGGCCGGCCACGCCGGTGAACAGCACCACGGACGGCGCCACGCCCGTCGCGCCGATGCCCATCACGAGCGCCAGGTTGGAGACCAGCCCGTCGTTCATGCCGAAGACGGCGGCGCGGAAGTTGCCGGCCAGCTGCTCGCGACCCCGGGCGGCGAGGCCGCGCACGACCTCCTCGTGGATGGCCTCGTCCGCCACCATGCCCTCGGGGGCGTCCTGGTCCTCCGCGTAGGGAGTGTCCGACTCGGCGCGCTGGGCCAGGGCCAGCACGAACACGGAGCCGAAGATCCGCGCGAGCCAGCGCAGCAGGATGCGGTGCAGGGAGGGGCGCGGCGGGTTCTCGGCGTGCTCGCCCAGGAGGGCCCGCCAGTGCTGTTCGTGGCGGCGCTCGGCCTCGGCGAGGCCGAGCAGGATGTCGCGCTCCACGCCGTCCTTGCGAGCGGCGATGTCGCGGTAGATCTGGCCCTCGGCGATCTCGTCGGCGAGGTAGCGGCGCCAGCGTCGGACCTGTTCGCGGGTCGGCTCGGGGCGTGCCGCAGGAGTGGCGGTGTGGGCGGGGCTCATGGGGCTCCATCGGATGGGCAGGCGGAGACGGGCGCCGCCGCCGCGGACCACGGCGGCCGGGCGCGCCCGACCGGCCAGTCTACGCCGTCGCTACCATGGCCGCATGGACGCAGCAGAGACCCCCGACGGCCCCGAGACCGCCGCCCACGACGGCGGCCGGCCGGCCTGGCAGCGCCGCCTCCTGGCGGGCGGGGAGGAGCCGGACCCCCGGTTCACGCTCGCCAACGAGCGCACGTTCCTGGCCTGGGTCCGGACGGCACTGGCGCTGCTGGCCGGCGGGGTCGCGGTGGAGGCGTTCACCGGCGCCCTCTTCGCGCCGCCGGTCCGGGTGGTGCTGAGCACGGTGCTGCTCGTCCTGGCGGCGCTGCTCGCCCTGGGCGCGGGTGCGCGCTGGCTCCGGGTGGAGCGGGCGATGCGCCACGGCCGTCCGCTGCCGCTGCCGCTGATCGTCCCGGTCCTGGCGGGGGGCGTCGTGCTGGCCGTCGTGGTGCTGCTGGCCGCCGTCGTCCTGCCGCGGGGCTGAGACGATGCGCCTGCATCACGACCCGGGGCTGCAGCCCGAGCGCACCGTGATGAGCTGGGGCCGCACGGTCCTGGCGCTGGGCGTCCTCAGCCTCACGTTCCTGAGGTGGTGGCCGGCCGTCGGCGCCTGGGCGTTCGGGCCTGCGGTGGTGGCGGCCGTCGGCGGGGCGGCGGTGCTGGCCACGCAGCGCCGGCGCTACGTGGCGCAGGCGGACGGGATCGCGCGGGAGCAGGCCCGGCCGGCCCTGGCGTCGGTGGCCTGCATGGTCGCGCTGGTGGTGGGCTTGGCGGCCCTCGGGATCACCGCCACGCTGCTGCACGCGGCCTGATCCGCGGACGACGACGGCGCCCCTGACCTGCGCGGGCAGGTGAGGGGCGCCGTCGTGCCTGCAGAGGCGGACCGCTCAGCGGGCGATCATGCCGTGGGGGTCGATGACGAACTTCTCCAGGGAGCCCTGGTCGAACTCCGCATAGGCCTGCGGTGCCTCGTCCAGGCTGATCACGCGCGGGTTGACCATCTCCGTCAGGTACGGCATCCGATCCCACAGGATCGACATCATCAGCTGGCGGTTGTAGCGCATGACGGGCGCCTGGCCGCCGATGATGTGGGGCGACTTGATCCAGGCCTTGCCGAAGTCCACCGGGAAGGTGCCCTCCTGCTCGGCCTTCGTCTCCGCGATCGGGTCCGGCCCGTAGATGCCGATGATGCCCGTGGCGCCGCCCGGACGGGTGATGTCCAGGACCTGGTTCACGGCGGCGATCGGCTGCATCTCATCGGACGCGGAGCCCAGGCCGTGGGCCTCGGAGCCGACGCAGTCCACCGCGCAGTCCACCATCGGCTCGCCGAGGATGTCGTTCACGGCGTCCTGCAGGTTCTCCGTGGTGGAGAGGTCGATGGTCTCGCAGCCGTGCTTGCGCACCAGCTCCAGCCGCGAGGCGTCCTGGTCGCCCACGATGATGCACGAGGCGCCCAGCAGCCGAGCGGCGGCCGCGGCGCACCGGCCCACGGGGCCGGCACCGGCGATGTAGACGGTGGAGCCGGGCTTGGCGCCGGCCTCCACGAGGCCGTGGAACGCCGTCGGGAGGATGTCCGAGAGCACGGTCAGATCCAGGATCTTCTCCATCGCCTGCTCCTGGTCCGGGAAGCGCAGCAGCTGGAAGTCGGCGTACGGCACGAACAGGTACTCGGCCTGCCCGCCCTGGAAGCCGCCCAGATTGAAGCCGTAGGCGGCGCAGGCCTGGTCCGGGTTGGCGGTCTCGCAGATCTCGGTCCGGCCGGCGCGGCAGTTGCGGCAACGGCCGCAGGCCACGTTGAACGGCACGGAGACGAGGTCGCCCTCCTGCAGGAACTGGACGTCGCTGCCGACCTCCAGCACCTGGCCGGTCATCTCGTGACCCAGCACCATGCCCTCGGGGGCGGGGAAGGACCCGCGGTAGATGTGCAGGTCGCTGCCGCAGATGTTGGTCGCGATGATCTTGAGGATGACACCGTGCGGGGCGGCGGAGCCGTCGGGCATCTCCAGCTTGGGGAAGTCCAGCTCGTCGACGCGCACGTCCTTGATGCCGTGGAATGCCACGGCGCGGTTCTTGGTGGTCATGAAACTGTTGCCTTTCTGTCTCCAGCGAGGCCCCAGGTGGGGCGAGAGACGGGGCGAACCCGAGGGGGAGTCCCGGTCTCAGGCTGTACGGAGACACTAGGGGCCGGGGGGAGCCCGCGGGAAGGGTCGCCCGCCGCCGCCCGCCGCACCACGTGGCCTCGGCCATCGTGTGGGCGTCGGAGGATCACAGGCCCCGGGAGCGTGGGTCAGACCTGCGCTCGGACCGCGGGGTCGACGCCGTGGCGGGAGCGCACCCGCCAGGCCTCGAGGACCGCGGGGTCGGTGGGCCGGGTCATCAGGCTGAGGAGGACGTACACGACGGCGGAGGCGGCCAGGCCGACGTAGATTGGCTCGTTCGCGAAGACGCCCTCGAAGGGCTCGGCCGCGTTCAGCTCGAGCCAGCCCATGGTGCCGAGGGTGCCCACCGTCCCGACCACCATGGACCACAGGGCCGCCGTGCCGGTGCCGCGCTTCCACACGAGGCCGCCGACGATCGCGACGAACAGGCCGCCCACGAGGATGTCGTACGCGATGGTCAGGGCCGCCACCACGTCCGGGACGACGATCGCCAGCCCCAGCACGACGGCGCCGAGCAGCAGCACCCAGCCGCGGTTCGAGGCGAGCTCCGCCGCGGTCTCCGTGGCCGCGTCCTCGGCGACGGCGCCGTCCTCGGCGGCGGTGGCCTCGCCGCGGAGGATCGGGAGGATGTCGGTGCGCATCACGGTCGAGGCCGCGATGATCGCGCCCGAGGCGGTGGACATCATGGCCGCAACGGCGGCCGCCAGGGCCACGCCGCCGACGCCGACGGGCAGCAGGTTCTGGGCGACCCACGCGAACACGTCGTCCTGGGTGGCGATGTCCGCGGTGACCGTGCGGGCGGCCATGCCGATCACGGCGCCCGCGACGCCGTACACGATGCAGTACAGGCCCGCGGTGGCGCCGCCGATCTGCGCCACGCGGGGGGAGCGGGCCGTGAACACGCGCTGCCAGACGTCCTGGCCGATCAGCAGGCCGAGGGTGTAGATCACGAAGTAGGTGACGATCGACTGCACGCCGATCCCGTCCCAGCTGAAGAACTCGGCGCCCAGGCGCTCCTGCATGGCGCTCCAGCCGCCGGCCTTGGCCAGGGAGAGGGGGAGCATGAGGGCGAACAGGCCGATGGTCATGATGAGGAACTGGGCCATGTCGGCCAGGGTGATGGACCACATGCCGCCGAGCACGGAGTAGGCCAGCACGATGCCGCCGCCCACCAGGACGGACAGCCAGCGGTCCCAGCCGAAGAGCACCACGAAGATCGACGCGTAGGCGCCCGTGGAGGTGGCGGCGAGCATGAGCGTGTAGGCGAGCATCACGAAGGAGGAGGCGTGCGAGGCCCCGCCGCGGCCGTACCGCAGGCGCAGCATCTGCGAGACGGTGTAGATCTTCAGGCGGGCCAGGATCGGGGCGAACGCCACCGACAGGATGAGCACGCCGACGCCGATGGCGGCCACGAGCCACGCGCCGGAGAGCCCGAACTCGTACCCCAGGCCGACGCCGCCCACGGTGGCGGCGCCGCCGAGCACGACGGCGGCCATGGTGCCGGTGAACAGCACCGGCCCGAGACGGCGGCCCGCCACGAGGTAGTCCTCCGAGCTGGCGGCGCGGGCCTTGCCCCACCAGCCGAAGGCGAGCATGCCGACCAGGTAAACGGCGACGATGGTCAGGTTGAGGGTCACGGGCGGTCCTTGGGGCGAGGGGATCCGGGGCGCCGGATGCGGGGGCGCCGCGGCGGGACAGGAGTGATCGGCGTGTTGCCGATCACACGAACCGGGTCTACGGTAAACACATGTTGCTTATCAGACAACATGTCGTCCAGGGGGACATCGGCGATGTCGCCTGGCCGACGTCGGGAGGAACGCGATGAAGGCCCTCCCGCTCGAGACCGCGCCGGGCCAGGCGCTGATCGGCCTCCGGCTGCGCGCGCTGCGCGAGGCCCGGCGGCTCACCGTGGCCCAGCTGGCCGAGGCGGCCGGCGTCAGCAAGGGATTCCTCTCCCGCCTCGAGCGGGACCTGACGAGCCCGTCCGTGAGCACGCTCGTGACCCTGTGCCAGGTGCTCGGCGCGAGCCCGGGCGACGTCCTGGACGCGCCCGAGGTGACGGTCGTGCGCCTCGCCGACGCCCCCGCGGTCAGCCTCGGCGGCGATGGCATCCGCGAGCGCCTGATCACCCCGCGCGGCAGTCGCGACCTGCAGATCCTGCGTGCTGACATCGCGCCGCACGGCCGCGGGGAGGCGGAGCTGTACACCGTGGACTGCCGCGTGGAGGCGGTGCACGTGGTCACCGGCCGCCTCGAGCTGCGGACCACCGAGGCCGTGCACCTGTTGGAGGAGGGGGACACCGTCACCCTCCCCGGCCGCGAGCCTCACTCGTGGGCCAATCCGGACGACCGCCCCGCCGTCGTGCTGTGGACCCTCGTGGGCCACGCGTGACCCCGTGCGGCACGCCCGCACCGGACAGACCAGACCGACCAGACCGAACCGAACCGAACCGAACCGCTCAGAGAGGACATACCAGATGCTCGAGATCCCCCGCGTCGAGGACAACGGCCGCCTCGGCCCCGTGAACTCCGCCCTCGTGCCCCGCTACGGCGGCGCCCCCACCTACGCGCTGCTGCCGCGCCTGGACGAGGCGGCCGCGGCCGGCGTCGCCCCGGAGATCAAGGTGGTCGGCGTGCCGTTCGACGCCGGCGTCTCCTACCGCCCCGGTGCACGCTTCGGGTCCGGCCACGTCCGGCAGTCCTCGCGGCTGCTGCGCCCGTACAACCCCGCCACGGACACCTCGCCCTTCGCGCAGGCCCAGGTGGTGGACGCCGGGGACATGGCGGTGAACCCGTTCACCATCGGCGAGGCCATCGAGGCGATCCAGCAGGACGCGATGGACCTCACCGAGGACGGCTCCTCGCTCATGACCATCGGCGGCGACCACACCATCGCGCTGCCGCTGCTGCGCGCCGCCTCCGCCCGGGCGGGTGAGCCCGTGGCCCTGCTGCACTTCGACGCCCACCTGGACACGTGGGACACCTACTTCGGCGCCGAGTACACCCACGGCACGCCGTTCCGCCGCGCCGTGGAGGAGGGGATCCTGGACACCGAGGCCATCTCGCATGTGGGCACCCGCGGCCCGCTCTACGGCAAGAAGGACCTCGACGACGACCACCGCATGGGCTTCGGCATCGTCACCTCCTCGGACGTGTTCCGTCAGGGCGTCGACGAGATCGTGGACCAGCTGCGCCAGCGCATCGGGGGCCGGCCGCTCTACATCTCGGTGGACATCGACGTCCTCGACCCCGCGCACGCGCCGGGCACGGGCACCCCCGAGGCCGGCGGCATCACGAGCCGCGAGCTGCTCGAGATCCTCCGCGGCCTGCGCGGGCTGGACATCGTGGGCGCGGACCTGGTGGAGGTGGCCCCGGCCTACGACCACGCCGAGCTGACCGGCGTCGCCGCCTCCCACGTGGCCTACGACCTCATCTCCCTGATGGCCGACCGCCGCGCCACCCGCGCGGCCGCCGGTGAGGAGTCGGCCCGATGAGCGACGAGCAGACGACGACGGCGGCCCCGCGGCGCAACGGCGGCGACCTCGCCGTCGAGACGCTCCACGCCCTGGGCGCACGGACGGTCTTCGGCATCCCGGGCCAACACGCCCTCGGCCTCTTCGACGCCCTGTCCCGCTCCCCGCTGGAGTTCGTCTCGAACCGCGTGGAGAACAACGCCGCCTTCGCCGCGGACGGATACGCCCGGGCCACCGGCGAGGTCGGCGTCCTGTTCCTCTCCACCGGCCCGGGCGCCCTCACCTCACTGGCCGGCCTGCAGGAGGCGTACGCCACGGGCGTGCCGATGCTCGTGGTCGCCTCGCAGATCCCGCTGTCCGGGCTCGGCGCCCGGCGCAAGGGCATGCTGCACCAGCTGGACGACCAGAAGGCCTCGGCCCGCAACGTCACCAAGGCCCAGTTCACGGTCCACCACGCCTCGGGCATCCCGTCCGCCATCCAGGACGCGTGGGCCGAGGCCATCACCGTGCCGCAGGGGCCGGTGTGGGTCGAGATCCCGCAGGACGTGCTGCTCGGCGAGGTCATGGTGCCCCCGGTCGAGGACGCCCTGGCCGTGCCCTACGACCACCCGCCGCGCGCCGAGCTCGTGGCCGAGTCCGCACGCTGGCTGCGCGGGGCCGGGCGGGTGGCGATCGTGGCCGGCGGCGGTGTGCGCCGCTCCGGCCGGGCCGCGATGGAGAGCCTGCGGGAGGTCGCGGAGCTGCTCCAGGCACCCGTGGTCTGCTCGCCGGGCGGCAACACCGCCTTCCCGTGGGAGCACCCGCTCAGCCTCGGCGGCTGGGTGGAGGACCGCCTCGTCACAGACCTGCTCGAGGACGCGGAGGTGCTGCTCGTGGTCGGCTCCTCGCTCGGCGAGGTCACCTCGAACTACTTCACGCTCGAGCCGCGCGGCCGCCTCATCCAGGTGGACGCGGAGCCGCGCGTGCTGGAGACCAACCACCCCACGCTGGGTGTGCGCGCCGACGCCGGCCAGGCGCTCGAGGCGCTCGCCGCGGCGCTGCGCGAGTCGGGCTCGGTGGCGCAGGACGCCGCCGTCTGGCACGGCCGCACCCCGGCCGAGGTGGTCGCCGACGTCAACGCGCGCATCACCGCCCGCCTCGACGCCCAGGACCTCGGCGTGGAGCGCCGGCTCCTGGCGGACATCCGCGCCGCCGTCCCGTCGACCATGCAGACGTACTGGGACATGACCATCGCCGCCTACTGGGCGTGGAACTGCTGGGACGCGCAGGACGGCGAGTTCCACTCGGCGCAGGGTGCCGGGGGGCTCGGCTACGGGTTCCCGGCCGCGTTCGGCGGCGCGGTGGGCCTGGCCCACCAGGGCCGCGCCGGGATCGACGGGCGCGTGCTCGCCGTCGCCGGCGACGGCTCGGCGATGTACTCCCTCGCCGAGCTCGCGGCCGCCCGGCAGCACGGCGCGGCGGTGACGTGGCTGATCATCGACGACGGCGGGTACGGCATCCTGCGCGAGTACATGGAGGGCGCGTTCGGCAAGGCCACGGCCACCGAGCTCGACCGGCCGGACTTCCAGGCCCTCGCCGCCTCCTTCGGCGTGCCCGCCGAGACGGTGGGAGTGGAGGACGTGCGCGGCGCGCTCGAGCGCGCGTTCCAGGCGGACGGGCCGAACGTCGTCGTGGTGCAGACCCGCCTGGCGATGTGGGCGCCGAGCCACCTGGGGGAGGCCCCGGAGGTCTGACGCGGCCCGGCGCCGGAATCGCTGACTCGACCCTGAGAGTGTGCGCCACCTTTCCAGGTGCATGTTTCAGCAACGGAGCTGGACCGGCAGGTAGTTGAGGCGTCGACCGAGGCGCCGGCGGTCCCGCCCGTGTCAGAAACCGCCCAGGAGATGTCCTGGAACCATCCCGCCGATCTCACGAAAACGTCCGGCATCCGTTGCCATGCTGGCCTCTCGACGCGGTCCGCCACCCGGCGGGCGCCCCACGAGAGGAACTCCATGGCCCCTGGCTCTCGATCCGCTCCCGCCGTCCCTTCCCCCAGGTCTCCGAGGGAGGCGAGGCCCCCGCCGTCACGCCCACCTTCGAGGGCCGGGCCTTCCACCGCCCGGCCGAGGACGTCGAGGACCAGGGCGCCGCCTTCGACGTCGGCACGCTCGTCTCCCGCCGCAACGCGCTGGGCATCTTCGGCGCGGGGGCGGGAGCCCTCGTCCTCGCCGCGTGCGGTGTCCAGGAGGGCGCCTCGTCCTCCTCCGGCTCGACGTCGGCGAGCGCCGGCTCCTCGTCACCCGCGGCCTCCTCCTCGTCGGCGGCGAGCGCCTCGCCGTCCGCCACCCTGACCGAGATGGTCACCGAGAACGCACGCCCGTACCCGGGCGGCGGCTCCAACGGCCCGGACGT
Source organism: Micrococcus sp. KRD012 (assembly GCF_017168555.1). Lineage (NCBI taxonomy): Bacteria > Bacillati > Actinomycetota > Actinomycetes > Micrococcales > Micrococcaceae > Micrococcus > Micrococcus sp. KRD012. The sequence continues at coordinate 14,210 of NZ_JABFBB010000024.1, forward strand.
GCTCGACGCGTCCGGCATCGAACGTTCCGACCTGACCACGAGCATCGACACGGGCACCGCCGCCGAGGGCGTCCCGCTGAGGGTGACGATGAACGTGATCGACATGGCCAACGGCGACGCCGCCATGACCGGCGCCGCCGTGTACCTCTGGCACGCCGACGCGCAGGGCCGCTACTCGATGTACTCGGACGGCATCACGGAGGAGACCTACCTGCGCGGCGTCCAGGTGGTGGGCGACGACGGCACGGTCACCTTCACCACGGTGTGGCCCGGCTGCTACGACGGCCGGTGGCCCCACCTGCACTTCGAGGTGTTCCCGGACAAGGCGTCCATCACGGACGCGACGAACAACGTCCTCACCTCCCAGATCGCCATGCCCGAGGAGCAGTCCGCGCAGGTCTACGCCACCTCGGCCTACGACGGGTCCACGGAGAACTTCGCCGACGTCAGCCTCGAGACGGACAACGTCTTCTCGGACGGCTACGAGACGCAGCTGCCGCAGATCACGGGCTCCGTGGAGAAGGGCTTCGCCATCACCATCGACGTCCCGATCGACACCACCACTGAGCAGGAGCAGGGCGGGATGGGCGGGCCCGGCGGTGGCCAGCCCCCGGCGGGCGGCGAGGGCGGCCAGCCCCCGGCGCAGCCCTGAGCCTTCCCGGCCCGGTCACCGGGTCAGTCGGTCTGGGACTCGTTGCGCTCGGGGTGCGGGCCGAACACGAAGTGGCGGCCGGACACGCGCTGGACGTCCACGCGGACGTAGAAGTCCTTGAGCGTCGGCACCCACGGTTCGATGCCGAGGGACTCGGCCTCCGCGATCTCCGCCTCCGTGTCCAGGCGGCGCGCGGTGCCGTGCACGAGCACGGACCAGGCCTGGTCGGCCAGGATCCCGTCGGCCTGCACCACGACGCGCGGGTTCACCGTGAGCTCGGCGAGCTTCGAGCCGGGCGCGGTGCGGAAGTAGATGGCGCCGTCGTGGGCCCGCACGTTCACCGGCACGATGTCCGGCCGCCCGTCCACGGCCAGCCCGAGGCGCGCGTGGCCCACGCGGCCCAGCAGTCGCCAGACCTGGTCCTCGTCCAGCACCAGGACGGCCTCGCCGTCCGGGTGCTCGAACATCAGGTGGTCCCCGGGCTCCGCGACCGGATCGGGGCGCTGCATCGACGGGGCGTCGTCGGTGTCATGGTGCTGCTGGGTCATCGGGGCCTCCTGGCATGCCGGGACGGGCGCCGTCGGGCGCGGCGCTGAGATCGGGCTCACATCCACTCTATACATGGTCGGTCGCCCGCGAGGCGACGATGTCACCCAGCACCGCCGCCGTCGTCGGCGCCTCGCGGCCCGGGGCGACGGCGAGCGCGAACGGGCACGTGTGGGCGCGCGGGCCGTCGTCGACGAGCCGGCCCGACGACGGCGCGGCCGGGTCCGGCGTGAGCCACCTGCCCCCGGCGCGGCGCAGGATCAGCTGCCCCGCCGCGACGTCCCAGGGCTTGGTGTCCACGTACAGCGCGGCGTCGGCCCAGCCCGCCGCCGTGTGGGCGAGCTCGAGGGCGCCGGAGACGGTGCGGCGCACGGTCGCGTGGGCGGTCACGAGCCACCCGAAGCGGCGCAGCGCGTCCTCGCCCTCGCGCGCGAGCGCCTCGCCCGCCGGATAGGAGGTCACGAGGTTCTGGGCGCGCTCGCCGCCGGCCGGCGCCGGCCGGCCGACCTCGGCCAGCGGGCGCTCCGGCCCGTCGCCGCGGGTGAGGTAGGCGCCGTCCGCGTCGGCGGAGAACGCCAGCCGGCCCACGGGGTCCAGCACGACGCCGGCCACCACCTCGCCGTCGACCTCGGCGGCCAGGGACACCGAGAACATCGCGAAGCCGTGTGTGAAGTTGGAGGTGCCGTCGATGGGGTCGACGATCCAGGTCAGCCGGGCGGCCTCACCGGTGCCGGCCTGCGCCCCGAGCTCCTCGCCGAGCACGCCGGAGCCGGGGACCGCCGTCGTGAGCGCGGCGACGAGCCGGGCCTCGGTGTGTCGGTCGTGCACGGTGACGAGGTCGTGGTGCGTGGTCTTGGCCTCGGGCCCGATGGCGGTGGGGGAGCGGAAGGCGGCGGCGAGGTCGCCGACGACCGCGCGGGCGGCGTCGAGGGCGATCGCGCGCAGCTCGGCGG
>NZ_JABFBB010000024.1:16460-27727 GCF_017168555.1 Micrococcus sp. KRD012
CCCGACGACGACGCCACCCTCACCGGCCCGCAGACCCCCACGCCCCAGCGCGTGGCCGCCGTGCGTGCGCTGCGCGAGCTGCTCGCCGCCGGCTACGGCACCGAGGCCCGGCCGATCGCCTCCTACGGCGCCCCCGCGCCCGGCACCCTCGGCGGCGTCTACCCGGACTACGACGACCGCGTGTTCCCCGGCCTCGTGGCCGCGCAGGAGCTGGCGGGCATCGACGTCGACTACCTGCGGAACGTGGACCGGGTGAGCGAGGCCGGCATCGCCGAGGCGTCCCTGGCCGACCTCGGCACGCTGTTCACCTACCTGGTGCGCGGCGAGCGGTTCGCGGACGGGCACGTGGCCGCCGCGATCGAGAACGGCAAGGTCGGCCGCATGCTGGACCGCCTGACCGCGCTGGTCCCCGAGATCCGCTGAGAGCGCACGGTGCGGAATACTGGGCGCATGCCCGCAGCCTCCGACGCCCCCACGCCCGCGCCCCGGCGCGGCCGCCTGGCCCCTTCCGGTGACCCCACTCCCGTGGAGAACGTCGCCACGCACCTGCAGGAGGGGTGGAACCGTTGGCACCGCGCCCGCGCGCTGCGTGCCGGCAACGTGCCGACGGTCATGGCGTTCACGGGCTACGGCAGCACCAGCTGGGTGCGGATCCTCTCCCGTGTGGTGATCGCCTCCGACGAGGAGTTCATGAACGGCCGTCGGCTGTCGAAGGTGGTGGCGGACGGCGTGCGCGGCTGGCGCAACTTCGTGGCCCCGCCCATGGCCTACGCCGAGGTGGAGGTGCAGGTGGGGGACCTGCGCACCACGGTGCGCACGGACCGGATGGGCGTCGTCGACGTCGTGCTGGACGTCGAGCTGGAGCCCGGCTGGCAGACCGCCACCCTCCACGTCGGCGGCCAAGAGGAGCACGCCGTCATGGACCTGTACATCTGCGAGCCGGGCGCGCGGATCGGCCTGGTCTCGGACATCGACGACACCGTGGTGGTCACCTCGCTGCCCCGCCCCCTGCTGGCGGCCTGGAACTCGTTCGTGATCGACGAGCACGCCCGCACGCCCACTCCGGGGATCGCCGTGCTGCTGCGCCGGATCGCCGAGCTCGAGCCGAAGGCCCCCGTGCTGTACCTGTCCACGGGCGCGTGGAACGTGGCGCAGACCCTCACCCGCTTCCTGGGCCGCAACCTCTACCCGCTCGGCGCTCTGCTGCTGACCAGCTGGGGGCCCACGAGGGACCGCTGGTTCCGTTCCGGTCAGGAGCACAAGAGGGTCCAGCTCGAGCGCCTCGCCGAGCAGTTCCCGGACATCCAGTGGATCCTGGTGGGCGACGACGGCCAGCACGACCCCGAGATCTACGCCGAGTTCGCGCAGCGCCACCCCGACCGGGTCAAGGCGATCGTCATCCGGCAGCTGACCCCCTCGCAGGCGCTGCTCGCGGGCGGTCGGGCGGAGGACACCCGCCATTCCACCCCGGGCATCCCGTGGTGCTACGGCCCGGACGGGGCCACGCTGTCCAATCAGCTCGAGGACCTGGGCATCCTGCCCGTCGAGTTCGTGGACGTGCAGCCCGAGGCCTGGCGCGAGGACATCCTCGGCGACGACGAGGCGCCGGCGACCCTCGACGCCGCGGCGCAGCGCGACGGCCGGTCCGCGGACGAGGAGGCCGCCCGATGACCGCCTCGCGCTCCGTCGAGGTCCGCATCCCGCTGCGCTGGGCGGACATGGACGCCTACGGCCACGTGAACAACATCGCCGTGGTGCAGCTGCTGGAGGAGGCCCGCGTGGCGGCCTTCGGCGTGCCCGCGAACACCGGCGCCGGTGGCGGGCAGGCCCCGCCGATCGACCTGCTCGAGGGGGTGGCCCCCGGTGTGCGGACGTTCATCTCCGAGCACACCGTGAAGTACCGGGCCCAGATGCCCTACCGCCCCGTGCCACTGCGCGTGGTGGTGAGCGTGGACGCCGTGAAGGCCGCCTCGGTGCACGTGGGCTACGCCCTGCACGACGGCGTCGACGACACCCTCTGCGCCACCGCGACGTCCGTCATGGTGTTCGTCGACGGGCAGACGGGCCGCCCCGTGCGCATCAGCCCCGAGCAGCGGGCGGCGCTGGCCGGCTGAGGCAGGCTGATGTGGGCTGCTGACTGCCCGGCAGCCGCCCAGCGACATCACCGCCGTGCAGCACGGCTGCGATGTCGCAGAGCGGAGGTCCGCCGCTCGGGCTCGCCGAGTCGGGACCGGGCCCGTGGGACGGCCGTGGATCAGACCGAGCGGGGGACGCCCGCGGCGGTGAGGATCCGCGCCAGCCGGTCCGGCCGCAGGAGGTCTCCCCACGTCCAATGCGCGCCCGCCCGGGTGACCAGCTGCAGGGCCACCTCCCGTTCCTTCTCCCGGCGGATGCTGGCGCGGCGGGCCGTGTCGTCACCGTCGAAGAACGACAGGTCGTACTTGCCCAGCCCGTCGAACTCCCCGTACACCCGCACCTGCTCCCACCAGAAGTCCGTGCGGGCCACCTCGCGTCCGTTCGCATCCCGGTGGCGATGCTGCAGCGCCGTGGGCGGGACGAAGCCGAGCTCGTGGATGATGGCCCGGCTGTAGGACTCGCCGGCGGATTCCGCCCGCGCGTCCGCGAAGTGCCAGGCCCGCTCGAATCGGCGGAGGGCGGCCGCGGATTTGAGTCGGCTCTCCGCCTGCCTCGCCCAGCGTGCGGCCTCCTCGGGCCGGGCTCGGACGAGCGCGTCCAGCGGGGCCACGGCGTCGCGGAACGGGGTGGCCGCCCCCAGCACCAGCAGCACCGTGGGCAGCGGATCCGCCAGGACGGTTCCCAGGCTCTGCCCGTCCGACAGGACGGCCTCGACCGGCTGAGGCGCGGCGGGACGGGAAGCCGGCGATCGTGGGCCACCACGGAGGGGGCGAAGGGACGGCGGGTCAGCGGACCGGCGCCGTGATGCCCGGGCGAGGGGGCGCGCAGCTCGAGCACGGGCGGCTCGACGGCCGGCCCCAGACCGTGCAACCGGGCCGCGGTCAGGCCCGTGAACACCGTCGCGGGGCGGGCGATCGAGAGGGCGACGGCGGACACGACCGCCCTGTCCCACGGACGCAGCGCGGCCCAGTCGCTGACGCTGATGTAGACGCGCGGGCAGAGCCGCACGAGGACCCCGCGGGTCCAGGCGCGTTCGAGACGGCGCCGCGCCGCCCCGTCGTGAGGGTCCGCCGCGCTGAGCAGGGGCCCGCGTCCCGGGAGCAGCGCACGCGAGTGGTCGGAGAGCAGGGTCATGCGGCCCAGTCTCGTGGGCCCGTCGGGGGCGCGACGGGTCGGCCGCGCCGGCGGTGGAGGGCACCCGACGTCGGGGGGCCTGTGCAGGAGCCGGGCGCCCTTGAGCGACCGCCGCCCTGCGACATCACCGCGCGTCAGAACGGCGGTGATGTCGCAGGGCGGCGGAGGATCACGGAAGGGACAGGGCCGGGCCTCAGACCACGCCCTGGGCGATCATCGCGTCGGCGACCTTGATGAACCCGGCGATGTTCGCCCCCGCCACGTAGTTGCCGGGCGTGCCGTACTCCTCGGCGGTCTCCACGCAGCGGTCGTGGATGTCGCGCATGATCTGCTCGAGCCGGTCGTGGGTGTAGTCGAAGCTCCACGAGTCCCGCGAGGCGTTCTGCTGCATCTCCAGCGCCGACGTCGCCACGCCGCCCGCGTTGGCGGCCTTGCCCGGGCCGAACAGCGTCCCGGAGTCGACGAACAGGTGGGCGGCCGCCTCGGTGCAGGGCATGTTCGCGCCCTCGGCCACGGCCTTCACCCCGTTCTTCAGCAGGGTCCGCGCGGCGGACTCGTCGAGCTCGTTCTGGGTGGCACACGGCAGGGCCACGGTGCCCTCGACGTCCCAGACGCTGCCGCCGGTCACGTAGCGGGACCGCCCGCCGCGGCGCTCGGCGTACTCGGAGATGCGGGCACGCTCGACCTCCTTGATCTGCTTGAGCAGGTCCAGGTCGAGGCCGTCCGGGTCCACGATGTAGCCCGAGGAGTCGGACGCGGTGAGCACGGTGGCCCCGAGCGCGGCGGCCTTCTCCGCGGCGTAGATGGCCACGTTGCCGGAGCCGGAGATCAGCACCTGCTGACCGTCCATGGATTCGCCGCGCGTGCGCAGCATGGAGTCGACGAACATCACGGCGCCGTAGCCGGTGGCCTCAGTGCGGACCAGCGAGCCGCCCCACGTCAGGCCCTTGCCGGTGAGGGCGCCGGCCTCGAAGCGGTTGGTCAGTCGCTTGTACTGGCCGAACATGTAGCCGATCTCGCGGGCGCCCACGCCGATGTCACCGGCCGGCACGTCCGTGTGCTCACCGATGTGGCGATGCAGCTCCGTCATGAAGGACTGGCAGAACCGCATGATCTCGCGGTCGGACTTGCCGGCGGGGTCGAAGTCCGAGCCGCCCTTGCCGCCGCCGATCGGCATGCCGGTGAGCGAGTTCTTGAAGATCTGCTCGAAGCCCAGGAACTTGACGATCCCGAGGTACACGGAGGGGTGGAAGCGCAGCCCGCCCTTGTACGGGCCGAGCGCCGAGTTGAACTCCACGCGGAACCCGCGGTTGACCTGCACGACGCCGGCGTCGTCGATCCACGGGACGCGGAAGATGATCTGGCGCTCCGGCTCGCAGAGGCGGTGCATGACCCCGGCCTCGACGTACTGGGGGTGGCGCTGCACCACCGGCCCCAGCGCCTCGAACACCTCGGACACCGCCTGGTGGAACTCGGCCTCGCCGGGGTTGCGCGCGAACACTTCGTCGCGCAGGGTCTCCAGAGACTCATTCATGGTGTCCTCCTCGGACGTCGGGGTAGAGACGCCCCGCGGTGCCCCCGCCGTGGCGCGCCGCGGTCGGAGGAGGCCGCGGTGCCTGACGCCCATCCTGACAGGGAGTGCGCTCTGTTGCCGAAATGAGACGCGGGCCACCCCGGGCCCCGCGTTCGGCTCAGCGCGGCGGCGCCGCCTCGGTGTCGATGCTGGCCTGCTGGCTCTCGCTGTAGCGCGGGCCCGCCACGGTCGCGTCATTGACGAGGTCGTCCAGCCGGGCGACGTCGGCCGGGGTCAGCCGCACCTCGTGCGCGCCCCGGTCCTCGAGCCAGTGCTCCCACGAGGTGGTGCCCGGGATCGCCAGGACGTCCTTGCCCTGGGCCAGGACCCAGGCGACGGCGAGCCCCGCCGTGCTCGTCCCGAGCCGGACGGCCTCGGCCGAGAGCGCCTCGCGCAGCGTCAGGTTGGCCTCGTAGTGGCCCTCGGCGAAGCGGGGCAGCCGGTGCCGCAGATCTCCCGCGTCCAGCCCGCCCAGCCGCGGCGGCGCGTCCGTGAGCAGGCCGCGGCTGACGGGGGAGAAGGCCACGAAGGCGGTCCCATGGCGGCGGCACGCCTCGAGCACGCCCCACTCGGGGTTGCGGGTGGCGAGGGAGTACTCGGACTGCACGGCCGCGATCGGGTGGACGGCCACGGCCCGGGTCAGGGTGACGGCCGAGACCTCGGACAGGCCGATCGCCCCGATCTTGCCCTCCGTGACGGCCTCTGCGAGCGCCCCCACGGACTCCTCGACGGGGACCTCCGGGTCCAGCCGGTGCAGGTAGTACAGGTCGATCCGGTCCTGGCCGAGCCGGCTCAGGGAGGCGTCCACGTGCGCGCGCAGCGTCTCCGGGCGGCCGTCGATCCGCCGCTGCCCGTCCCGCACGAGCCCGCCCTTGGAGGCGAGCAGCACGCGCTCGCGGACGTCCGACCCCGCCCGGGCGAGCGCGCGCCCCACGAGCTCCTCGCTGCGGCCGCCGCCGTAGAGGGTGGCGGTGTCCAGGTGGTCGGTGCCGTCCTCCAGCACGCGGGTGAGCAGGTCGACGGCGGCGTCGTCGTCGAGGAATCCGGAGTAGCCGTGCACGATGTTCATGCACCCGAGGCCGACGGGGTGCACGTCCTTGCCGGCGAGGCGGCGGGGCGCGGCGGGATCGGGCAGGGGGGTCGGGGGTGCGGGGTGGCGTCCATGCCCGCCACCCTAGCCACGGCTCCGGACGCGAGACCCGGACCGCCGGGCGCCCGCCCGGCGTCCGGCCCGGGGTTCAGCCGAACACGCGCGCGGCCAGCAGCGACGGCGCCGTCAGCAGCCGGCGGGCCAGCTCCACGCGGCGGCGCTCCTGCACCGCGATCGCCTTCTCGTAGTAGCCCACGAGCTGCTCGCACAGCACCGGCCAGGTCCGGCCCTGCACCGACGCCCACGCCGCGTCGGCGAACGCGGCCCGCTTGACGTCGTCGTACACGAGGTCCGCGACGTGGCGGCGCAGCTCGTCCAGCTCGCCGGGCGGGTAGAGCCAGCCGGTGCGGGAGGCGTCCACGATGTCGAGGGGGCCGCCGCGGCCGACGGCGACGACGGGCACGCCCGAGGCCATCGCCTCCTGCAGCGTCTGGCCGAAGGTGTCGGACTCGCCGGGGTGCACGAACAGGTCCAGGCTGGCCACGTGGCGCGCGAGGTCCTCGCCCCCCTGGAAGCCGGCGAAGTGCGCGCCGGGCAGCTCCCGCTCGAGCTGTTCGCGCAGCGGCCCGGAGCCGATGACCACGAGGCGGGTGCCCGGCAGGTCCGAGAGCACCCGCAGGTCCCCGACCTGCTTCTCGTGCGCCAGCCGCCCCACGAAGCCCACGAGCTTCTCGCCGTTCGGGGCGAGCTCGGCGCGCAGCGCCTCGTCCCGCTTGGCGGGATGGAATCGGCGGGAGTCGACGCCGCGGCCCCACAGGTGCACGCGTCGCACCCCCTGGCGGTGCAGCTGCCGGACGGTGAACGACGACGGCGCGAGCGTCAGCGTGGCCATGTTGTGCAGGCGCGCCACGTGGCTCCACAGCACGTCCTCCAGCCACGGGGCGCCGTACCGGGCCGCGTAGCCGGGGACCTCGGTCTGGTAGACGGCCACGGAGGGGATGCCGAGCTCCTCGGCCGCCTGCACCGCGCGCCAGCCCAGCACGAAGGGGGAGGCGATGTGCACCACGTCCGGGGCGAAGTCGGCGAGCATGCCGCGCAGCCGGCCCACCGTGCCGGCGGCCACCCGCACGGAGGTGTACCCGGTCAGGGGCACGGAGGGCAGGGTGCGCACGGGGAAGCCCTCGACCTCGCGGGGGGCCTCACCGGCGCCCGCGCGTTGGGTCCACCCGGCGGACCACGAGGCGGCCGGGGCGACCACCATCGCCTCGTCGCCCCGTTCCCGCAGGTGCCGCAGCACCTGGAGGATGGAGTTGGTGACCCCGTTCATATGGGGCAGGAACGATTCGGCGACCACGACGACACGCACGTGGCCGACGCTAAGGACCCCGGACCACGGCCGGGACACCCGCCGACGACAGCCCGGTGACCCCGCGGTGAACTCTCGGGGCGCGTGACGGTCGTCGCACCGGCCCGCGCGGCCCGCCCCCGTCCAGGCGCCGCCCGGAGTCGGGTGGCACCATGGACGGGTGAGTTCCCGCCCCGCTGCGCCCCGTCTGCTGCGCCCCGTCCCCCTGCCGCTGTGGCTGCAGGGGGTGGTCGAGGCGCTCGTCACGGCGATGATCAGCCTGCTCGCGGTCATGGTCCCCACCCTCGCGGTGTGGGCCACCGGCGGGTTCGAGCGGCCGACCATCGAAGGCGCCGTCCAGGTGGGCGGCGTCCTGTGGCTGGCCCTGCACGCGGTGCCCGTCACCGTGACCACGGCCATGCCCACCGCGCCGGACCACCTCATCACCGGCACGGCGTGGCTCGTGCCGTGGGGCCTGACCCTGCTCCCGCTCGCGCTGTCCTGGCGGGCCGGCCGGCGCCTGGCCCGCGCGTCCTACCGGGACCAGGCGTGGCAGGCCTTCGTGGGCGCGGTGGGGGCCTACGCCCTGGTGGGGCTGGCCGTCGCGTTCCTGCCCGGCACGGACGAGCTGACGGCCCACCCCGCCCCGGCGGCGCTGCTGCCCGCCCTGCTCTTCGGCGTCGCCGCCCTCGCGGGGGCGCGGCGCGAGGCCGGCACCTGGGCGCACCTGATCGGCCTGGACCTCACGGAGCGGATCTCGCGGCGCTCGCAGTACGAACGCTGGGCCGGTTCGTACGCCTGGTCCGTGGTGCGCGCCGCGGTCCTCGCCGTGCTCGCCCTGACGGGCCTGAACGCGCTGCTCGTGGCGGGGCGGCTGGCCGTCGAGTGGACCGCCGTCGTCACCGTGGCCGAGGCGATCGGGGGCGGTCCGCTGGGCGGCCTGCTCCTGGCGCTGCTGCAGATCGGCTGGCTGCCCACGTTCACCGCGTGGTCGATCGCGTGGACGGCGGGCCCGGGGTTCTCCGTGGGCGCGGACAGCCTCTACTCCGTGTTCGGCGCGACGCCGGCCACCGCGCCCGCCCTCCCGGCGCTGGGTGCGCTGCCCGGGACGTGGTCGCCGTGGCAGCTGCTCCTGCTGGCCGTGCCGATCGGCGCCGGCGCCGTGGCCGGCGTGTGGCTGCTGCGGGAGGGGGAGAACCACCTCGACGACTGGCTGCACACCCGCCACGGCAGCCGCGCGGTGTCCTTGACACTGTCCACGCTGGCCCTGGCCGTGCTCACCGGACTGCTCACGGGGCTGCTGCTGCTCGTGCCGCTGGCCCTCACCTCCGGGACGCTCGGGCTCGGCGCGCTGACGGACATCGGCTCCCACGTCTGGGCGGTGTGCGCCGCCGTCGCCGGGTGGGTCGCGCTGGGCTGCGCGGCCGGCTACCTCACGGCCCTGGCCGTGACCGGGCACCGGGACGGGACGACGTCGGTGCCGCGGTCCGGCGACCGCGCCTCGGGCCTGCGCGACCGGCCGTCCCCGCGCCGGGCGCGGGACTGACGCCCGCGGCTCAGGGCCGCAGCTGGGGCACCCCCGTGCGCTCCTCCACCTGACGGGTGAACTCGTCCGCGCACGCCTGCTGCGCCCGCACGGTGAGCGCGGAGGCGCCGCACTGCTCGAGCTGGACCGTCGCGTCCCACGCGAGCAGCGGCAGCGCCGCCGTCGTCATGCCCATCAGCGCCATCGCCATGCCGGCGGACGCCACCGCGCGGGGCAGCCCCGAGCGCTCGGCGCCGCGGCTCGTGACCCACACGCGCACGCCGAGCACGAGGGCGACCAGCCCCAGCGCGAGGGCGATCAGCTTCCACGGCAGCACGAGGGAGAAGGAGAGCACCATCCCCAGCAGCGCCACGGACTGCCACAGCAGGGCACGGCCGGTGCGCACGCGGCCGGGATCCGGGGCGCCCTGCGGCGGGCGGGGCGGGAGCCGTGCATCGTGCCTCTTCCCCCACGGGGGAACGGGGGCGGACACCCCCTCACCCTACGATGGGCGCATGCGCATCGTTGCCCTCGTCTCCGGTTCCGGCACCAACCTGCAGGCCGTCCTCGACGCCGTCGCCTCCGGCGCCCTGGACGTGGAGATCGCCGCGGTGGGCGCCGACGTCGCCGACGCCGGCGGCCTGGAGCGTGCCCGCGCCCACGGGATCGAGACGTTCGTGGTGTCCCCGAAGGACCACGCGGACCGGCGCGCGTGGGACGAGGCGCTCGCGGACGCCGTCGTCGCCTACGCGCCGGACTGGGTGGTGTGCTCCGGGTTCATGCGGATCCTGGGCGCCCCGCTGCTCGAGCGGTTCGAGGGCCGCATCCTCAACACCCACCCGGCCCTGCTGCCCTCCTTCCCGGGGGCCCACGGCGTCCGGGACGCGCTGGCGCACGGGGTGAAGGTCACCGGCTGCACCGTGCACGTGGTGGACGCGGGCGTGGACACCGGCCCGATCCTCGCGCAGGCCGCGGTGCCCGTGCTGGACACGGACACCGAGGCCGAGCTGCACGAGCGCATCAAGGTCCAGGAGCGGGCCCTGCTGCTGCGCGTGCTCGGCGAGCTCAGTCGGCGCTGACCTCGAGGGTGCGGCCGCGGGTCTCCGGGGCCAGCGCCAGCATCGCCGCGCAGGCCAGGACCACGAGCCCGCCGGTGACGGCGAACGCCCCCGGCAGCCCGAGGGCGGGGACCAGCGTGCCCACGAAGAGCAGCGGGCCCAGGCCCGCGCCCACCCGCGAGGCCGCCGACGCCCAGCCGAAGCCGGAGGCGCGCAGCGTCGTCGGGTACAGCTCGGAGACGTACGTGTAGAGCACCGGGATCGCGACCTGCACCACGAAGCCGAACGTCAGCACGAGCGGCAGCACCGCGGCGGGCACGTCCAGCACGCTCGCCAGCCAGACGGTCAGGGCGCTCGCGACGACGGCGCTGACGGCCAGCAGCCAGCGGCGGCCGGTGACCTCGATCAGCACGGTGGCCACGACCACGCCGAGCAGGCCGGCCGCGGCCATGCCGGAGGTCATGATGAAGGCGCGGCCCTCCGCGTAGCCGGCGTCGATGAGGAACGTCGGCAGCCACTGCAGCGCGATGTAGTAGACGAGCATGATGGCCACGAACAGGGCCCAGGCGACCGCGGTGATCCGCGGGGAGAACCGCCAGACCGCGGCGAGCTGTGCGCCGACGCCGCCGGAGCGGGCCGGCTCGGCCGGGGGCATCGCGTAGGGCCGGCGGGGTGCGCCGGTGGCCGCCACCATGCGGTCGATGACGGCGCGGGCCTGCGCCTCGCGGCCCCGGCTCATCAGGAACAGCGGGGACTCGGGGATGCCCAGGCGCACGACGAACACGAGCAGGGCCGGCAGGACCATGGCCAGCAGGGGCAGGCGCCAGTCGCCCCACGTGCCCACGAGCCAGGCGGAGACGAGGCCGCACAGCGCGGCGCCGACGGGCCACCAGCCGTCCATCGCGGCCAGGACGCGACCGCGCAGCCGGCGCGGGGTGAACTCGCCCACGAGCGCGTAGTCCACGGGGATCGTGCCGCCCAGGCCCATGCCGGCCACGAACCGGAACAGCGCGAACCACAGCAGGGAGTCGGTCAGCGCGCCCGCGATCGTGAACACGGAGAAGATCGCCAGCGTCCACGCGAACGCCGCCTTGCGGCCGATGCGGTCCGCGATGGTGCCCCACAGGAACGCGCCCACGGCCATGCCGATGAGGTTGGCGGTGCCGATCCACGCGGCGTCGGCCTTGTCCAGGGCCCACTCCTCGCGCAGCAGCGGGATCATCACGCCGTTGAGCGTGACGTCCCACGCGTCGAACATGAAGCCCAGGCCGCCGATCAGGAAGATGCGGCCCTGGACGGACCAGCGCCACGGCAGCTCCTGGACGACCGCCTCACCGGTGGGCAGGGCGGCGTCGGGGGCGACGACGTCGGGCGCGGGCCCGGGGTGCGCGCCGTCGGCGCTGGGG
>NZ_JABFBB010000024.1:27827-32242 GCF_017168555.1 Micrococcus sp. KRD012
GCGGAGGACATGGTCGGCTCCCGTTCGTCGGGTGGAGTGGGGGGGGCGGTCCGTCACGCGGACGCCTGGGCCATTATGCGGCCCGGCCTATGCTGGGGGACGCACCCGGACCCCCTCGAAGGAGCACCCCCTCGTGACCTCTGCCCAGCCCATCACCACCGTCCTGGACACGGTGCCCCTGAAGCGGGCCCTGATCTCCGTGTACGACAAGACCGGCCTCGAGGAGCTCGCCACCGGGCTCCACGCCGCGGGCGTGCAGATCGTCTCGACCGGCTCCACCGCCCAGCGCATCGCCGCCGCCGGCGTGCCGGTGACCGAGGTCGCCGAGGTCACCGGGTTCCAGGAGTGCCTGGACGGCCGCGTGAAGACGCTGCACCCGCGCGTGCACGCGGGCATCCTGGCGGACCGTCGTCGCGAGGACCACGTGACCCAGCTGCGCGCGCTCGAGGTGGAGCCGTTCGACCTCGTCGTCGTGAACCTCTACCCGTTCGTGGACACCGTGAACTCGGGCGCCGCGGAGGACGCCGTCGTCGAGCAGATCGACATCGGCGGGCCGTCCATGGTGCGCGCGGCCGCGAAGAACCACGCGTCCGTGGCGATCGTCGTGGACCCGGCCCGCTACGGCGAGGTCGTCCAGGCCGCCCAGTCCGGCGGCTTCGACCTGCGCGCCCGCCGGCGCCTGGCCGCCCTGGCCTTCGCCCACACCGCGGCGTACGACAACGCCGTGGCCGCCTGGACCGCCGCCCACTTCGGCGAGGACATCCACGCCGACGAGATCCCCGTGTTCCCGCTCTACGCCGGCTTCTCCCTCGAGCGCGCGCAGATCCTGCGCTACGGCGAGAACCCGCACCAGCCCGCGGCGCTGTACCTGGACTCCTCGGCGGCCCCCGGCATCGCGCAGGCCGAGCTGCTGCACGGCAAGCCGATGAGCTACAACAACTACGTGGACGCCGACGCCGCGGTGCGCGCCGCCTTCGACCACCCGGTCCCGGCCGTGGCGATCGTCAAGCACGCCAACCCGTGCGGCGTGGCCGTCACGGACGAGGGCACGGACATCGCGCAGGCGCACGCCAAGGCCCACGCGTGCGATCCGGTCTCCGCGTTCGGCGGCGTGATCGCGGCCAACCGCCCCGTCACCGCCGCCATGGCCGCCCAGGTGAAGGACGTGTTCACGGAGGTCGTCGTGGCCCCGGCGTTCGAACCCGAGGCCCTGGAGATCCTCTCCGCCAAGAAGAACCTGCGCCTGCTGAGCCTGCCCGAGGGCTTCCTGCGGGACGCGGTGGAGGCCAAGCAGGTCTCCGGCGGCATGCTGCTGCAGATCGCGGACGCGGTGGACGCGGACGGCGACGACCCGGCCACCTGGACCCTCGCCGCCGGCCCGGCCGCCGACGAGGCCGTCCTGGCCGACCTGGCCTTCGCGTGGCGCGCCGTGCGCGCGGCCAAGTCCAACGCCGTGCTGCTGGCCCACGACGGCGCCACGGTCGGCGTGGGCATGGGCCAGGTCAACCGCCTCGACTCCTGCCGCCTGGCCGTCGAGCGCGCCAACACCCTGGGCGCGGCGCAGACCGGCGGGCAGGACGTGAACAGCGCCGGCGGCGCGGAGAACGTCTCCGGGGAGGGCGCCCCCGAGCGGGCCCGCGGGTCCGTGGCCGCCTCGGACGCGTTCTTCCCGTTCGCGGACGGGCTGCAGATCCTCATCGACGCCGGCGTGAAGGCCGTCGTCCAGCCGGGCGGCTCCGTCCGGGACGAGGAGGTCGTGGCCGCGGCCGAGGCCGCCGGCGTGACCCTGTACCTGACCGGGGCGCGCCACTTCTTCCACGGCTGAGCGGGGCGGGCCGATGGTGTGGAGCCCCTCGGCCTGGTCGTCTCCTTCTTCATCGCCCAGGCCGTGCGGGGCACCTGAGCCGGCCACGATCCACGCCGCCGTCGTCGGAGGGCGCCCCCTCCGACCCGACGCCCCCCCTGGTACCCGGGCGATCCCTCCCGGCCCGGCGAGGGCACCGGTGACGGCCGGGGGCGCTGACGCCGAGCCACACACGGTGTGGCGCGTCCGAGACGCCGGGTAGATTGGCGGCGAGTCACCCGTTCCCTGCCGACGAGGGCCGCGTCTCGAGTGCGGCCAGAAGGAGAGATCATCCGCATGTCGAAGATCATCTACACGCTCACGGACGAGGCGCCCATGCTGGCCACCGCGTCGCTGCTGCCGATCGTGCGCGCCTACGCGGGCACCGCCGGCGTGGAGCTGGAGACCCGTGACATCTCGCTAGCCGGCCGCATCCTCGCCGCGTTCAAGGACGTCCTGCCCGAGGACCAGCGCACCGCGGACGCCCTCGCCGAGCTCGGCGAGCTCGTGAAGACCCCCGAGGCCAACGTCATCAAGCTGCCGAACATCTCCGCGTCCGTGCCGCAGCTGCGCGCCGCGATCAAGGAGCTGCAGGCGCACGGCTACGCGCTGCCGGAGTACCCGGACGAGCCGAAGACGGACGCGGAGAAGGACGCGAAGGCGCGCTACGACTCCGTCAAGGGCTCCGCCGTGAATCCGGTGCTGCGCGAGGGCAACTCGGACCGCCGCGCCCCGAAGGCCGTGAAGGCGTACGCCAAGCGCTTTCCCCACTCGATGGGCGAGTGGACCCCGGACTCCAAGACCGCCGTCGCCACCATGGGCGCGGACGACTTCCGCGCCAACGAGCAGTCCGTGACCCTGCCGGCCGCCGACGTGCTGACGATCGAGTTCACCGGTGAGGACGGGAAGACCACCGTGCTCAAGGAGGGCCTGAAGGTCCTCAAGGGCGAGGTCGTGGACGGCACGTTCATGTCCGCCAAGGCCCTGGACGCGTTCCTCGCCGAGCAGGTCAAGCGCGCCAAGGAGGAGGGCATCCTCTTCTCCGCGCACCTGAAGGCCACCATGATGAAGGTCTCCGACCCGGTGATCTTCGGCCACGTCGTGAAGGCCTACTTCTCCGAGCTGTTCGAGAAGTACGGCGAGCAGCTGGCCGCCGCCGGCCTGTCCGCGAACAACGGCCTCGCCGCGATCGAGGGCGGCTTGGACAAGCTCGACGCCGAGACCGCCGAGGGTGTGCGCGCCGCCATCGCCGCCGCCTACGAGAACGGCCCGGACGTGGCCATGGTGAACTCCGCCAAGGGCATCACCAACCTCCACGTGCCCTCCGACGTGATCGTGGACGCCTCCATGCCCGCCATGATCCGCACCTCCGGCCGCATGTGGAACAAGGACGACCAGACCCAGGACACCCTGGCCGTCATCCCGGACTCCTCCTACGCCGGCGTCTACCAGGCCGTGATCGACGACTGCAAGGCCAACGGCGCCTACGACCCCACCACCATGGGCACCGTCCCGAACGTGGGCCTCATGGCGCAGAAGGCCGAGGAGTACGGCTCGCACGACAAGACGTTCATCATGGACGCCGCGGGCACCGTGGCCGTGAAGAACTCCGCCGGGGAGACCCTGCTCTCCCACGAGGTCGAGGCCGGCGACATCTGGCGCGCCTGCCAGACCAAGGACGTCCCGGTGCGCGACTGGGTGAAGCTGGCCGTGACCCGCGCCCGCGCGTCCCAGACCCCGGCCGTGTTCTGGCTGGACGAGACCCGCGCCCACGACCGCGAGCTCATCAAGAAGGTCGAGGAGTACCTCAAGGAGCACGACACCGAGGGCCTGGATCTGCGCATCCTCTCCCCGGTGGAGGCCACCAAGCTCTCGGTGGAGCGCATCCGCCGCGGCGAGGACACCATCTCCGTGACCGGCAACGTGCTGCGTGACTACAACACGGATCTGTTCCCGATCCTCGAGCTGGGCACGTCCGCGAAGATGCTCTCGATCGTCCCGCTGCTCAACGGCGGCGGCCTGTTCGAGACCGGCGCGGGCGGCTCCGCCCCGAAGCACGTGCAGCAGCTGCTGGAGGAGAACCACCTGCGCTGGGACTCCCTCGGTGAGTTCCTCGCGCTGGCCGTGTCCTTCGAACACGAGGCGGTCGCGAACGAGAACCACCGCGCGCAGGTGCTCGCGGACACCCTGGACGCCGCCACCGGCACCCTGCTGATCGAGGGCAAGTCCCCGAAGCGCAAGGTCGGCGAGCTGGACAACCGCGGCAGCCACTTCTACCTGGCGCTGTACTGGGCCCGCGAGCTGGCGAAGCAGACCGAGGACGCCGAGCTGGCGGCCGCGGCGAAGCCGATCGCCGAGGAGCTGGAGGCCCAGGAGGAGACCATCCTGGCCGAGCTCAACGGCGTGCAGGGCTCCCCGGTGGACCTGGGCGGCTACTACGCGCCGGAGATGGAGAAGGTCACCTCGGTGATGCGTCCGTCCGCGACGCTCAACGCGATCGTGGACAAGCTCTCCGTCTGAGCGACTGAGCGTCGGGGGCCGGGCCGCGTGCGTGGAGCGCGCGGCCCGGCCC
>NZ_JABFBB010000024.1:32342-53403 GCF_017168555.1 Micrococcus sp. KRD012
ACCCGAGACGGCTCCCCGCCCGCAACGCGGGTTGAGTTGTCGCGGGTGTTCGAGCCCCGGACCCGTGACAACTCAACCCGCGTTGCCCGGGGCGAGGAGGTGGTCAGCCCGCGTGTGCCGCCTCGTGGGCCAGCAGGGCCTGCTTCGCGGCGGTGCCGTAGAGGTAGTGGCCGGCGGCGCCGTCGGCGCGCACCACGCGGTGGCAGGGCACGACGACGGCCACCAGGTTGGCGGCGCACGCCCCGCCGGCGGCACGCACGGCCCGCGGGGCCCCGCACCGCTCGGCCAGGCCGCCGTAGGTGGCGGGGGAGCCGGGGGCGATGCCGCGCAGCTCCCGCCACGCCCGCTGCCGGAACGCGGTGCCCGGCTGGGCGACGTCGAGGGCGTCCAGCGCGGCCACGTCCCCCGCGGTGTAGGCGGCCAGGGCGTCGGCGACGGGCTGGGACGCACCCGGACGCGGTTCCACGGGGCGCGGGTTCATCTCGCGGTCGGCGGTCTCCGGGTCCAGGGCCACGAGCCGGTCCATGAGCGTCTCGAGGAGGCGCCCGATCGCGGCGGCGGGGGGCTCCGAGTCCTCCGGCACGGCCACGCCGGAGGCGCGCACCGTCTGGTCCTCGGGGGAGAAGACGGCCACGAGGGTGAGCTCGGTGGCGGGCAGGGCGGCGGCGGTCCAGCGCAGCTCGGGAAGCAGGTCCATCCCCTCATTGTCCTGCACGGCCCGGCCCGGACAGGTGTTCGCGCGTCCTCTCCCTGTGTCAGGCTGGCGTCCATGACCGAGATCCGCGTCTTCGAGCATCGCACCCTCCTGCGCCACCCGCGTGAGGTGGTCTTCCGCTGGCTGGAGAACCCCGGCGCGCTGGAGCGGCTCACCCCGCCCTTCGCGGGCGAGGTGGTCCAGGGACCCACGGACGGCCTCCGCGTGGGCTCCGAGTCGCGGCTGCGCATCCAGGCCCCCGGGGCGGCCGGCCTGTTCGCCGGCGCGGCCCACGGGATGCTCACCGGCCTGCTGCCGGACGCCGTCGCCTCCCGCCTGCCCGGTGGGGCCGCGCCCGCGGTGCCGTGGCGGGCCCGCCACACGGCCTACGAGGAGGGCCGCATGTTCCGGGACGAGATGGTCTCCGGTCCCCTCGCCTCCTGGCGGCACACCCACCTGCTCGATGACGCCGCGCCCGGTGAGGCGGACACGGCGGACGGCCGGCGCGGCACGGTCGTGACGGACCACATCGAGTACGCCCTGCCGGGGGAGTCCCTGGTGGCCCGCGTGCCTGCTCTGGGCAGCGCGGCCTCGCGCCGCACCCACGAGGCCTTCGAGGCGGAGCTGGGCCGCCAGTTCGCCTATCGGGCCCGCGTGATGGCCGATGACCTGGACTTCCACGCCGCCCATCCCGGCCCCCTCGTCGGCGGGCCGGCTCGCACGGTCGCCGTGACGGGGTCCGGCGGACTGATCGGCCGGCAGCTCTGTGCCCTGCTCACCACCGGCGGCCACCGCGTCATCCGGCTCGTGCGGAGCCCGAAGAAGGCCGGCGCGCTGGACGCGGCGCTGTGGGACCCCGGCCGGGAGACCGTGGACGAGGACGCCCTGGCCGAGGCCGACGTCGTCGTGAACCTGGCGGGCGAGCCCATCGCCGGCCGGTTCTCGGACGCGCACAAGGAGGCCGTGCACGACTCGCGCGTGCGCGGCACGCGCACCCTCGTGGACGCGCTCGCCCGGATTGCCGCACGGGAGGGGGACGACGCGCGGGTGCGGGCACTCGTGAACGGCTCGGCGATCGGGTACTACGGGGCGGACGCGGGCACGGGCCCGTTCGGCAGCGGCCTCGTCGAGGATCTGGAGCCCGGGGACGACTTCCTCGCCGAGGTCGTCGCGGACTGGGAGGCCGAGGCCCGACGCGCCGAGACGTCCGGCATCCGGGTGGCGATGCTGCGGACCGGCGTGGTCCTGAGCCCGGCCGGGGGCATGCTGCAGCAGGTGCTGCCGCTGTTCCTCGCGGGGCTCGGCGGCCCGGTCGCGACCTCGGGCGGGGAGAGCCACGACGGCAGCCCGTGGCTGAGCTGGATCGGCGCGGATGACATCGCGGGGGCCTTCGCCCACGCGGTGCTCGACGACGGCGTCACCGGCCCGGTCAACGCGGTGGCGCCCGAGCCGGTCACGGCGAAGGAGTTCGCCACCGTGCTCGGGCGGGTGCTGCGCCGGCCCGCTCTCATCCCGGTGCCCGAGGCCGGGCCGCGCCTGCTGCTGGGCGAGGAGGGCCGGGTGGAGACCGTCGCGGCGGACCAGAAGGTCGTGGCGGACCGGCTGGTCTCCTCCGGCTACGAGATGCGCGACCCCGAACTGGAGGGCGCGTTGCGCCACGTCCTCGGGCGGTGACGGGGGTGGGGGCAGCGTCCCACGGGGACGCTGCCCCCGCGGGTCGTCAGTCCTGCAGCGCGCCGGTCTCCCGGATGAGCTGGCCCAGCGCGGTGAACGCGTCGCGGGCCAGCGCCTCCCACAGGGCCAGGGCCAGCTGGGGGAAGCCCTCCTGGAGCGCGACCATCACCTGGGCGGTGAGGACTCGCGCCGTGACCGGCCCGCGCGCGCGGACGGTGGAGGGCTGGCGGCCGGGCTGGCCCAGGGCCATCTCGCCGAACGTCATCCCCGGGGTGAGCAGGGTGCGGCGCACGCGGCGGCTGCCCGTGCCCTGACCCGAGAGCTCCACGGTGCCGGAGACGATCACGTAGATGCCGCCGAACGGCTGGCCGGCGCGGCGGATGATCTGGCCGTCCGAGTAGACCCGCTCGTCCATCATGGACTCGAGCAGACGCGCGTCGTCCGCGGAGAGGTGCTGCAGCAGGGGTGCTACGGCCGCCTCCTGGGCGTCCCGCGGCAGCAGGTGGGGGGCGTGCCGGGAGAGCAGCCGCTGCTCGGCCCACTGGGCGGCACGCGAGCGGGAGTCGAAGAACACGAACTGCGCGCCCCCGGCGGCGGGGTCCACCCCCTCGGCCTCATCCTGCAGCGGCTCCGGCAGGTCCACCTCCACGGACTCCTCGACGGCCGCCATCAGCTCCTTCATCTCCGCGGCGTCCCGGTCCACGACGACGACGTCGAGCCCGTTGCCCAGCGCGCGGGCGAACCACTGGGCCACCAGCAGCCGGGCCGGACGGGAGATGGAGCTGACCGAGCGCATGTCCACCACGAGCGTCTCGAGGACCTCCGGCAGACCACGGCTGACGCGGGCGATCGCGTCCACCTGGCTGAAGCCGAGGTGACCGCCCAGCTCCATCACGTGCACGGTGTCCGCGAACCGCCCGAGCGCCTCGAGGACGACGGCGCTGCGCACCGTGCCCGAGGGCGCCTGATCGATCCGGTAGTGGGTGCGCAGGGCCGCGCGCGGGGAGCCGGTGACCACCGACGGGTGCAGCTCGAAGTCCTCGACGATGGTCCGCAGGGCGGCCATCGCCGCGGCGCCGAGCCCGTTCTCATCCGTCGTGTCCGACTGCAGCGCCAGACCGAGGTGGCCCGGCACCACCACGAGCACCGTGCCGCCGCGCGTGGACGCCCAGCCGGGCTGGCCGACGTCGTACGCCCACCGGGAGTCCCGGGTGTCCATGCCGCAGGAGTCCATCGCGGAGAGCACGCCACGGACCGTCTCCTCGCTCAGCACGCGGTCCCCGGTGACGGGGTGGACACCGCCGTGCGCGAGGGTGCCGGCGAGCAGGGCGAGGTCCTCCACGGTCACGGCGGCGGCACGCACCGTGGCGATGTCCTCGAGCAGCGTCTCGGGGTCGGCGTCCAGGGTGTCGAGGGACTTCATCAGCCAGACAGCGGACCGGGTGTGGTGCTGGGCGCGGTTCTCCGCGCGGGCGGCCGACTCCGTGACGGTGACCTCGCGGTCGAACAGGGCGGAGAGCAGCTGCATCATGCGTGCGGTGCGGTCGCGGCCGCCGCGGCCCTTCACCAGGGAGGCCGTGGCCACCGCGCCCGCGTTCTGCAGCGGGTTGTGCGGCAGGCCCGTGACGGCGTCCACCTCGACCCGATGGTCCAGGTCGCGCACGGGGGCGGCTCCCACGCGCTCGCCCACCCGCACCGCGCCGAGGTCCTCGAGGGCCTGCGCGTGGAACAGGGGAGAGGCGAGCGTGGCCAGGGGCACGGCCGTCATGGATCCGGAGACGTAGCGGTGCCCGTCCACCATGAGCATCGCGACGCCCAGCCCGTCCGGGACCTCCCCCTCACCCGCGTGGGCCGACGTGAGGCGATCGAGGTGCTCCTGGACGGGTGTGGTCATGGGTCACAGCCTAGTCAGTGGGGCGGCCCCGGGACAGCGCGACGGAGGCGGGCACAATGGGTCCCGATGCCCACCCCCGTCGATCCCGTCTCCGTCCCCGCCTGCCTCTCCGCCGCTCTGGGCCGCCTCAGCACCGGCCTGACGTTCGCCGCCGCCCTGCCCGAGCTCGAAGACGCACTGGACGCGCGCGGGGCGGCCGTCGTCGAGGCGCCCCCGGGCACGGGCAAGACCACCGTGGTCCCGCCCGCGCTCGCGGTCCGGCTCTCGGACCACGGCGGCGGGCGCGTCCTGGTCACGCAGCCGCGCCGGGTCGCGGTGCGCGCGGCGTGGCGGCGGCTGCGCACGGCGGTCCTGACCGCCGCGGCCGACGCGCAGCCCGGCGCCGACCCCGACGCGCAGGCTCGACTCGGGGACGCCGCCGTCGGGTATGCCGTGCGCGGCGACGCGGCGGGCGGCGGGGCCCCGGTCGTCGAGTTCGTGACCCCCGGCCTGCTGCTGCGCCGCCTCCTCGCCGACCCCGGGCTCGACGGCGTGGACGCGGTGGTCCTGGACGAGGTCCACGAGCGGGACCTGGACACGGATGTGCTCTTCGCCCTCCTCGCCGACCTGCGGCAGCTCCGTCCCGAACTCGCGCTCGTGGCCATGTCCGCCACCGTGGACGCGGCGGCCCTGGCCGCCCGCTGGGCCCGCGGCATGGGGGAGGCGCCCCTGCCCGTGGTCTCCACCCCGGCCGTGCTGCACCCGCTGCGCGAGGAGCACGCCCCCTTCCGCGGCCACCGCCTCACCGCCGAGGGCCGCGTGGACCGGGCCTTCCTCGACCACGTCGCGGCCACGGCCGCACGCGCCCACGCCGAGGCGCTCGAGGCCGACCCGACCGTGGACGCCCTCGTCTTCCTGCCCGGCGTGGCCGAGGTCGAGGCCGTCGCGGGGCACGTCGCCGCGCTCGCCCCGGACACCGAGGTCCGCGTCCTGCACGGCCGCCAGGAACCCGCCGACCAGGACGCCGCGCTCGCCGGCCGCGCCGACCCCGCCGTGCCGCGCGTCGTCGTCGCGACGGCGGTCGCCGAGTCCTCGCTGACCGTGCCGGGGGTGCGCCTCGTCATCGACTCGGGCCTGGCCCGCGAGCCGCGCCGGGACCGGGGGCGCGGCATGGCCGGGCTCGTCACCGTCCAGGCCTCGCGCGCGGCCGCCGGCCAGCGCGCGGGCCGCGCCGCCCGCCTCGGCCCCGGCACCGTGGTCCGCTGCCACACCGCTGCAGCCCTGGGCACCGCGCCCGCGGCCCCGACGCCGGCCCTCGCCGTCGTCGACCTCGCGCAGGTGGCCCTGGCGTTCGCGGCGTGGGGCGCCCCGGGCGGCCACGGGTTGACCCTGCCCGAGGACCCACCGGCCGACGCGATGGCCGCCGCCGAGCGCACGCTCGCCTCCCTCGACGCGGTGGACGCGGACGGGCGCATCACCCCGCACGGCGCCGTCCTGGCCGAGCTGCCCCTGGACCCGCCCCTCGGCCACGCCCTCCTGCGCGCGGCACCGTGGACGGGGCCCCGCCCCGCGGCCGAGGTGACGGCGGCCCTCGCCCTGGACCTGCGCGCCCCCGGGGCCGACCTCGAGGCGCTGGTCGCGGCCGTGCGGGACGGCCGGCACCCGGAGGCCGGGCGCTGGCGCCGGGAGGCGGATCGACTGGAACGACTCGCCCGTCGGCACGCGCACCACGCCCCGGACGAGCCCGGGCCCGAGGCGACGGCGGCCGCGCGGCGGCACCCCGCCGGCCTCGTGGCCGCCCTGGCCTTCCCCGCGTGGATCGCCCGACGCGCGGGGGAGGCGGGCGCGTACCTGCTCGCCTCCGGCACCCGCGCGGCCCTGCCCCGCGACGCCGCCGGCGGCGGCCTGGCGGGGCAGGAGTGGCTGGCCGTGGCCGAGGTCGCCCGCGTGGCCGGGGACGCGGCCGGCACGGGTGCCGTGATCCGCGCGGCCGCGCCGATCGACCGGCCGCTCGCCGAGCTCGCCGGCGCGGGCCTGCGGCGCATCGAGGACACCGCCGACTGGCGCGGGGACCGGCTCACCGGCCGTCGCGTGGACCGGCTGGGCGCGCTCGTGCTGGCGGAGACGCCGGCCCCCGTCGCCCCCGACGCCGCCGCGCAGGCCGTGCGCGCCGCACTCAGCGCCGACGGCCTCGCCCGGTTCGACCCGAGCGGTCGAGCCGAACGCCTGCGCCGCCGGGTGCACCTGCTCCACCGCGTCCTCGGCGCCCCGTGGCCGGACCTCTCGGATGCGGCGCTGCCCGGCCTGGACGCCCTGGTCGACGGGCTCGCGGCCGACCTGGCCGCGGGGCGGTCCCTCGCGCGCGTGGACGCCGAGGCGCTGCTGCGCGGCGCCCTGCCCTGGCCGGAGGCGGGCCGGCTGGACGAGCTCGCCCCCGAGCGCCTGTCCGTGCCGAGCGGGCGCGCCGTCGTCGTGGACTATCCGGCCGTCCACGAGGACACCCCGCCCGTGGTCGCCGCCAAGCTGCAGGAGTTCTTCGGGGCGCGTGTCACCCCCGCTGTCGCGGACGGTCGTGAGCCGGTGGTCCTGCACCTGCTCTCGCCGGCAGGCCGCCCGCTCGCCGTGACCGCCGACCTGCCGTCCTTCTGGGCCGGCCCCTACGCGCAGGTCCGGGCCGAGAACCGGGGGCGGTACCCCAAGCACCCGTGGCCCGAGGATCCCGCCGCCGCGGAGCCGACCGCCCGGACGAACCGCCGCGCCCGCTGAGAAAGGGGCCCGCGAAACGTGCGGGAATCGCTGTGATGCGTGATGATGGCCGTCACATCCGACTCGCATCGATTGAGGTTCCACTTGTGAGACACGACACGCGGGCACGTCAACGGCGCCGGGCCACGCTGGCCGGCGCCGTCGCCGCGGGCGCGCTCATCCTGGCCGGGTGTGCCCCGGCCGAGCAGACGCCCACCCTGACCTGGTACACCAACCCCGACGACGGCGGGCAGGCGAAGATCGCCGCCCAGTGCACCGACGCCGCGAACGGGCGGTACAGGATCGAGACGTCCATGCTTCCGACGGCCGCCGCCTCCCAGCGCGAGCAGCTGACCCGCCGCCTCGCCGCGGGCGACACGTCGATGGACATCATGTCCCTCGACCCGCCGTTCGTCCCCGAGCTCGCCGAGCCCGGGTTCCTGGCCCCCGTGCCGGAGGAGATGCAGGCGTACGCGAAGGACAACGCCCTGGAGGGCGCGCTCGCGGCCGCCAGCTGGAAGGACGAGCTCGTCACGGTCCCGTTCTGGGCCAACACGCAGCTGCTCTGGTACCGCAAGTCGGTCGCCGAGGCCGCGGGGCTGGACATGTCCCAGCCCGTCACGTGGGACCAGCTGATCGAGGCCGCCCGCAGCCAGGACAAGGACCTGGCCGTCCAGGGAGCCCGTGCGGAGTCGATGACCGTGTGGCTCAACGCGCTCATCGAGGGCGGCGGGGAGCAGATCATCCCCAACGCCGAGGCGTCCACGGACGAGGTCACCACGAACCTCGACTCCGAGGCCGGCCGCACGGCCGCCCGGATCATCTCCACGATCGGCAAGGAGGGTCTCGGCAGCGCCGGCCTGCCGACCCAGGACGAGAACGCCTCCATGCTGCTCTTCCAGGGCAAGAACGGCTCGTTCATGGTCAACTGGCCGTTCGTCTGGCCGGCCACCCTCGGCTCCGTGGAGGAGGGCTCGCTGCCGGAGGACCTGCCCGAGGACATCGGCTGGGCCGTCTACCCCCGCACC
Source organism: Micrococcus sp. KRD012 (assembly GCF_017168555.1). NCBI lineage: Bacteria > Bacillati > Actinomycetota > Actinomycetes > Micrococcales > Micrococcaceae > Micrococcus > Micrococcus sp. KRD012. Next base: position 40,357 of record NZ_JABFBB010000024.1, read on the forward strand.
GTCGAGGGCGAGGACGCCGCGCCGCCCGTGGGCGGCATCAACCTGGGGGTGGGCGCGAAGTCCGAGCACCAGGACCTCGCCTGGGACGCGATCTCCTGCATCACCACCACCGAGCACCAGAGCCAGTACTTCGTCGAGAACGGCAACCCGCCCGCCGACCCGGCGGCCTACGACGCCCCCGAGGTCGCCGAGAAGTACCCCATGGCGGACACCATCCGGGAGTCCCTCGAACTCGGCGCCCCGCGGCCGCAGACCCCGTACTACAACGAGGTCTCCACCGCGATCCAGCAGCGCTACGCGCCGCCGTCGGGCGTCTCCGAGTCCACCCCGGCCGAGACCGACGACTTCATCCAGGAAGTCCTGAGAGGGGAGCGTCTGCTGTGAGCCATGTCGACACCGCACCCGCCGCATCCACCCCGCGCGCCGCCGAGGGTCGTCGCCCCCGCCAGGTGAAGTCCCAGCGCGCGAAGTCCGAGGCGCGTCTCGGCTGGCTCCTGGCCGGCCCCGCGTTCTTCGTGATGCTGTTCGTGGTCCTGTACCCGATCCTGCAGGCCCTCTACGACTCGCTGTTCAAGTACCGGCTCACCGCGCCGGGCGACCGCGAGTTCGTGGGCCTGGGCAACTACGGCGTGATCCTCACGGACCCCGTGTTCTGGAAGGACCTCGGGGTGACCCTGCTGATCACCGTGGTGACCGTGGTGGTCGAGCTCATCCTCGGCTTCCTGCTGGCCCTGGCCATGCACCACGCCATCAAGCAGACCCGCGGCCTGATCCGCACGATCATCCTGGTGCCGTACGGCATCATCACCGTGGTCTCCGCGTTCGCGTGGTTCTACATGTTCTCGATCGACTCGGGCTACATCAACGCCTGGTTCGAGTGGCTGCCGGGCGTCGACGCGGACCTGAACTGGTTCGCGCAGGGCAGCACCGCGCTGTTCGTGATCATGCTCTCCGAGATCTGGAAGACCACCCCGTTCATCTCCCTGCTCCTGCTGGCCGGCCTGGCCCAGGTGCCGGGCGACCTCACCGAGGCCGCCGCCGTCGACGGCGCCTCCTGGTGGCAGCGGATGAAGCTGGTCATCCTGCCGAACATGAAGGCCTCGATCATGGTGGCCGTCCTGTTCCGCGCGATGGACGCGTTCCGCATCTTCGACTCCATCTACATCATGACCAACGGCGCCTACGGCACCGAGGTCCTCTCGCTGCTGGCCTACCGCACGTCCATCGGCCGGCTCGAGATCGGCATGGGTTCGGCGGTCTCCGTGATCCTGTTCCTGTGCGTGGCCCTCATGGCGGTCATCGCCGTCAAGGGCTTCAAGGTGGACCTGGCCGACCGAGGAGGTTCCAAGTGAGCACCGCCGCATCCGCTCCCGCCCCCGAGGGCCGCGCGCCTGAGGGCCGCGCGCCCCACCGTCGCGGCACCGGGAAGGCCACCGCACTGTGGTGGATCCTCACCGTCGTGATCGGCGTGTGGTGCCTCTTCCCGCTGTTCTCGATCTTCGCGACCAGCTTCAAGACGCCCGCCGACCTCGCCAACGGCAAGCTGCTGCCCACCCAGTGGTCCACGGTGAACTACGAGGAGATCTTCGTGGGCGGCTCGCGCGAGCTGTTCCTCACGGCGCTGCGCAACTCGATCGGCATCACCGTGATCGCCACGATCATCGCCGTCATCCTGGCCACGCTGTGCGCCTACGCGATCGCCCGCCTGGACTTCCCGGGCAAGCGGATCGTGCTCACGGTGTCCCTGATGGTCTCGATGTTCCCCGTCATCTCCCTGGTGACGCCGCTGTTCAACATGTGGCGCACCCTCGGGCTGTACGACACGTGGGTCGGCCTGATCATCCCCTACCTGTCCCTGACCCTGCCGATCTCCATCTGGACCCTGGCCGCGTTCTTCCGCCAGATCCCGTGGGAGCTCGACCAGGCCGCGCAGGTGGACGGCGCCACCCCGCTCGAGGCGTTCCGCAAGGTGATCGTCCCGCTGGCCGCCCCCGGCGTCTTCACGACGGCGATCATCGCCTTCTTCATCGCCTGGAACGACTTCGTGTTCGGCATCTCCCTGACCTCCACCGAGACCGCGCGCACCGTGCCCGCCGCCCTGGCCTTCTTCACCGGCGCCTCGCAGTTCGAGTCGCCGACCGGGGCCATCTCGGCGGCCGCGATCATCGTGACCATCCCGATCGTGATCCTGGTGCTGGCGTTCCAGCGTCAGATCGTGGCCGGCCTGACCAACGGCGCGGTGAAGGGCTGAGGCCCGCACACGAGACCTCCCGAAAGGACCCCCCGATGGCCTCCATCACCCTGAACCACATCGACAAGACCTACGACGACGGCTTCCACGCCATCAAGGACGTGAACCTGGAGATCGAGGACGGCGAGTTCGTCATCCTCGTGGGCCCCTCCGGCTCCGGCAAGTCCACGCTGCTGCGCATGATCGTGGGCCTCGAGGACATCACCGACGGCGAGATGCTGATCGACGGCCGCCGCGTGAACGAGGCGGCCCCCAAGGACCGCAACCTCGCGATGGTGTTCCAGAACTACGCGCTGTACCCGCACCTGACGGTGTACGAGAACATCGCCTTCCCGCTGCGGCTGATCAAGGACAACAAGCCCTCCGATGAGGAGATCGACCGCAAGGTGCGCGACGCCGCCCGCGTGCTCGAGCTCGAGGACCACCTCGAGCGCAAGCCCGGCAACCTCTCCGGCGGCCAGCGTCAGCGTGTGGCCATGGGCCGGGCGATCGTGCGCGAGGCGGACGCGTTCCTCTTCGACGAGCCGCTGTCCAACCTGGACGCCAAGCTGCGCGGGCAGATGCGCGCGGAGATCTCGCAGCTGCAGCGCCGCCTGGCCACCACCTCCGTCTACGTGACGCACGACCAGACCGAGGCCATGACCCTGGGCGACCGGGTGGCCGTGCTCAAGAAGGGCGAGCTGCAGCAGGTGGCCAGCCCGCGCGAGCTCTACGAGCAGCCGCTCAACCTGTTCGTGGCCGGCTTCATCGGCTCGCCGTCGATGAACTTCCTGCCCGCCTCGCTGAAGCAGAAGGAGGGCGGCCACGTGCTGTCCTCGCCGATCGGTGACATCCCGGTGCCGCCCGAGAAGGCTCGCGCCGCCGAGGGGCGGGACATCGTGTTCCTCGGCCTGCGGCCGGAGTTCTTCGAGGACGCCGAGCTGGTGGAGGACAGCCGCCGCGACCGGGGCTCCACCTTCGACGCGACGCTCACGCACCTGGAGTGGCTGGGCCACGAGCAGTACGGCTACATCGAGTTCGATCCGGACCCGGCCGTGGCCGAGATGCTCTCCTCGCTGGCCAAGGACCTGGACGCGGACGAGCTGCGCCCCGTCGTCGTGGCCACCCTCTCCGGCGAGTCCCGCGCCCGGCCGGGCACGCCGACCCGCCTGTGGGTGGACACCACGCGGGTGCACCTGTTCGACCCGACGACCGGTGAGAACCTCACCCGCGACCCCGAGGTCGGCGCCGAGCTGACCCGCCGGGCCGCCGAGGAGCGCCGCCGCCAGATCGAGATGGCGGCCGAGCGTGACGCCGCCGAGCACGAGGCGGACGCGCCGCGCCGCTGAGCCGGCGCCGCGGACGCCGGGGGCGGGTCAGTACCCGCCCTCGGCGTCCACCAGGCCCTCCAGCTCCGTCCCGGCCGCGCGGGCCCGCAGGTTCCGCTCGACCCGCGCGTGGAGCAGCGGGACGCACATCTCCGGGGTGTCCGCCGTGTGCGGCGTGATGAGGGCCCGTTCCTCGGTCCAGAGCGGGTGGCCCTCCGGGAGCGGCTCGGGGTCGGTGACGTCCGTGCCGTAGCCGTGCAGCCGACCCGCCGCGAGGGCCTGGACGACGGCGTCCGTGTCCACCAGCGCCCCGCGGGCGACGTTCACGAGCACGGCGTCCTCGTCCAGGAGGGCGACGCGGTCGGCGTCGAACATGCCGCGGGTCTCCTCGGTGGCCGCCGCGGCGATCATCACGACCTGCGCGCCGGGCAGGACCTCGTCGAGGGAGTCGGTCGTGACGGTGCGGTCCGCGCCGGGCACGTCGCCCGCGCGTCGGCGGACCGCGGTGACGCGCACGTCCCAGGTCTTGAGCAGGCGGATGTACTCCTGTGCGATCCCGCCGCCGCCCACGACCACGGCGTTCAGGCCGTTCAGGGTGCGGCCGGAGGAGGGGCCCCACGCGGTGGCGCGGACGCGCGCGGGCAGGTCCCGCAGCAGGGCCAGGGTGAGCAGCAGCGCGTGCTCGGCCACCGGCGGCGCGTACGTGCCCTTGGCGGACGTCCACACGATGTCCGGGCGGCTGCGCACGAGGGGGACGAACGGCTCGATCCCGGCGAACGGGAGCTGCACCCAGCTCACGTGGGGGTGGGCGGCCAGGGCCGCGGCGAGCGCATCGACCGGGATCGGGCGGACCATCAGCAGGGCCGTGGCGGAGGTGTCGCCCTCGGCCACGGCGGCGCCGCCGACGTCGGCCACGGCCTGCTCGGCCAGCCGACGGGCGTGGGCGTAGGGGGTGCCGGCGACGTCCTGCGCCGCGGGGAGGACGAGCAGGCGCTCGGGGACGTCGTCGGGTCGGGTGCGGGGGAGAGCGGAAGTGGTGGGCATGGTGCCCACCGTCCCACATCCTCCGGGCCCGCTTCAGCCGGCGACGGCGTCCCGGTGCGCGGCGGACAGCCGCAGGTAGGTGGCCGCGTTCTTCTTGAGGCCCTCCCGCTCCTCGTCCGTGAGGGGGCGGCGGACCTTCGCGGGGACGCCCGCCACGAGCGAGCCGGCCGGGACCTGCGTCCCCTCGAGCACCAGGGCGCCGGCGGCCACGAGCGAACCGGCGCCGATGACCGCGCCGTTCATCACCGTGGCGGACATGCCGATCAGGCAGTCGTCCTCCACGGTGGCCCCGTGCACCACGGCGGAGTGGCCCACGGAGACACCGGCGCCCAGGGTGCACGGGAAGCCCTCGTCCGCGTGCAGCACCACGTTGTCCTGCAGGTTGGTGCCCGCCCCGACGCGGATGGGGGCGGAGTCACCGCGGGCGGAGACGCCGTAGAAGGCCGAGGAGCGCTCGGCCATCTCGACGTCGCCGGTGATCGCGGCGGTCGGGGCGAGGAAGACGGACTCGTGGATGCGCGGGGTGGCACCCGCGACGGTGATGATGTGGGCCATGCCACCAGCCTAGGCGGGCCGGACGACGGCACCGCGTGGCGCCGTCGTCCCGGGCTCAGCTGAAGACGACGGTCCGCCGGCCGTCCGTGAGGACGCGGTGCTGGGCGTGCCAGCGCACGGCCTGCGCGAGCGTGGAGCCCTCGACGTCGCGGCCGCGGGCCACGAAGTCGGCGGCGGTCTGGGCGTGGGTCACCGGCTGCACGGACTGCGCGATGATCGGGCCCTCGTCCAGGTCGGCGGTCACGTAGTGGGCGGTGGCGCCGATGAGCTTCACGCCGCGTTCGTGCGCCTGGTGGTAGGGGCGGGCGCCCTTGAAGGAGGGCAGGAACGAGTGGTGGATGTTGATGGCCATCCCGGCCAGGTCCCGGCACAGCTCGTCCGAGAGGATCTGCATGTAGCGGGCCAGCACCACCAGCTCGATGTCGAACTGGGCGATCAGGTCGCGCAGCCGGTCCTCCGCGGCCTCTTTGGAGTCCCGGCTCGAGGGGTCCTTGGAGACGGGCACGTGGATGAAGGGCACGCCGTAGAAGGAGGCGAGCGGCTGCAGGTCCAGGTGGTTCGAGACCACCACGGGGATCTCGATCGGCAGGGTGCCGGCGCGCTGCTGGAAGAGCAGGTCGTTGAGGGTGTGCCCGTCCTTGGAGCACATCACGAGGGTGCGCATGCGGTGCGCCGCGTCCCACAGGCCCATGCGCATGCCGAACTCCTCGCGCACCGGCGCGAGCGCCTGCTCGATGTCCTCCCGCACGGCCGGGGTCATGAACTCCACGCGCATGAAGAAGTCGCCGGTGTCCGGGGAGCCGTACTGCTGCGACTCGGTGATGTCCGCCTCCACGCCCAGCAAGGCGCCCGTCACGGCGTGCACGATGCCCTTGCGGTTCGTGCAGGCCAGCGTGAGCACGTGGGCGTGCTCCGCGCCGGAGGCGGGGGAGGGGCTGGGTGAGAGGGCTGCCGTGTCCATGGCGTCGATGGTAGGCGGTGCCGGCCACGCGGAACCGCGGGATGACGGGGCTGATCCCTGGTCGGGGGGCCGGGCCCCGTGTCATTCTCAAGACCAGGTTCCCCGCCGCGCGGCGGCGCGGGAAGCACGACGCGGCGCCCGGCCCGGCCGGTCGCCCCAGACGACCGAGGAGCACCCCCATGCCACAGTCCACCCTCTACTGGATCATCGCGGCGATCATCGTCGTGCTGCTGATCCTGATCATCCTCTCGGTGATCGCCTCCCGCCGTCGTCGTGAGGCCGAAGCCGAGGCCGCCGAGACCCGGCTCGAGCGCCGCGGCACCACCGCGGACACCGCGGACACCGCGGGTGAGCAGGCGGCCGCCCCCGCGGCCCCGACCCGCCTCTCCCGCCTGGACGAGGTGGTGGCAGAGAAGGACGCGCGCCCCGCAGCCGCGGTGAAGCCCGCCGGGGGTATGGCTGCGTTCGACACCGCCGCGGCGGACCGCGAGACCGACGAGTCCGTCGCCGGCGTGGCCGGCGGTGCCGGGGTGACCGTGGACCAGCACGACGCCCCGAGCACCGAGGCCGCCGCTGAGACCCACCGTCGCGATGCCGCGGTTCCGGCCACCCGGGGCACTCTGCGCCCCGCCGCGGCGGCGCCGAGCACGGCGCGCGAGGCGGACACCGTGGGCCTGGGCGCGGCCGGTGTGGCCGGCGGCTCCGGCGTCACCCTGGACGAGCAGACGCCCGCGGCCGACGTCCCGGCGACCCCGGCCTCCCCGTCTCCGGTGACCGAGACCCCCGCCCCGGCGGCACCGGCCGCCGAGGCTCCGCAGCACAGAAGCCACCTCACCCCGGCTCCCGAGCACGTGCACGGGACCGTCCCCGCCGCCGAGGTCGCCACCGAGCACACCCCCACCAAGGAGTTCGCCACGGACGCGATCCCCGTCCCTCAGGGCGAGCACCTCGAGACGCACACGGTCGCCACCACCGCGCACGGCTCGGTCACCGTCGTGGCCACCGAGTCGGACCAGGCCCAGCAGAACGGCGCCGACGGGGCGGAGCGCTCGGCCGCCGGGTCCCTGCGCATCGACGGCACGCCCGGGGTGCCCGGTCGCGTGGCGGAGGCGGACCGCGAGCCGGCGCGCACCGAGGACCACGGCGCGGACGTCGCGCAGCCGGCGGCGGTCGAGCCCGCGGCTGAGCGCCCGTCCCTCGAGGCCGCGGCCGAGCGCCCGTCCCTCGAGGCCACCCCGGCCACCCGACGGGCCGAGGCCCCGGAGACCCACGCCGGCACCACGCCGGCCACGCCCCTGGGCGGCGCCCCGGAGCTGGATCCGACCGCGGCCTCGTCCGGCCGTGCGGAGGACGCCACTCCGGCGACCCGCCGCGAGGCCCGCGCCGCGCAGTCGGCGGCAGCCGCCGGGACCGCCGCGCCGACGTCGTCGACGCCCACGACCGTGGCCCCGGACACCTCCACCTCCTCCGCCCCCACGGATGAGGAGCCCGCCGAGGACGACACCGAGGGCGCCGCCCTCCCGGACCTGCGGGCGGACCGCGACCAGACCCGAGGCTCGGACGCCGAGGGCGAGTCGAAGCTGGCCCAGGCCGGCGCCGTGGCGGCCTCCGCGTTCGAGACCGTGCGTGACAAGGTCGCCGTCCCGCTGCGGGACAACGTGGCCGTGTCCGCCAAGGACAAGGCCGTGAAGGTGATCAAGGACAAGCTGGCCCAGGCGCAGGAGCGCCGCTGGGGCAAGCGCTGACCTGGGCATTCGCCCCACGACGACGGCGGCCGCCCCCTCGTGCGAGGGAGCGGCCGCCGTGCGTTCAGCGGAGCGCGCGCGGGCGCTCGCCGGGGGAGGGAGCCGTCAGATGCGGGCCTCGCCGCCGGCCTCGACGCCCGGGATGCCGTCGCCCTCGTGGCGCTTGACCTCGTCCTCGATGCGCTGGCCGATCGCGGTGTCCACGTTCTTCCAGTACTCGAAGGCGCGGGCCTGGACGTCCTGGCGGACGCCCTTCAGCGCGCCGGCCACGGTCTCCACGAAGTCCTCGCGCTCCTGGGCCGAGAAGACCTCCCGGACGAGGGTGCCGGCCTGGCCGAAGTCGTCGTCGTCCGCGCGCAGGGCCTGGGCCTCGCGGGTCAGGGTGCCGTCGGCCTCCCAGCCGTCGTCCACCGGGCCGGTCTCGTCCGACCAGGAGTCGCCGTTGGAGTTCGGCGCGTAGGTGGAGCGGTCGCCGGTGTGGTCGTACCACATCTGGCCGTCGAAGGCGTAGTTGTGCACCGCGTTCTTGGGACGGTTCACCGGCAGCTGGTTCACGTGGGCGCCCACGCGGTACAGCTGTGCGTCGTGGTACGCGAAGGCGCGGCCCAGGAGCATGCGGTCCGGGGAGAGGCCGATGCCCGGCACGGTGTTGCTCGGGCTGAACGCGGCGGACTCGATCTGCGCGAAGTGGTTCTCCGGGTTGCGGTTCAGGGTCAGCGTGCCGACCTTGATGCGCGGGTAGTCCTTCTTGGAGATCGTCTTCGTCAGGTCGAAGGGGTTGAACCGGTAGGTCTTGCCCTCCTCGTAGGGGATCGCCTGGATGTAGAGGTCCCACTTGGGGTGGTCGCCCTTGGCGATGGACTCGAACAGGTCCTGGCGGTGGAAGTCGGCGTTCTCGCCGGCGATCTTGGTGGCCTCGTCGTTCGAGAGGTTGTGCACGCCCTGCTGGGAGATGAAGTGGTACTTCACCCAGTGCTTCTCGCCCTGGGCGTTGACCCACAGGTAGGTGTGGGAGCCGTAGCCGTTCATCTCACGCCAGGTGCGGGGCAGGCCGCGCGGGCCCATCAGGTAGGTCACCTGGTGCGCCGACTCGGGGTTGTTGGTCCAGAAGTCCCACTGCATGGTGGCATCGCGCAGGCCGGAGTCCGGCAGACGCTTCTGCGAGCGGATGAAGTGGGTGAACTTCATCGGGTCGCGCAGGAAGAAGATCGGGGTGTTGTTGCCGACGATGTCGTAGTTGCCCTCCTCGGTGTAGAAGCGCAGTGCGAAGCCGCGCACGTCGCGCCAGGTGTCCGGGGAGCCGAGCTCGCCGGCCACGGTGGAGAAGCGCAGGAGGGTCTCGGTCTTCGTGCCCGGCTGGAACACGAGGGCCTTGGTGTACTTCGACACGTCCTCGGTCACCTCGAACTCGCCGAAGGCGCCGGAGCCCTTGGCGTGCGGGCGGCGCTCCGGGATGTTCATGCGGTTGAAGTGCTGGTGGGTCTCCAGCAGGTGGGTGTCGTGCAGGACGATGGGCCCCTCGCTGCCCACGGTCAGGGACTGGCGGTCGCTGATGGCCGGGGCGCCGTTCTGGCGGGTGGAACCGGTCGCGTGCGGGGTCTTCTTCTGGTACTCCGTCATGGAACTCTCCTTCGTCGATCGACGTCGGCCGCGCACCGATCGGCGCGGTGGGCGGCGTCATCCCCGATCTTGGCATATTTCTGAATCAGTCAAAAGAACCGGGTGCCGGGGTCGGTCGCCGGGGCCGCGGGCCGCCGTCGCGCAGGCCCGACGACGGCGCCTGGTCACTAGGATGGAGGGCACCGGAGCCTTCCGGCCGCACAGACCCCCGTTCGAAGGGAACCCCCGTGACGCAGACGCCCGACATCAACACCCAGCCCCTCGCCGAGGTGGACCCGGAGATCGCCGCGGCGCTCGCGGACGAGCTCGGCCGCCAGCGGGGCACGCTCGAGATGATCGCCTCGGAGAACTTCGTGCCGCGCGCCATCCTCGAGACGCAGGGCTCGGTGCTGACCAACAAGTACGCGGAGGGCTACCCGGGCCGCCGCTACTACGGCGGCTGCGAGTTCGTGGACGTGGCCGAGAACCTGGCCATCCAGCGCGCCAAGGACCTGTTCGGCGCCGAGCACGCCAACGTCCAGCCGCACGCCGGCGCTCAGGCCAACGTGGCCGTGATGACCTCGCTGCTGGACCACGGGGACACGATGATGGGCCTGTCCCTGGCGCACGGCGGCCACCTGACGCACGGCATGAAGCTGAACTTCTCCGGCAAGAACTACAGCATCGCCGCGTACGAGGTGGAGCCGGACACCCACCGCATCGACATGGACAAGGTGCGCGAGAAGGCCCTCGAGGCCCGGCCGAAGGTGATCGTGGCCGGCTGGTCCGCCTATCCCCGTCAGCTCGACTTCGCCGCCTTCCGCTCGATCGCGGACGAGGTCGGCGCCAGGCTCTGGGTGGACATGGCCCACTTCGCCGGCCTCGTGGCCGCGGGTCTGCACCCGAACCCGGTGCCGCACGCCGACGTCGTCTCCTCCACCGTGCACAAGACCCTCGCCGGCCCCCGTTCGGGCTTCATCCTCTCCACCGAGGAGCTGAAGAAGAAGATCGACTCCGCCGTGTTCCCGGGCCAGCAGGGCGGCCCGCTGATGCACGCGATCGCGGGCAAGGCCGTGGCCTTCAAGATCGCCGGCTCCGAGGACTTCAAGGAGAAGCAGGAGCGCACCCTGGCCGGCGCGCAGATCCTGGCCGAGCGCCTGACCGCCCCGGACATGGCCGAGCACGGCATCTCGGTGCTCACCGGCGGCACGGACGTGCACCTGGTCCTGGTGGACCTGCGCGAGTCTCAGCTGGACGGCAGGCAGGGCGAGGACATCCTGCACGAGGTCGGCATCACCGTGAACCGCAACTCGGTGCCGTGGGACCCGCGTCCGCCGATGACCACCTCCGGCCTGCGCATCGGCACCCCCGCGCTGGCCTCCCGCGGCTTCGGCGAGGCCGAGTTCCGCGAGGTGTCCGACGTCATCGCCGAGGCGCTGAAGCCGAGCCCGGACGTGGAGGCGCTGCGCGCCCGCGTCGTGAAGCTCACCGAGGACTTCCCGCTGTACGACGGCCTCGAGGGCTGGTGAGCCGCCGATGACCGCGAAGGTCCTGGACGGCAAGGCCACCGCCGCCGCGATCAAGGAGGAGCTGCGCGGCCGCGTGGCCGCCCTCGCCGAGCGCGGGCACACCCCCGGCCTCGGCACCCTGCTCGTGGGTGAGGACGCCGGCTCGCAGAAGTACGTGGCGGGCAAGCACCGCGACTGCGCCGAGGTGGGCATCGAGTCCATCCAGCGTGAGCTGCCCGCGGACGCGACGGAGGAGCAGATCCTCGACGTCGTGCGCGAGCTGAACGAGGACCCGGCCTGCACGGGCTACATCGTCCAGCTGCCGCTGCCGAAGCACGTGGACACCCAGAAGGTGCTCGAGGCCATCGACCCGGACAAGGACGCGGACGGCCTGCACCCCATGAACCTGGGGCGGCTCGTGGCCTCGGTCGGCGGCGAGCTGGACTCGCCGCTGCCGTGCACCCCGGCCGGCTGCGTCGAGCTGCTGCGCCACCACGGTGTGGGGCTGGCCGGCAAGCACGTGCTCGTGATCGGCCGCGGCGTGACCATCGGCCGGCCCGCCGGCCTCGTGTTCACCCGCCGCGAGGTCAACGCCACCGTGACCCTGGCCCACACCGGCACCACGAACCTCGACGAGCTGCTGGCGAGCGCCGACGTCGTGATCGCCGCCGCCGGCTCCGCCCACATGGTGAAGCCGGAACAGGTCAAGGAGGGCGTGATCGTCCTGGACGTGGGCGTCTCCCGCGTGACCGGGGAGGACGGGACGTCGCGCGTCCTGGGCGACGTGGACCCGGCCGTGAAGGAGAAGGCGGCCTGGATGGCGCCGAACCCGGGCGGCGTCGGGCCGATGACCCGCGTCATGCTGCTGGCGAACGTCGTCGAGGCCGCCGAGCGTGCCGCCGACGGCGAGGACTGGGCCGGGGAGCGGGCCGGAGCCTGACCTCTCTCACTCCCGCGACCAACCCTGCGATATGGCCCCCATCCACCCCGGATGGGGGCCATATCGCAGGGTTCGTCGCCGAGGGGCGGCGCGCGTCCGGGCGGGTGGTGCGCCTATGCTGTCGCCTTGTGAGTCACACCACTCTGCACGCGTCCCCCGGCCCCGCCTCCGTCATCCGTGCCCGTGGGCTGCGCAAGCAGTACGGCGAGTTCCACGCCGTGAAGGGCATCGACCTGGACGTGCGCCCCGGGGAGTGCTTCGGCCTGCTCGGCCCCAACGGCGCGGGCAAGTCCACCACCATGCGCATGCTCGCGGGCACCTCGCAGCGCACCGCGGGCGAGCTGACCATCCTGGGCATCGACCCGGAGGAGGACGGGCCGGCCGTCCGTGCGCGCCTGGGCGTGGTGCCGCAGCAGGACAACCTGGACGAGGAGCTCACCGCCCGGGAGAACATCCTGATCTACGGCCGCTACTTCGGCCTGCCCTACTCGTACCTGCGGCCCAAGGCCGAGGAGCTGCTGGCCTTCGCCCAGCTCACCGAGAAGGCGGACGCCAAGGTCACCGACCTCTCCGGCGGCATGAAGCGCCGGCTCGTGATCGCCCGCGCCCTGGTCAACGAGCCGGCCCTCTTCCTCCTCGACGAGCCCACCACGGGCCTGGACCCGCAGGCCCGCCACATCCTGTGGGACCGCCTCTACCGGCTCAAGGAACGCGGCACCACGCTGCTGCTGACCACGCATCACATGGACGAGGCGGAGCAGCTGTGCGACCGGCTCGTCGTGGTCGACGGCGGCGAGATCATGGCCGCCGGCACCCCCGCCGAGCTCATCCGCGAGCACGCCTCCCGCGAGGTCCTCGAGGCGCGCTTCGGCGCGGACCGCAACGAGGCCGCGGCCCGCACCGTCCAGGCCCACGCAGGTGACGGCGTCGTGCACCGCGTCGAGGTCCTCCCGGACCGCGTCCTCGTCTACGCCCGACGCGCGGACGACCTGCACGACGTCGTGCAGCGCCTCGTCGACGAGGGCGCCCTGCCCGCCCCCGCCACCACGCTGACCCGCCGCGCGAGCCTCGAGGACGTGTTCCTCATCCTCACCGGCCGCACCCTGGTGGACTGACCCGTGCCGTCCCCCACCACGA
>NZ_JABFBB010000024.1:53503-56913 GCF_017168555.1 Micrococcus sp. KRD012
CCACGACGACGACCCCCGGCCCCGCCTCGCCCGGCCCGCGGTCCGGGACCTCGGCTCCGTCCGCCACGCCCGCCGAGCCGCTGCGCCCGCCGGTCACCGCGGCGGCGTCCGCGGAGCGCGTGAGGCGCCGCGGCGTCCTGCTCTACGCCGAACACCAGCTGCGGAACATGCGTCGCTACGGCGCGGTGCTGCTCGTCGGGGCGCTCGGCGAGCCCGTGCTCTACCTGCTGGCCATGGGCCTGGGCCTGGCCCAGCTCATGGGCGGGGGGATGCCGCAGGACGCCCTGGGCGGGGTCTCCTACGTCGCGTTCATCGCCCCGGCGCTGCTGGCCTCGGGCGCGCTGATGACCGCGTCCGTCGAGTTCTCCTACCCGGTGATGGGCGGGTTCCAGTGGCAGCGCACGTACTACGCGGCGCAGGCCACTCCGCTGTCTCCGGCGCAGATCGCCCTGGGCCACCTCGCGGCCGTGAGCCTGCGGTTCGTGTTCCAGGCCGCCGTGTTCCTGCTGGTGATGCTGGCGTTCGGCGTGGTCTCGAGCCCGTGGGCGTGGGTGCAGGTCCTCACCGCCACGCTCGGCGGGCTCGCCGTCGGCGCGCCGATCATGGCGTTCGCGGCCTCCCTGAAGGAGGACAAGGGCCAGTTCGCCACCCTGCAGCGGCTCGTGGTCATGCCCCTGTTCCTGTTCTCCGCCACCTTCTACCCGCTCGAGGCGCTGCCGGTGTGGCTGCGCTGGATCGGCTGGCTCTCCCCGCAGTGGCATGCCGCCCAGCTCGGCCGCGTGCTCTCCTACGGGATGGTCGAGCCGGCCTGGCTCACCGTGGTGCACGTGGCGTTCCTGCTGGCCCTCGCGCTCGGCGGGGCCTGGCTCGCGGTGCGGATCTACACGCGCCGCCTCGGCTGGGTCCGCGGCACCCCGGACCGCGACGCCGTCACGGCCGCCCGTCGCGACCGTGCCCCGCGCCTGGGCCGCCGTGCCCCGCGCCTGGGCCGCCGTGCCGCGCGCACCGGGGCCGCCCGCGCCGACGTCGCACCCGCCGCCGCGCAGGCGGACCCGGCTGCGCCGTCGTCCTCGGTGGTGCGGGAACACGCCGTCGCCGTGCCGCCCCTGCCCGAGATCCCCGTCCGCCGCGGCCCGCTGGCCGGCGCGTACTCGGGCAACGTGCGCGCGGTGATGGAGCGGGCGTTCCTGTCCCTGAAGTCCAACAACTGGGTGGTGTTCTTCTCCGGGTTCTTCGAGCCCGTGCTCTACCTGGCCTCCCTGGGGCTCGGGCTCGGTGCGCTGGTCGGCGACGTGGCCGGCCCGGATGGCACCCCCGTCCCGTACGGCATGTACCTCGCCCCCGCACTGCTGGCGGTCTCGGCGATGAACGGCGCCATCTACGACTCCACGTGGAACGTGTTCTTCAAGCTGCGCTACGCGAAGACGTACCAGACCATGCTCTCCACGCGGTTGGGCCCGCTGGACGTGGCACTCGGGGAGATCGCGATGGCACTGCTGCGCGGGCTGATCTACGCGGTCGGCTTCCTGATCGTCATGACCGTGGCCGGTCTCGTCACCTCGTGGACGGCGCTGCTCATGATCCCCGGCGCCCTGCTCGTGGCGCTGGGCTTCGCCTCCCTCGGCATGGCGGTGACGAGCTGGATGAAGACGTTCCAGCACATGGACTGGGTCCAGATCGTGCTGATGCCCATGTTCCTGTTCTCGGCCACGTTCTTCCCGCTCGCGGTCTACCCGGAGCCGATCCAGTGGGTGATCCGCGTGTTCCCGCTGTGGCACGCGGTGGAGATGATGCGCGCGCTCGCGGTGGGGGCGCTGAGCTGGGCGACCGCCGGCCACGTTCTCTACTTCGTGGTGATGGCCGGCGTCGGGGTGTGGCTCGCCGCCCGCCGGCTCGGCGCGCTGTTCCTGCGCTGAGGCCCCCGCGGGCCGGTCAGGCCGCGCGCACCGCGCGGCGCCGCCGGACCACGTCCAGGGCCGCGACCACGGCGGTGAGCGCCCAGCACACGGCCACCATGCCCATGGCGGTCGAGGCCGCGTGCGCGTACGCCGCGGCCGACGGTGGCCCGGCGCTCTCGGCTGCGGCGCCGGCCAGGGCCGCGAAGAACGCGCCCGTCACCACGGACAGGCCCAGGGCGGTGCCGAGGCGCTGCGCCGTCTGGGCGACGCCGCCGGCCGCCCCCGCCTCGTGGCCGGCGACGTCGTCCATCATCAGCACCTGCGTGCTGGTGAGCAGCAGGGCCTGCGAGGCCGACTGCACGATCAGCCCCACCCCCACGATCCACGGCGACCACGCGCCGGCTGCGCTGCGCTCGAACGCGAGCGCGAGCACCCCCAGCGACACGAGGCCCACCAGAGCGCCGAGCAGCACGAGCACGGGCCCGCGCCGCTGCACCATCGAGCCCACCCACGGGGACAGAGAGGCCACGACGACGGCGCCGGGCAGACCCACGAGGCCGGCCTCGAGCGGCGTGAACCCCATGCCGCGCTGCAGGAAGATCGCCACGATCGCGAACACCGCCGGCATGGTGGCCAGGTAGATCGTGGACTCGAGCGCGCCGATCGTGAAGGACGGCCGCCGGAACAGGGCCGGGTCCACCATGGGCTGCACGCCGGTGGCCGACGCCCGGGCCTTCACGCGCTTCTCCCACAGCCACCACGCCGTCACGAGCGCGGCGGCGAGCACCAGCAGCCAGGCGGTGCCCGGGACGATGAACGGCACCATGAGGCTCACCCCGCCGGCGCCGAGCAGCAGGGCGCCCACCGGGTCGAGCGCGGCGATCCCGCGTGGTCCGGGGGCGGGGGGCAGGCCGTGCACGCGGGTGGGCGGCGGCAGCCAGAGGGCGCCCATCGCGACGGCGGCCAGGCCCACGGGCACGTTCATGAGGAACGTGGAGCGCCAGCCCCACTCGGGGCCGAACGCGCCGAGGAACAGCCCGCCGAGCAGGGGCCCCACGGCCACGCCGAGGCCCACCACGGTGCCGAAGAGCCCGTAGGCCCGCCCGCGGGCGCGGCCGTGGAAGTTCGACTGGATGAACCCGATGACCTGGGGGTTGAACACGCCCGCGCCCAGGCCCGTGAGCAGGCGCCCCGCGTTGAGCAGCAGGGTGTCCCCGGCCAAGCCGGAGAGCAGGGAGCCGAGCATGTACAGCGTGATGCCCGCCAGGAACAGGTTCTTGCGCCCCCACAGGTCGCCGGCGCGGCCCGCGGCCACGAGCACGGTGCCGAACGTCAGCGTGTACCCCGCCAGCACCCACTGCAGATCCGCGCTCGTGGCGTCCAGGCCCGACTCGATGGCCGGCAGCGCCACGTTCACCACGGACACGCTCATCAGCGCGAGGAAGAGCGGCATGAGCAGTGCGATGAGGATGCGGTGCTGGTCAGGGACTGGGACATGGGTGCTCCTCCGGA
>NZ_JABFBB010000024.1:57013-73378 GCF_017168555.1 Micrococcus sp. KRD012
GTGTGGGGGCCGGGGGGTCATCGCCTCAGGATAGGCGCCGATGCGGGCCGCCCGATTCGGAGCGCACCCCACGATGCGGGATGATGGAGGGCAGACCCCACGAGCCCCTCCGGAGGAGCACCCATGTCCCAGTCCCTGACCCCCGGTCCCGACGGCGCGCGCCGCGGCCCCCGCGCCGGCCTGCGCGTGGGATCGCTCGGCTTCGTTGCGATGATCGTCATCCTGATCGTGGCGATCATCTTCGCCGCGAACCAGAACGACGTGATCGGGTGGCTCGTGGTCGCCGTCGCCGCCGGCTGGCTCGTGTTCGCGGTGGTCGTGTACCTGCAGATGCGCCGCGGCGTCCAGGCCGCGGGCCGCAAGGTGGACACCGCCATGCAGAACGCCCGCGCCGACGTCGCCGCCCTGCGCGGCCGGGACACCGACGCCGCCGCCCCCGCGGTGGCCCCGCCGGCACCGGCCGCGGACCCCCTGCGGGACACCAAGCTGGACCACTCGTTCAAGATCGCCCAGGTGCAGGTGCGCGTGGTGCGCGAGCAGCTCGCCGCAGGCGAGGGCATGGACCGCGAGATGGTGGACCGCGCCCTGGAGACCATCGACATCACGGCCTCCAACGCCCGCGACATGATCAAGGAGTCCCGGACCGGCGGCGCCGAGGGCCCGGTGAGCGGGACGGTGATCGGCTGATGACGGCGCTGCCCGAGAAGGACCCCGTCACCGGGAAGTACCCCGAGCCCGCCGAGGGCGAGCCCGTGGTGCACGCCCACGCCGGGGCGCCCAAGGCCGACGGCGCCGTGCGCGTGGCCACCGTGAACGTCAACGGCATCCGCGCCTCGCACCGCAAGGGCATGCGGGAGTGGTTCGCCGGCCGCGGCGTGGACGTGCTCACCCTCCAGGAGGTGCGCGCCCCCGCGGACGTCACGGCGCAGCTGGTCCGCGAGATCGTGGGCGAGGACTGGGACGAGGTGCACCTGGCGGACGCCGTGGCCGCCGCCAAGGGGCGGGCCGGCGTCGCGATCGCCTCGCGGTTCCCGCTCGGCGAGGTCCGCACGGGCATCGCCGACGCCGACGGGTACTTCGACGACGCCGGCCGCTGGATCGAGGCCGACCTGCGCCTGCCGGACGGCTCGCCGCTGACCGTGGTCTCCGCGTACGTGCACTCGGGCGAGGTCGACACCCCGAAGCAGGAGGACAAGTACCGGTTCCTCGACGAGATGGTCCGCCGCCTCTCCGAGCTGGCCGCGGGGGAGGGGCACGCCCTCGTCACGGGCGACCTCAACGTGGGCCACACCGAGCTGGACATCAAGAACTGGAAGGGCAACGTGAAGAAGGCCGGCTTCCTGCCCGAGGAGCGCGCCTACTTCGACCGGTTCTTCGGCGAGCTCGGCTTCACGGACGTGCACCGCGCCCTCGCCGGGCCGGTGCCGGGCCCGTACACGTGGTGGTCCATGCGCGGCAAGGCCTTCGACAACGACGCCGGGTGGCGCATCGACTACCACATGGCGACCGCGGGCCTGGCCGAGCGGGCGACGGCCGCCGTCGTGGACCGCGCCCCGAGCTGGGGCACCCGCTTCTCCGACCACGCCCCCCTCGTGGTCGACTACCAGTTCTGACCGTGCAGGAGAGACCCGAGGCTGAGATGACCATGAAGAAGAACTCCGTCCAGGACGTCCTGGCCCAGGACGCCGCCGCCACCGCCCACCTGCCCGGCGCGTCCGCCCGGCATCGCGTGCTCTCCGGCATGCAGCCATCGGCGGACTCCCTCCACCTGGGCAACTACCTCGGCGCCCTCGTGAACTGGGAGCGCACCCAGGCCGACTTCGAGGCGTTCTTCTTCATCCCCGACCTGCACGCCATCACCGTGCCGCAGGACCCGGCAGCCCTGGCGGAGCGCACGCGGGTGGCCGCCGCGCAGTTCATCGCCGGCGGCATCGACCCCGAGCGCTCCACGCTGTTCGTCCAGTCCCAGGTGCCCGAGCACGCGCAGCTGGCGTGGGTGCTGACCTGCATGACCGGCATGGGCGAGGCCATGCGCATGACCCAGTTCAAGGACAAGTCCGCCAAGCAGGGCGCGGACGCGGCCGGCGTCGGCCTGCTCGCGTACCCCATGCTCATGGCCGCGGACATCCTGCTCTACCAGCCGCATGGCGTGCCCGTGGGCGACGACCAGCGCCAGCACGTGGAGCTCACCCGCGACCTCGCCCAGCGCTTCAACCACCGCTACGGCGAGACGTTCGTGGTGCCCACCGGCTTCTACCCGGAGACCGGCGCGCGCATCTACGACCTGCAGGACCCCACGTCGAAGATGTCCAAGTCCGCGGCGTCCCCGAACGGGCTCATCAACATCCTCGAGGAGCCGAAGAAGACCGCCAAGAAGATCAAGTCCGCGGTCACCGACGACGGCACCGAGGTGCGCTTCGACCGCGAGGCCAAGCCCGGCGTCTCCAACCTGCTGACCATCCTCGCCGCGGTGTCCGGCACGCCGATCCCGCAGCTCGAGGAGGAGTTCGTCGGCAAGATGTACGGGCACCTCAAGGTCGCGGTGGCGGACGCTGTCGTCGAGCGCCTGGCCCCCGTGCGCGAGCGCGCCCTCGAGCTGCTCGCCGACCCCGCTGAGCTGGACCGCATCCTCGCCTCCGGAGCCGAGAAGGCCCGCGCCGTGGCCACGCCCGTGCTCGAGGACGTCTACGCCAAGGTCGGCTTCCTGCCGCCGCTGCGCTGAGCCGGGCCGCACCGGCCCCGCGGCCTCCCGACGATGGCCCGCGCCCCCGACCTGCGGGGGCGCGGGCCGTCGGGCTTTTCCGACTCGAGGTGGAGGCGGCGGCGCGTGCGCGGCTGTCAGGATGGAGGCACTGCCTCCGCTCCTGCCGCAGCGGGGGCGAGCCCCACCGACAGAGGAGTGCCGGAGCCATGTCCACCGCTGTCCCCATCCCCGCCGTCGCCGAGGTCCCGCCCGGCGCCGAACCCGTCCTGGAGACGGAGAACCTCGTCAAGGTCTACGGTCGCGGGGCGTCCCGCTTCGACGCGCTGAAGGGCATCACCCTGCAGATCCAGCGCGGCGAGTCCCTGGCCGTCGTCGGCAAGTCCGGCTCCGGCAAGTCCACCCTGATGCACCTGCTGGCGCTGCTGGACCAGCCCTCCGCCGGCGTCGTCGCGATGGACGGCCGTCCCGTCTCCCAGCTCAAGGCCGCGGAGATCTCCCAGCTGCGCAACGAGCGGTTCGGCTTCGTGTTCCAGCAGTTCTTCCTGAACCCGAACCAGACGGTCCTGGAGAACACCGTGCTGCCGCTGAAGATCGCCGGCGTGGGCCGGGCCCAGCGCACCCGCCGCGGCATGGCGGTGCTCGAGCGGCTCGAGCTCGCGGACAAGGCGAAGAACAAGGCCACGGACCTCTCCGGCGGCCAGAAGCAGCGCGTGTGCATCGCCCGTGCGCTCGTGAACAACCCGACGGTGCTGTTCGCGGACGAGCCCACGGGCAACCTGGACTCCGCCACCTCGGCGGCCGTGGAGGACATCCTCTTCGGCCTGCACCGCGACGAGGGCATCACCCTCGTGGTGGTCACGCACGACGACGACCTGGCCGCGAAGTGTGACCGTCGCGTCGAGCTGCAGGACGGCGTGGTCATCGCCGACGAGCGCGTCGGCACCGAGCGGGACGGAGCGCGGGCATGAAGGCCACCGACGTCGCGGGCACGGCGCTCGCCAACACGATGCGCTCCAAGCTGCGCACCTTCCTCACCGTCGTCGCGATCGTGATCGGCGCATTCACGCTGACCCTCACCACGGGGCTCGGCGCGGGCATCAACAAGTACGTGGACAACGTGGTCGAGGGCTTCGGCAAGCCCGGCGAGCTGACCGTGATGAAGCAGCAGGACATGTCCTCGGCCGGTGCGGCGAGCGGTTCGCCCCAGGAGTACACGGAGCAGGACGCCGCCGGCGGCGAGATGTTCGGCATGCCGCTGCTCACGCAGGAGGACCTCGCCGCGATCGAGGACACCGAGCACGTCACCGAGGTGAAGACCTATCGGGTGGCCGAGCCGGAGTACATCCAGGGCCCGGACGACCGCAAGTGGCAGACCGGCTTCATGGGCAGCTCCGGCGAGATCGACATGCTCACCTTCTCGGCCGGCCGTGCCCCCGAGGCCGGCGCCGCGGAGATCGTCATGCCCGAGTCGTGGGTGGAGGACCTGGGCGCCGGCGACGCCGAGGACCTGGTCGGCACGGAGCTGACCGTCGTGGCGGCGACCCCGCTGCAGGAGCACAAGTCCGTGACGGCCACCGTGGTCGGTGTGACGAAGGCGGCCGCGTCCGGTGCGGGCACCGCCCCGACGCCGTCGGAGTCGCTCGAGCAGGAGATCTACGACATCACGACGGAGGGCCTGCCGGAGTCGCAGCGGAACACCTACTTCCAGGCCACGGCGATCGTGGAGGACCCGGAGGCGAACGAGGACGCCGTGAAGCAGGCGCTGGCCGACCAGGGCCTGCTGGCGCAGACCCTCGAGGAGCAGCTCGGCGTGATCCGCGGCATCATCGACGCCGTCACGTGGGTGCTCACCGGCTTCGCGCTCATCGCGCTGCTCGCCGCCAGCTTCGGCATCATCAACACCCTGCTCATGGCGGTGCAGGAGCGCACCCGGGAGATCGGCCTCATGAAGGCCCTCGGCATGACCGGCGGGAAGATCTTCGGCCTGTTCACCATGGAGGCCGTCGTGATCGGCCTGCTCGGCTCGCTGATCGGCATCGGCCTGGGCGTCGCCGTCGGACTCATCGCGAACCAGGTGCTGACCACCGGCCCCCTCAGCGGCGTCACCGGCCTGGTCCTGTTCGCGGTCAACCCCCTCGCCCTGCTGCTGATCCTGCTGCTGATCGTGGCCATCGCGTTCATCGCCGGCACCTTGCCCGCCCTGCGTGCGGCCCGGAAGGATCCCATCGAGGCACTGCGACACGAGTGATCCTGCCGCCGCGCCCGTCATCACCATCACCGTCACCCACGACACCGAGGAGCTCACCATGACCACCGATCGACCGAACCCGGACCCGAACCCGGAGCAGCCCGCCGCGGGCGGCCCCGGCCCGTACCCGGGCCAGAACCCCGCATACGGCCAGCCCGCCGCGGGCTCCCGCTACGGCACGCAGCCCTACGCGGCCCCGGGCTACGGCGCCCAGCCGGGCAGCCCGTACGGCGTCGTCCCGGAGCCGGCCGCGTTCCCCGCCCTCCTGACGCTGACGCTCACGTCGCTCGCGCTGTACGTGCTGTCCGCCCTGCCGGGCCTGTTCGGCGGCGGGGAGAGCATCGAGAGCATGCGGGACTCCCTGCGCCAGAGCGGCCTCACCCCCGAGCAGGTGGAGGAGATCGCGCCCGTCGTGGGCGCCTCCGTGACGGTGGGAACGATCATCGTCCTGCTCATCGGTGTGGCCCTGTACGCCCTGGTGTACTTCAACCTCCGCGGGGCCAAGAACTGGGCCCGCATCCTCGGCATCGTCGTGGCGATCCTGGGCACCCTCAGTGCCGTCGGCGGCATCTTCTCCTTCGTGACCTTCCCCGGCATCGGCGGCGTCCTGGCCTCCGTGCTGAGCCTGGCGCTGGTGATCGTGAACATCCTGTGGCTGGTCAAGGCCTTCAACCCGCAGGTCGCGGCCTACACCCGTCAGGGCCGCCGCGCCTGATCCCGACGCCGTTCGCCGGCGGCGAGTCCGGGGTCGCCAGCCCTCGCCCCGGCGTCGGCCAGCGGAGACCATGACGACATGGCCTCCGATCATCGACCCCCGCATCCGTCCCCCCACCCCGACGACCTGGACGGCGGCGGGCGGCCCGTGGTGGGCCCGGATGAGGCGCGGCGGCGCATCGCCGGGCACTCCGGCCCGGACGCCCGCCCGCTGATCCGCCCCGATGCCCGCACCCCCGGCGTGTTCCGGGCGCTGCTCGGACTGACGGTGGCGTCCGCGGTCCTCTACGCCGCGTCGATCCTGCGCAACCTCCTCCCGGGCGCGGCCCAGGACATCGCGGACTCGCTGCCCGAGGGCAGCGCGCAGTCGCCCGCGATGACCGCCGAGGCGATCGAGGGCGCCCTCACCGGCAGCGTCTGGTTCGCGACCCTGCTGGGTCTGTCGGTCTACGCGATCGTCCTCGTCGGCCTGACCCGGCACAGCAACACGGCGCGCATCATGGGTGCCCTGTTCGCCTCGATCGCCATCTTCGTGACGCTGCTGGGGGCCATCCGCCTGTTCGTCTTCCCCGCCGGGGACGTGGTGCTGCCCCTGGTCCTGGGCGGGCTGTTCGCGCTCGTGAACGCGGCCTGGCTCGTGTGCGCCTTCAACCCGGGCCTCGCAACGACCTTCCTGCGCCGCCGGGCATGATGGGGGCATGCACCCCCTCGACGACGATCCCCACGAGACCACGGAGCGCGACCCCGGTCCCGATCGCGCGGCCCTGCGTCCCCTGCGCCTGTTCCAGACCGTCACGGCGGTCACGGGGGCACTGAGCGCGGCCGGCGTGGGGGGCGTGCTCGCGCTGCAGGCGACGCCCGGCTACGCCCGCGCCGTGCTGGAGGCGCGCTCCTGGGGCGCGAGCGAGGTCACCGACGCCGACGTCGCCGCGTTCCTCACCCCGGCGGGGGCGGGGCCGGTGGCCGCCGCGGCGGTGGTCGTCCTGACCCTGGTGCTCCTGGCCGGCATCACCCGCCGGATCCGGGCCGTGCGCCCCGTGGGGAGCGTGCTCGTGGTGCTGGGGATGCTCACGGCGGCCTTCTGGATGGTCGACGGCGGGCGGATGGTGCAGGCCGGGGGAGGGGGTCCGGTCGTGCTGGGCGCCGTCGTCGGGATGCTCGTGTCCAGCGCGGTGTGGCTGCGTGTGGCACACCGGCGGGAGACGCGCGACGCCTTCGACGTCTGAGCTCGCCCCGCCTCCGACTCCGCCTCCGGTCCCGCCCGTCCCCACGCCGAGGCCCGCAGACACGCCGCTACGCCGGTCCGGTGACGGCGCGTCTGCGGGCCTCGGCGGGAGGGGCACCACGCACGACGACGGCGGCCCGCCTCCTCGAGGTGAGGAGACGGGCCGCCGTCGTGGTGCGGGGGATCAGAACTGGCGGGCCAGGATGGCCTGCTTCACCTCGGAGATCGCCTTGGTCACCTGGATGCCGCGGGGGCACGCGTCGGTGCAGTTGAAGGTCGTGCGGCAGCGCCACACGCCCTCCTTGTCGTTCAGGATCTCCAGGCGCATGTCGCCGGCCTCGTCACGCGAGTCGAAGATGAACCGGTGCGCGTTGACGATGGCGGCCGGGCCGAAGTACTGGCCATCCGTCCAGAACACCGGGCAGGACGAGGTGCACGCGGCGCACAGGATGCACTTCGTGGTGTCGTCGTAGATCGCCCGGTCGGCCTGGGACTGGTAGCGCTCCTTGGTGGGCGCGTGGCCCTCGGCGACCAGGAACGGCATGATCTCGCGGTAGGACTGGAAGAACGGGTCCATGTCCACGATCAGGTCCTTCTCCACCGGCAGGCCCTTGATGGGCTCCACCAGGATGGGCTTGGACAGGTCGAGGTCCTTCAGGAGCGTCTTGCAGGCCAGGCGGTTGCGGCCGTTGATGCGCATGGCGTCGGAGCCGCACACGCCGTGGGCGCAGGAGCGGCGGAACGACAGGGTGCCGTCGTGGTCCCACTTGACCTTGTGCAGGGCGTCCAGCACGCGGTCGGTGCCGTACATGGTCAGGCGCCACTCGTCCCAGTAGGACTCCTCGGAGGACTCCGGGAGGTAGCGGCGGACCTTGAGCACGATGTCGAAGCTCTCGACCTCGCCTGCGCCGCCACCGGCGGACTGGGTCTGCGCCTGGGCCACGGGGGCCTCGGTCTCGGTTGCTGAGTGGCTCATCAGTACTTACGCTCCATCGGCTGGTAACGGGTCACGACGACGGGCTTGGTCTCGAAGCGGATGCCCTTGACGCCCTCCATCTCCGCGGTCTCGTCACGGTAGATCATGGTGTGCGCCATGAAGTTCTCGTCGTCGCGATCGGGGTAGTCCTCGCGGTAGTGGCCGCCGCGGGACTCCTTGCGGCCCAGGGCCGCGAGGGTCATCGCCTCGGCGATGTCCAGGAGGTAGCCCAGCTCCATGCCCTCGAGCAGGTCGAGGTTGAAGCGGTGACCCTTGTCCTGGACGGACACGTTCTCGTAGCGGCCGCGCAGCTCCTCGATCTTGGCCAGTGCGCGGCGGATCGAGTCCTCGTCGCGGAAGACCTGCATGTCCGCGTCCATGGACTCCTGGAGCTCGGCGCGGATGTCCGCGACGCGCTCGGACCCGGTGGCGGAGCGCAGGTTCTCGATGTGCTCCACGGTCGGCAGCTCGCCGCCCTCGGGCAGCTCCACCCAGTCCGCCTGCGCGGCGTACTCGGCGGCGTAGATGCCGGCGCGGCGGCCGAACACGTTGATGTCCAGCAGCGAGTTGGTGCCCAGGCGGTTGGACCCGTGCACGGACACGCAGGCCACCTCGCCGGCGGCGTACAGGCCCGGCACGACGGTGTCGTTGTCCTGGAGGACCTCGGCCTTGATGTTCGTGGGGATGCCGCCCATGAAGTAGTGGCAGGTGGGGAACACCGGCACCGGCTCCGTGTAGGGCTCGACACCCAGGTAGGTGCGGGCGAACTCGGTGATGTCCGGGAGCTTCTCGTCGATGTGCGAGGGCTCCAGGTGCGTCAGGTCGAGCAGCACGTAGTCCTTGTTGGGGCCGGCGCCGCGGCCCTGACGGACCTCCTCGGCCATGGACCGGGCCACGATGTCGCGCGGGGCGAGGTCCTTGATGGTGGGGGCGTAGCGCTCCATGAAGCGCTCGCCGTCCGCGTTGCGGAGGATGCCGCCCTCGCCGCGCGCGGCCTCGGAGAGCAGGATGCCCAGGCCGGCCAGGCCGGTCGGGTGGAACTGCACGAACTCCATGTCCTCCAGCGGCAGGCCCGCGCGGTAGGCGATGGCCATGCCGTCGCCGGTGAGCGTGTGGGCGTTCGAGGTGGTCTTGTACACCTTGCCGGCGCCGCCGGTGGCGAAGATGACCGACTTGGCCTGGAAGACGTGGATCTCGCCGGTGGCCAGCTCGTAGGAGACGACGCCGGCGGTGCGCTTCTGCTTGTAGGCGGTGCCGTCCTCGCGCACGGCGTCCTCCTCCACCAGCAGCAGGTCGAGCACGTAGAACTCGTTGAAGAACTCCACGTTGTGCTTGACGCAGTTCTGGTACAGCGTCTGGAGGATCATGTGGCCGGTGCGGTCCGCGGCGTAGCAGGCGCGGCGCACGGGCGCCTTGCCGTGGTCACGGGTGTGGCCGCCGAAGCGGCGCTGGTCGATCTTGCCCTCGGGGGTGCGGTTGAAGGGCAGGCCCATCTTCTCGAGGTCCAGCACCGCGTCGATGGCCTCCTTGGCCATGACCTCCGCGGCGTCCTGGTCCACCAGGTAGTCGCCGCCCTTGACGGTGTCGAACGTGTGCCACTCCCAGTTGTCCTCCTCGACGTTGGCGAGGGCCGCGCACATGCCGCCCTGGGCCGCGCCGGTGTGGGAACGCGTGGGGTAGATCTTGGTGAGGACGGCGGTGTGCGCGCGCTGACCGGCCTCGATGGCCGCGCGCATGCCCGCGCCGCCGGCGCCGACGATCACCACGTCGTACTTGTGCACCTGCATTCAGGTCTCTCTTTCTGGGTGTCTGTGACGCGGCGGCCGCTCGGGCCGGCCGCACCGCAGGGTGAACGTTTCCGGGGTCAGCCGCAGAAGGCCGGGGAGCCCTCGAGCAGGGCGCCGGAGGCGTCCACCATGCAGGGATCGAAGGTGAAGATCACCAGGGTGCCGAGGCTGATGATCACGGCCGTGGCGATGTACAGGATCATCGTCAGCCAGAAGCGGGCGCTGCCGCGGCGGGTGTAGTCGTTGATGATCGTGCGCACGCCGTTGGCGCCGTGCAGCATGGCCAGCCACAGGAGGGCCAGGTCCCAGAACTGCCACAGCGGGTGCGCCCACTTGCCGGCCACGAAGCCGAAGTCGACGGCGTGGATGCCGTCGCCCACCAGCAGGTTGGTGGTCAGGTGCACGGCGATCAGCACGACGAGGAAGACACCCGAGATGCGCATGAACAGCCAGGCGAGCATCTCGAAGTTGCCGCGGCCGCCGCCGTCGCGCGTGTACTTGGGGTCCAGACGGCGGCTGCGGGGCGCCGCGATGGTGGTCTCAGCGGTGGTGCTCATGGCTCAGTGACCTCCGAGTGCGAGGCTGAAGTGACGGATGGCGAAGCCCAGGGTCAGGACGACCCACAGCCCCAGCACGATCCACAGCAGGGTCTTGTGGTGCTGGGTGCCGCCCTTCCAGAAGTCGACCAGGATGATGCGCAGGCCGTTCAGGGCGTGGAAGATGATCGCCGCGACGAGGCCGGCCTCGCCGAGCGCGAAGTACCACGTCTTGTACGAGCCGATCACGGCGTTGTAGGCCTCGGGGGAGACCCGGACCAGGGCCGTGTCCAGCACGTGGACGAGCAGGTAGAAGAAGATGACGACGCCGGTGACGCGGTGGCCCACCCAGGACCACATGCCGCCGTGGCCCCGGTACAGGGTTCCGCGGCCGTTCTTGGCCGGGGCCTGCGCAGTGGCGCTAGACACGGTTGATACCTCCAGGGGGAATGCACGATCCCGGTCCTCCGCCGTGGGACGACGACGGGCAGGGGCGTGTGCGAGTGGATTCCTCCGCCTAGGGTAGACCCTTCCCGCGCCTCCGTGCCCGATCGGGGACCCGGGCGACCACTGTGACGCGTGCGGCGCCCCGCCGCCGTCCTGTTCGGTCTGGGCTGTGCCCCGCCTGGGACGCGTCGAGTGGTCCCCCGTCCGGACGGTTCCGTAGTCTGGGCCGGTGAGCACCGATCCGAACCTGACCGATGCCCCGCGCGAGGCCGCGCCGGGCACGGCCCTGTCCCGCTTCCACGCCGTGATCCCCGCCGGGGGCGTGGGCACCCGCCTGTGGCCCCTCTCGCGGGCCGCCGCGCCGAAGTTCCTCCACGACCTCACCGGCTCGGGCCAGACCCTGATCCGTGCCACGTGGGACCGTCTGGCGCCCCTGGCCGCGGGCATGCTCGTGGTGACCGGGGAGGCCCACCGGGAGGCGGTGTGCATGCAGCTGCCGGATCTGGCGGAGACGGATCTGGTGCTCGAGCCCTCGCCCAAGGACTCCGCGGCCGCCATCGGCCTGGCCGCGGCGATCCTCTCCCTGCGTGACCCGGACACGATCATGGGCTCGTTCGCGGCGGATCAGGTGATCTCCCCGGTGGAGGTCTTCCAGGACGCGGTGCGGCAGGCCGTCGAGACGGCGGCCACCGGCCGGATCGTGACCATCGGCATCGAGCCCACGCACGCGGCCACGGGCTTCGGCTACATCCGCCGGGGCCGCCGCCTCCGCGTGGCCGGCGCTCCGGACGCGCATGACGTCGCCGCGTTCGTGGAGAAGCCGGACCTGAAGGTCGCCCAGCAGTACGTGAAGTCCGGCCGCTACCTCTGGAACGCGGGCATGTTCGTGGCGCCCGTGGGCCTCATGCTGGCCCACCTCGAGGAGAACGAGCCCGCGCTGCACGCCGGCCTGATGGAGATCGCCCGCGCGTGGGAGACGCCGGAGCGGGACGAGGTCATGGCCCGGGTGTGGCCCGAGCTGACGAAGACCGCCATCGACTACGCCGTGGCCGAGCCCGCCGCCGCCGTCGGCGACGTGGCCGTGATCCCCGGCTCCTTCACGTGGGACGACGTGGGGGACTTCGCGGCGATCGCCCGCCTGAACCCGGTCAAGGACGCCTCCGGCATCACGGTGATCGGGGACACCCCGCGCGTGTACTCGGACGACGCGTCCGGCGTCGTGGTGACGGACACGAAGCGCGTCATCGCCTTGATCGGCATCGAGGACGTCGTCGTGGTGGACACCGAGGACGCGCTGCTGGTCACCACCACGGAGCACGCCCAGGAGGTCAAGAAGGCCGTCGAGGCGCTCAAGGCCGAGGGCGTGGACGAGGTCCTCTGACCGCGTCCCCGGCAGGGTCCGGCCCCCACCGACCGGCACCCCCGGAGTAGGGTGCTGGGCCATGACCACCTCCGACTCCGTGCTGACCGGGCCCCGTCCGACGTCCGTCCCCTCGGTGG
The DNA here is from genome assembly GCF_017168555.1 of Micrococcus sp. KRD012. Lineage (NCBI taxonomy): Bacteria > Bacillati > Actinomycetota > Actinomycetes > Micrococcales > Micrococcaceae > Micrococcus > Micrococcus sp. KRD012. The sequence continues at coordinate 69,151 of NZ_JABFBB010000024.1, forward strand.
GCCCCGTGGTGGCCGAGCTCGAGGACGAGATCGTGTCCTTCCGCCGGGACCTGCACCGGCATCCCGAGCTCTCCTATGAGGAGTACCGCACCACCGACCGCATCGTGGAGCTGCTCTCCGGCTACGGGCTCTCGCCCGTGCGGATGGAGTCCACGGGCGCCTACGTGGACGTCGGGGAGGGGCCGGTGGTGCTGGCCCTGCGCGCGGACATCGACGCGCTGCCGGTCGAGGAGGAGACCGGCCTGCCCTACGTGTCCGTCAATGACGGCGTCGCGCACGCGTGCGGCCACGACATGCACACCGCCGTCATGGCGGGTGTGGCCGTCGCCCTCGGCCGCATCCTCCGCGGGGCCACCGCCGACCCCGACCTGCGCGCGGTCGGCGAGCGGGTCCACGGCACGGTCCGCGTCATCTTCCAGCCCGCGGAGGAGCGGCTGCCCGGCGGCTCCCTGGCCGTGCTGCGGCAGGGGATCCTCGACGACGTGCCCCGCATCCTGGCGGCGCACTGCGACCCCCAGGTCGACGTCGGCTCGATCGGCACCCGCATCGGCGCCATCACCTCGGCGGCGGACACGATCCGGATCACCCTCACCGGACGCGGGGGGCACACCTCGCGGCCCCACCTCACCGAGGACATGGTCTTCGCCCTGTCCCAGATCGCCGTGAACGTGCCCGCCGTGCTCTCCCGGCGGATCGACGTGCGCTCGGCCGTCTCGGTGGTGTGGGGGCAGATCGCCGCCGGCAGCGCGCCCAACGCGATCGACAACACCGGCTACCTGGCCGGGACCATGCGCTGCCTCGACGCGGACGTGTGGGAGGAGGCCGGCGCGCTGCTCGACGAGGTGGTCCGACAGGTGGCCGCGCCGTACGGCGTGCACGTGCAGCTCGAGCACGTGCGCGGCGTCCCGCCGGTGCACAACACCGAGGGCGAGACGGCGCTGATCGAGACCGCGGCGCGGCGGGAGCTCGGCTCGCGGGCGATCGTCCTGACCCCGCAGTCGATGGGCGGCGAGGACTTCGCCTGGATGACCCAGAAGGTGCCCGGCTCCATGCTGCGCCTCGGCACCCGGTCCCCGGGTGGCCCCATCTACGATCTGCACCGCGGGGACTACGCGCCGGACGAGCGGGCCATCGGCGTGGGCATGCGGGTCTTCACCGCCGCCGCGCTGCAGGTGCTCACGGGCGAGGACCACCACTGACCCCACCGCCCGCCCCCGCCGGAGGGGACGGGCCCACCGTTCGGTAGACTCGCGCTCATCCGGACGGGGCCACCCGCACGGGCCCCGTCTTTCCGCGGCCACCGGCCGCGGGCCTCGCACCGTGCCTTCCGAAATGAGGACCCCATGGGCATCGCCACCCCGTCGGCCGCGCGCCGCCGTCGTCTCCTGCTCCCCGCCGCCGCGCTCGGCGTCTCCGGTCTGCTGCTGACCGCGTGCGGCGCCCCGCCGGAGCAGTCCGAGGCCTCGGGCTCCGGCGCCGCCGAGAGCGAGGCCATCGCCACCGTGGACGGCGTCGGCTCGGACAACAAGGACTACAAGGCCTGCATCGTCTCGGACGAGGGCGGCTTCGACGACCGCTCCTTCAACCAGTCCTCCTACGAGGGCCTCAAGGCTGCCGAGAAGGCCTACGGCATCACCACCAGCGAGGCCGAGTCGAACGAGCCCAGCGAGTTCACCCCGAACGTGACCGCCATGGTCAACGCCGACTGCGACGCCGTCATCGGCGTGGGCTTCCTCCTCGGCGACGCCATGAAGCCGATCGCCGCGCAGCACTCGGACACCCACTTCTTCGGCGTGGACGTCACCGCGGAGGGCTTCTCCGACAACTTCCAGAAGCTCACCTACGACACGGCGCAGGCGGCGTTCCTGGCCGGGTACCTGGCGGCGGGCACCACCGAGACCGGCACCGTGGCCACCTACGGCGGCATGGAGATCCCCACCGTCACCATCTTCATGGACGGCTTCGCCCGCGGCGTGGAGCACTACAACGAGGTCAAGGACAAGGACGTCAAGGTCCTGGGCTGGGACAAGGACGCGAAGACCGGCTCCTTCACGGGCGACTTCAAGAACGTGGCCAACGGCAAGACGAACACCGCCAACTTCATCAACGAGGGCGCCGACATCGTGATGCCGGTGGCGGGCCCCGTGGGCCTGGGCACCCTGGACGCCGTCCGTGAGGCGAACCAGGGCGGCAAGGACGTCAAGGTCATCTGGCCGGACTCGGACGGCTACGAGTCCACCAAGGACGGCAACCTGATCCTCACCTCGGTGAAGAAGAACATGGGCCAGTCCGTCTCCGACGTGATCGCCGCGGACCTGAAGGACGAGTTCTCGGCCGAGTCCTACGTGGGCACGCTGGAGAACAAGGGCGTCGAGCTGGCCCCGTTCCACGACTTCGAGGACACGGTGCCGCAGGAGCTCAAGGACGAGCTCAAGGATCTCGAGGCCAAGATCGTCTCGGGCGAGCTGAAGGTCGGCTCGGAGTACTCCCCGGAGGCCTGACCCGCCTCGCCACCGCCGCAGGGCCGGCCCGGACCCCTCCGGACCGGCCCCGCGGCGCGCGGGCGCCCGGCCCGCCCCCGCCGCCGAGCGCGGCACCACGAGCATCGACCAGACGGAAGGCCCTCGATGAGGCTCGAACTGCGCGGGATCACCAAGCGCTTCGGCTCGTTCGCCGCGAACGAGGACGTGAACCTGACCGTGGAGTCGAGGCGGGTGCACACCCTCCTCGGTGAGAACGGCGCCGGCAAGTCCACCCTGATGAACGTCCTCTTCGGACTCTACGAGCCCACCGAGGGGGAGATCCTGCTCGACGGCGAGCCCGTCCGGTTCTCCGGTCCCGGTGAGGCCATGCGCGCGGGCATCGGCATGGTGCACCAGCACTTCATGCTCGTGCCCGTCTTCACGGTGGCCGAGAACGTGGCCCTCGGCGACGAGCACACCCGCGCCCTGGGCGTGCTCGACCTCGAGGCCACCCGCCGGCGGATCCGGGAGATCTCCGCCCAGTACGGCTTCGACGTGGACCCGGACGCCGTCGTCGAGGACCTGCCCGTGGGCGTGCAGCAGCGCGTCGAGATCATCAAGGCCCTCGTCCGCGACGCGCGCATCCTCATCCTGGACGAGCCGACCGCCGTGCTCACCCCCCAGGAGACCGACGAGCTGCTCGGCATCATCCGGCAGCTGCGGGCGGACGGCACGGCGATCGTGTTCATCTCCCACAAGCTGCGCGAGGTCAAGGCCGTCTCGGACGACATCACCGTGCTGCGCCGCGGCCGCGTGGTCGGCACGGCGGAGCCCTCCGCCGAGGCCGCCGAGCTGGCCGCCCTCATGGTGGGCCGGAACGTCGTCCTCGAGCGGCGCAAGACGGCCCCGACCCTGGGGGAGGAGACGTTCCGCGTCGAGGACCTCTCCGTCGTCTCGCCCACGGGCCAGGTGCTGCTGGACGCCGTGTCCTTCGCCGTCCGCCAGGGCGAGGTCCTCGCCGTGGCCGGTGTGCAGGGCAACGGGCAGACGGAGCTGACCGAGGCGATCATGGGCCTGGTCAAGGCCACCGGCTCCGTCACCCTGGACGGCCGGGAGCTGATCGGCCGGTCCACCCGCCAGATCATCCGCGCCGGCGTCGGCTTCGTGCCCGAGGACCGCTCCACGGACGGGCTCGTCGGCCCGTTCTCCGTGGCGGAGAACATGGTGCTCAACCGGTACGACGTCGCCCCGGCCGGCAACGCCGTGCAGATGCGCCCCGCCGCGGTACGGGCGCTCGCCGAGCGCCGCGTGGCCGAGTTCGACGTCCGCACCCAGGGCGTGGACCTGCCGGTCTCCTCCCTCTCGGGAGGCAACCAGCAGAAGGTCGTCATGGCCCGCGAACTCGTGGACGGGCTGCGCCTGTTCATCGCCTCGCAGCCCACGCGCGGCGTGGACGTCGGCTCGATCGAGTTCCTGCACGACCGGATCATCGCCGAGCGCGACGCCGGCACCCCCGTGCTGATCGTCTCCACCGAGCTGGACGAGGTCCTCGAGCTGGCGGACCGGATCGCCGTGATGTACCACGGGCGGATCGTCGGCATCGTGCCGGGGGACACCTCGCGCGAGACGCTCGGCCTCATGATGGCCGGCCAGACCCCCGACGACGCGGCCCTCGCTTCCGGCGCAGACGTCGCCGCGGGCACGCCCGGCACCGCCGGTGAGGCGCCCGCCGCCCACCCCACCACGGAAGGAGAGCGCCCGTGAGC
>NZ_JABFBB010000024.1:73478-82427 GCF_017168555.1 Micrococcus sp. KRD012
CGTCCGACGCGGCCGCTCGGCCCGCCCCCGCCGACTCCGCCCTGCGCCGGATCCTCTCGGGCAACGGCACGGTCACCGCCCTGGCGATCCTGCTGTCCCTGCTGATCTCCGGCCTGCTGATCATCGCCGTGGACGAGGACGTCCGCGACGCCGCCGGCTACTTCTTCGCCCGCCCGGGCGACCTGCTCTCCGCCGCCTGGGCCGCGTTCGCCGGAGCCTTCGCGGCCCTGTTCCGCGGCGCCGTCTTCAACTACCGGGCCTCGGACGCGACGGGCATGCTCTACCCGCTCACCGAGACCCTCACCGTGGCGACCCCGCTGATCATCATCTCGCTGGGCATCGCCATCGCCTTCCGGGCGGGCCTGTTCAACATCGGCGGCCAGGGTCAGTTCATCTTCGGCGCCATGTTCGCCACGTGGTTCGGCGTGCACCTGCACCTGCCGGCCGGCGTGCACCTGCTGCTCGTCGTCGTGATGGGCGTGCTCGGCGGCGTGCTGTGGGGCTCCGTCGTCGGCGTGCTCAAGGCCTGGACGGGCGCGCACGAGGTGATCCTCACGATCATGCTCAACTACGTGGCGGTGAACCTGCTCGCCTACCTGTTGAACACCCCCGTCCTGCGGGCGCCCGGCACCACGAACCCGGTGTCCGCGCCGCTGGACCGCTCCGCCATGTTCCCGCGGCTGCTGGGGACCGACTTCCGGCTGCACTGGGGCTTCTTCGTCGCGCTGCTGGCCGTGCTCTTCACGTGGTGGCTGATGCAGCGCTCCACCCTCGGCTTCCGCCTGCGGGCCGTGGGCGCCAACCCGGACGCCGCCCGCACGGCCGGCATCTCCGTCAAGGGCTCCTACCTGGCCGCCATGGCGATCTCCGGCGGCCTCGCCGGCCTGGCCGGCGCCACCCACGTCGCCGGCACGGAGAGCACGCTGAACACCTCCGTGGCCGGGTCCTTCGGCTTCGACGCGATCACGGTGGCCCTGCTCGGCCGGTCCCACCCGGTGGGCGTGCTGTTCGCGGGCCTGCTCTTCGGCGCCCTGCGCGCCGGCGGCGTGACCATGCAGACCGAGACCGGGGTGCCGGTCGACATCGTCCTCGTGGTGCAGTCCGTGATCGTGCTGCTCATCGCGGCCCCGCCGCTGGTGCGTGCGATCTTCCGGCTGCCCGCCCCGGGCGCCGCCCGTGCCCGCCGCGCCGCCGACCCCGTGACCCAGCCCGCCGTGGCCGGCGCCGCGCTGACCGGTGCCGCCGGCCACGCCACCGCCCCGTCCACGGGCGTCCAGGAGGCCGCGGCCGCCGCCGTCGCGGACCCGCAGGCTCCGACCACTGCACCCACGGACACGGCCCCGACCCACCGCCCGCACGAGCAGAAGGGGGACGCCCGATGAGCGCGACCGCCGCCCGGCCCCACGCCGACGTCGTCCGCCCCGAGGCCGCCGAGCCCGCCCGGGTCGTGGTCCGGCACTGGACCACCCCGATCGCCCTGACGATCCTGACCCTGCTGGCCCTGGCCGTCTTCGCCCTCGGCGCCCCCGAGGCGGCGGCGACCTTCCGACTCTCCAACGCGTCCGACGCCGTCGTACTCCCGGACCTGACCGCCGACCCCGTGCTGGGGGGCTGGCTGCTCGTCGGGCTCATGGCGGTGCTGACCGCGGTGGCCTGGCTGGCGACCCTGCGCTCGGGGCGCACCCCCGGCTGGGCCGCGGCCCTGTTCGCCGTCGCCTTCGTGGCCGCGTTCCTCATCTGGGTGATCGGCTCGGCGGACAACACCACCGTGTTCCTCACCGGCCTGATCGCCGGCTCGTTCGCGCTGGCCGTCCCGCTGATCTTCGGCTCGATGGCCGGCATCCTGGCCGAGCGCTCGGGCGTGGTGAACATCGCGATCGAGGGTCAGCTGCTGGCGGGCGCGTTCACGGCCGCCGTCGTCGGCACCGCCACCGGCTCGCCCTGGGCGGGCCTGGCCGCCGCGATCGTGGCCGGCGTCCTCGTGTCCTGGCTGCTCGCCGTGTTCTCGATCAAGTACCTGGTCAACCAGGTGATCGTCGGCGTCGTGCTCAACGTGCTCGTGGCCGGCCTGACGAGCTTCCTGTACTCCACCGTCCTCACGGGCGGGGACACCGAGCTCAACGCGCCGCCGCACTTCCCGAACCTGCGGATCCCGGGTCTGGCGGACATCCCCGTGCTCGGGCCCATCCTGTTCAACCAGACGATCCTGGGCTACGCGATGTACCTGCTCGTCATCGCGCTGTGGTTCGCCCTGTTCCGCACCCGCTGGGGCCTGCGCGTGCGCGCCGTGGGCGAGCACCCCAAGGCCGCGGACACCGTGGGCATCGACGTGAACCGCACGCGGTACGCCGCCGTCCTGCTGGGCGGCGCGGTGGCCGGCATGGGCGGGGCGTTCTTCACGCTCGTCTCCGCGTCGTCCTTCACCAAGGAGATGACGGCGGGCCAGGGCTTCATCGCGCTCGCGGCCGTGATCTTCGGCCGCTGGAACCCGATCGGCGCGTTCTTCGCGGCGCTGCTGTTCGGCTTCGCCACCAACATGCAGTACGTCCTGGCGATCCTCGGCACCCCGGTGCCGAGCCAGTTCATGGCGATGCTCCCGTACCTCGTCACGGTGTTCGCCGTGGCCGGCCTCGTGGGCCGCTCGCGCGGCCCGGCCGCCTCGGGCGTGCCGTACGTGAAGGAGTAGCCGTGGCGGACGGGCAGCACACGACGACGGCGCCGCGCGTGGACTGGGACCGGCTGCGGGCCGCGGCCCTGGCCGCCACGGAGCACGCCTACGTTCCCTACTCGGGGTTCCGGGTGGGCGCCGCCGCGCTCACCGACGACGGCCGCCTCGTCTCGGGCTGCAACATCGAGAACGCGTCCTACGGGCTGACCCTGTGCGCCGAGTGCGCGCTGCTGGCCGACCTGCGCATGGGCGGGGGCGGCCGACTGGCCGCGTTCGTGTGCGTGGACGGCGAGGGCGTGCTCACCATGCCCTGCGGGCGGTGCCGCCAGCTGCTGTACGAGTTCCGCGCCCCCGGGCTCGTGCTGCTCACCCCGGCGGGGGAGCGGGGGATCGACGCGGTGCTGCCGGACGCCTTCGGCCCGGCCGACCTGGAGCGGGCGGACCGTCCCTGACCTGCGGCGCGCTCCCGGGCCCGCTCGCTAGAGTCGGAGGCTGACCGTCGCAGCCGTCCTCCGAGGAGACCCCCATGACCGCGCAGCCGCAGGCCGAGCCCTTCGACGCCGTCGAGGTGATCCGCACCAAGCGGGACCGGGGGACGCTGGCCCCCGAGCAGATCGACTGGGTGGTGGACGCGTACACCCGCGGCGTGGTGGCGGACGAGCAGATGTCCGCCCTGGCCATGGCGATCCTGCTCAACGGCATGGACCGCGCTGAGATCGCCCGCTGGACGGACGCGATGATCGCCTCGGGCGAGCGCATGGACTTCGGCGGGCTCACCACCCCGGACGGCCGCCCCCTGGCCACCGCGGACAAGCACTCCACCGGCGGCGTGGGGGACAAGATCACCCTGCCGCTGGCCCCGCTCGTGGCCTCCTTCGGGGTGGCGGTGCCGCAGCTGTCCGGCCGCGGCCTCGGCCACACCGGCGGCACCCTGGACAAGCTCGAGGCGATCCCCGGGTGGCGGGCCGACCTCAGCAACGAGGCGATGCTGCGCCAGCTCTCCGAGGTGGGCGCCGTGATCTGCGCCGCCGGCTCGGGCCTGGCCCCGGCGGACAAGCGCCTGTACGCCCTGCGCGACGTCACCGGCACGGTGGAGGCCATCCCGCTGATCGCCTCCTCGATCATGTCCAAGAAGATCGCCGAGGGCACCGGCGCCCTCGTGCTGGACGTCAAGTGCGGCTCGGGCGCGTTCATGAAGGACGAGGCGTCCGCCCGCGAGCTGGCCCGGACCATGGTGGACCTCGGCCGGGACGCCGGGGTGGACACCTCGGCGCTGCTCACGGACATGTCCGTGCCCCTGGGCCGGACGGCCGGCAACGCCCTCGAGGTCCGCGAGTCGGTGGAGGTGCTCGCCGGCGGCGGCCCGGCCGACGTCGTGGAGCTCACCGTGGCGCTCGCCGCCGCGATGCTCGCCGGCGCCGGGGTCACGGACGTGGACCCGGCCGAGCACCTGGCCAACGGCCGGGCGATGGACGTGTGGAACCGGATGATCGAGGCCCAGGGCGGCGACCCGCGCGCGGCCCTCCCGACGGCGGCCCACACCGAGGACGTCGTCGCGGAGACGGACGGCGTCCTCACCGAGCTGGACGCGATGGCCGTGGGCCTGGCCGCGTGGCGCCTCGGCGCCGGGCGGGAGCGGCAGGGCCAGGCCGTCCAGGCCGCGGCCGGCGTCGAGGTGCACGTGCGCCCCGGCGAGCGCGTGGCCCGGGGCCAGAAGGTGCTGACCCTGCACACGGACACGCCGGAGCGCTTCGAGCGGGCGAAGGCCGCGCTCGCCGGCGGCTGGGCCGTCGGCGAGCTCGACGACGACGCCGCCCGGGCCTTGCGCGAGCGCTCCGTGATCCTGGACCGGATCGGCTGACCGGATGCTCGCGTGGCTCGAGGGGGCGATCCTCCACGCCTCCGCGCAGTGGTGGGTTCTGCCGCTGACGCTGCTGCTGTGCCTGCTCGACGGCATCGTGCCGGTCTTCCCGTCGGAGTCGGTGCTGGTGGCCCTCGGCGCGATCGTCCGCGACGGGCATCCGTTCTCCCTGTGGGCGCTGTGGGGGGTCGGCTTCGCGGGCGCGTTCCTGGGGGACGTGGCCGCGTACGCGATCGGCCGTGCCGTGGGCGTGGAGCGGTTCCGGTGGATGCGGCTGCGGCGGGTGCGGGCCACGGTCGAGGTCGCCCGTCACCACCTGCACAGCCACGGCGCGCTGCTGCTGTTCACCGCTCGGTTCATCCCCGGCGGCCGCGTGGCCCTGAACCTCACGGCCGGCGCCACCCGTTATCCTCCGGTGCGGTTCGTGGGGCTGGACCTGCTCTCCACGGCCAGCTGGGCCGCGTACTCGATCATGATCGCGCGCCTGACCGCAGGCTGGCTGGAGAACCCGGTGCTGCAGATCGCCGTCTCCGTGACGGGTGCCGCGCTCGTGGGCCTGCTGCTGGACCGGCTGCTCAAGGCCCTGCTGCGCCGCCGGCTGGGGGCCGGGGTGAAGGGCCTCACCCTGGCCGAGCAGGAGGCCCTGCGCTGAGCGCCCTGCCGTAGAGTGACGCCCGTGACGACGACGCAGCTTCCGGACACCGCATCCCCCTCCCCGCTCGAGGTCGACCTGGCCGTCCTGCCCAAGGTCTCCCTCCATGACCACCTCGACGGGGGCCTGCGCGTGGGCACCGTCCTCGACCTGGCCCGCGAGGCCGGCGTCGAGGTCCCCGCGGACACCGTCGAGGGCCTGGCCGAGTGGATCGCCGAGCACGCCAACGGCGAGTCCCTCGAGAAGTACCTGCAGGTCTTCGCCCTGACCACCGCCGTGATGCAGACCCGCGAGCAGCTGCGCCGCGTGGCCCGCGAGTTCGTCGAGGACCTGGTCGCCGACGGCGTCATCTACGGCGAGATCCGCTGGGCCCCCGAGCAGCACCTGGCCGGCGGGCTGAGCCTGGACGAGGCCGTCGAGGCCGTGCAGGCCGGCCTGGACGAGGCGGTCGAGGCCGCCGACGCCGCGGGCCACGTGATCCGCGTGGGCCAGCTGGTCACCGCGATGCGGCACGCCGACCGGGCCCAGGAGATCGCCGAGCTGGCCGTGCGCCACCGCGAGGCCGGCGTCGTGGGCTTCGACATCGCGGGCGCCGAGGCCGGGTTCCCGCCCTCCCGCTTCGCCGACACCTTCACGTGGCTGGCCGCCCACCACCTGCCCGTCACCGTGCACGCGGGCGAGGGCGACGGCCTGGACTCCGTCCGCTCGGCCCTCGTGGACGGCCGCGCCCTGCGTCTGGGCCACGGCGTGCGCCTGGCCGAGGACATCTCGGTGGAGTACGGCGGCGTGGACGAGGACGGCGAGCAGCTGGACGAGCTGACCGGCATCGTGGACCTGGGCGAGACCGCCGCGTGGGTGCGGGACCGGCAGATCGCCTTGGAGGTCTGCCCGTCCTCGAACCTGCAGACCGGCGCGGTGGACGCCGCGGCGGGCATCGCGGGCCATCCCATCGACCTGCTCGTGCAGCTCGGCTTCCGCGTCACAGTGAACACGGACAACCGGCTCGTCTCGGACGTGTCCCTGACCGACGAGCTCTACCTGCTCGCCGAGACCTTCGGCTACTCGCTCTCCGAGCTGCTGGACCTGCAGCTCAACGCCGCCGAGGCCGCCTTCCTGTCCGTGGACGAGCGCGAGGACCTCGCCGAGATCCTCGTGGCCGGCTGGGGCGAGGTCATCTCCGGCGACGCCGTCGGCCCGGTCCTCGAAGAGCTGGACGACGAGGACGAGGACGACTGATCCGCCCGTGAGCGCGAGTGTGGACCGTCTGGTGGCGGTGGTCGAGGCCCTGCGCGACCACTGCCCCTGGACGGCCGCGCTCACCCACGCCGACCTCGCCGAGTACCTCGTGGAGGAGGCGTACGAGGCGGTGGCGGAGATCGAGTCCCGCGACGCCGCCGCATGGGCCGACGTGCCCGCGCGTCGGGCCGACGGCGCGTACCCCGCCCTGGCCGCCGAGCTCGGGGACGTCCTGTTCCAGGTGGTCCTGCACGCCGCCGTCTCCCGGGCGCCGGGCGCCCCGGCGGAGACGGCCGGGTTCCGCCTGGACGACGCCGCCGACGCCCTCACCGCCAAGATGATCCGGCGCAACCCGCTCGTGCTCACCCCCGAGGGCGGCCTGCGCCCGGCCGAGGAGCTCGCCGCCGTCACGCCCGAGGCCGTCGAGCTGGCCTGGGAGCGGGTCAAGGCGCAGGAGCGGGCCGCCGCGGGGCTCTCGTCCGCCGCCCCGGCCCACGACGACGGCGGCACCGGACCGGGCCTCGACGTCGGCGACATCCCGGCCCGGCTGCCGGCGCTGGCCGCCGCCGCGAAGGTGGTCGACCGCGCGGCCCGGCAGGAGCCGGACCCGCTCGCCGCGCATGTCCCCGCGCCGGCCGCCGAGGCGGGGGAGCGCCCGGCGGTGGGGTGGCCGGACGAGGCCGCGCTCGGGGCGGAGCTGTTCGCGCTGGTGTTCCGGGCCCGGGCGGCGGGGCTGGACCCCGAACGGGCCCTGCGCACCACGGTGGCCCGGGTGCGTGCGGGGGACTGGTCGGCGCTGCGTCCGTCCGGCTGACGCGGCGCCGCGCCGGCCCGGCCGCCGCCCCGACCGCGCCCCAGCGACATCGCAGCCGGGGGGAACGGCGGTCTTGTCGCCGGCGCGCGGCCGCCTGGAACCTGAGGTCCCCGCTAGGCTGAGGCCGTGTCCACGCCGCGGGCACGACTTCCGACTTCGATTGAAGGAGACCCGTCCATGGCCCTGATCGACGCCATCCACGCTCGCGAGATCCTCGACTCGCGCGGCAACCCCACCGTCGAGGTGGAGGTCCTGCTCACCGACGGCTCCCTGGGCCGCGCGGCCGTGCCCTCGGGCGCGTCCACCGGCGAGTTCGAGGCGGTCGAGCGCCGTGACGGGGACAAGAAGCGCTACGGCGGCAAGGGCGTGCTGGACGCCGTCGCCGCCGTCGAGGGCATCGCGGAGGAGCTCGAGGGCGAGTTCGCCGCGGACCAGCGCGCCGTGGACCGCGCGATGCGGGACCTGGACGGCACCCCCAACAAGGGCACGCTGGGCGCGAACGCGATCCTGGGCGTGTCCATGGCCGTCGCCGCGGCCGCCGCGCAGGCCTCCGACCTCATGCTCTACAAGTACCTGGGCGGCCCGAACGCCCACGTGCTGCCCGTGCCGATGATGAACATCCTCAACGGCGGCGCCCACGCGGACTCCAACGTGGACATCCAGGAGTTCATGATCGCCCCGATCGGCGCCCCGTCCTTCCGCGAGGCCCTGCGCTGGGGCACCGAGGTCTACCACGCCCTGAAGACCGTGCTGCAGGAGAAGGGCCTGTCCACCGGCCTGGGCGACGAGGGCGGGTTCGCCCCGTCCCTGGAGTCCAACCGCGCCGCCCTGGACCTCATCGCCGAGGCCGTGACGAAGGCCGGCTACCGCCTGGGCGAGGACATCGCGCTGGCGCTGGACGTCGCCTCCTCCGAGTTCTTCGACAAGGGCTCCTACACCTTCGAGGGCCAGCAGCGCTCCGCCGAGGAGATGGCCGCCTACTACACCGAGCTGGTGGACAACTACCCGATCGTCTCCATCGAGGACCCGCTCGACGAGGACGACTGGGACGGCTGGCAGCACCTGACCGCGCAGCTGGGCGATCGCGTCCAGCTGGTGGGCGACGACCTGTTCGTCACCAACGTGGAGCGGCTGCAGCGCGGCATCGACGAGAAGGCCGGCAACGCCCTGCTCGTGAAGGTCAACCAGATCGGCTCCCTGACCGAGACCTTCGACGCGATCGCCCTGGCCCAGCGCCACATGTTCCACTGCATGATCTCGCACCGCTCGGGCGAGACCGAGGACACGTTCATCGCGGACCTCGCGGTGGCCACCAACGCCGGCCAGATCAAGACCGGCGCCCCGGCCCGCTCGGACCGCGTGGCCAAGTACAACCAGCTGCTGCGCATCGAGGAGGACCTGGCCGACGCCGCCGTCTACGCGGGCCGCTCCGCCTTCCCGCGCTTCCGCGGCTGACCGTCCCCGACGACGACGCGCGGGCCCGCCCGGATCCCTCCGGGCGGGCCCGTGCCCGTCCCGGGGGCGGCCAGGACCCTGCCAGGGGCGGGCAGTAGGCTGTGAGGGTCCCCACCACGCGTCCGAAGGAGTCCGCGATGAGTCCGCGCCGCCCCCGCGTGCCCCGTGTCGACCCGACGACGGGCGCCCCGCGCCGGACCGCCGTCGCGGCCCCGGCGGCCCCGACGACGGCCTCCCCGGAGGCGGACGCGCCCACGCCGACC
>NZ_JABFBB010000024.1:82527-98591 GCF_017168555.1 Micrococcus sp. KRD012
GCATCCGCCGCCGCCACGGCCGCCCGCCGTCGGGCCCCGCTGCCGGAGCCGGTGCCGGCCCGGCAGATCACGGGCCGCTCGCTCATCGTCGTCGCCGTGCTGCTGGTGGCCGCCGTCCTGGTGGCGCCCACGCTGCGCGCGTTCCTGAACCAGCAGCTGGAGATCTCGGCCGCGCGCGAGGAGATCGCCACCATGCAGGCCCAGCGTGAGGACTACGAACGGCGGATCCAGCTGTGGGACGATCCCGCCTACGTGACCCAGCAGGCGCGCGAGCGCCTCGAGCTGGTCATGCCGGGGGAGACCCTGTACTCCGTGACGGGACGACCCTCCGAGACCGAGACCGAGACCGAGACCGACACCGAGGCCGAGGACACGCCCGCCGCCGGCGCGGACGAGGTCGTCAACACCCGCCTGCCGTGGGCCGAGGGCCTGTGGGACTCGGCCGTCCGCGCCGGGCTCGAGTGAACCCCGCGTCCCGCCCCCCTGAGGACACCATGACCGTCAGCCCCCGCCCCGCCCAGGACCGCACCGTCACCGAGAAGGACCTGGACACCCTGTCCCGCCAGCTCGGCCGCCCGGTCCGGGACGTCGTGGAGATCGGCGCCCGCTGCGTGTGCGGCAACCCCCTCGTGGCCACCACCGCGCCGCGCCTCTCCAACGGCATCCCGTTCCCCACGACCTTCTACCTGACGCACCCCGTGCTGACGGCGGCGGTCTCGCGCGTGGAGGCGGACGGGGAGATGGCGCGCATGAACGACCGCCTCGCCCAGGACCCCGCGCTCGCGGCCGCGCACCGCGCGGCGCACGAGGCCTACATCGCCGAGCGGGACCGGGTCGGGGCCGAGGCCGGCACGGGGCCCGTCCCGGAGATCGCCGGGGTCTCGGCCGGCGGCATGCCCGAGCGCGTGAAGTGCCTGCACGCCCTCGTGGGCCACGCGCTCGCGGCCGGGCCGGGGGTGAACCCGCTCGGGGACGAGGCGATCGCCCTGGTGGCCCCGTGGTGGACGCCCGAGGTCTGCGCGTGCGAGGGCGCGTGGGACGAGGCCGCGGCGGTGCCCACGAAGGACCTCTCCCGGCACGTGAAGCACCTCGAGCGCGTCGCCGCGCTGAAGGAGGTGACGGTGGCCGGCGTGGACTGCGGCACGAACTCCATCCGCCTGCTGATCTCCCGGCCGGCCGGGACGGACGAGACCACCGGCGCCGGGGCCGACCCGGCGGCGCCGCTGGCCGACGTCGTGCGCGAGATGCGCGTGGTGCGCCTGGGCGAGGGCGTGGACGCCACCGGCGCGTTCTCCGACGCCGCGCTGGAGCGCACCTTCGCGGCGGTCGACGAGTACGCCCGCCTGGTCCAGCGCCACCACGCCGGCCGGGTCCGGTTCGTGGCCACCTCCGCCAGCCGGGACGTCTCCAACCGGGCCGCGTTCGTCGACGGCGTCCGGGAGCGGCTCGGCGTCGAGCCGGAGGTCGTCTCGGGCGCCGAGGAGGCCGGCCTGTCCTTCGCGGGCGCCGTCTCCGCCGTCGAGACCGCGGACCTGGGCCCGGAGGACCTCGTGCTCGTCGTGGACCTCGGCGGCGGCTCCACCGAGCTGGTCGTCGGCACGCCCGCGGGCGAGGTCGTGGGCGCGGTCAGCCTGGACATGGGCTGCGTGCGGTTCACCGAGCGTCATCTGCGCTCCGACCCCCCGACGTCGGATGAGGTCACCGCGGCCCGCGCAGACGCGCTCCGTCTCCTCGACGACGCCGCCGCCCGCCTGCCGCTGGAACGCGTGGCGCGCGTGGTCGGCGTGGCCGGCTCGGTGACCACCGTGACCGCCGAGGCCCTCGGGCTCAGCACGTACGAGCCCGAGGCCATCCACGGTGCGCGCCTGCCGATCGCCGAGTTCCGCGCGGCGGCGGAGGGCCTCGTGGCGGCGACCCGGGCCGAACGCGCCGAGCGGGGGTTCATGCACCCGGGACGGGTGGACGTGATCGGCGCGGGCGCGCTGCTGTGGAGCACCGTCCTGGAGCGGGTGGCCGAGGTCGCGGGCGTCACCGAGGCCTGGGCGAGCGAGCACGACATCCTGGACGGGATCGTGCTCTCGCTGCGGTCCTGACCACGGCGGCAGAAGATGGAGGGGCCGGGCCCGTGCGTGCGTAGACTGGCGGTATGTCTCTCACTCCTGAACTGTCTCCCAAGCCGCGCCTGCTGATCGTCGGCGGCGGCTACGCCGGTTTCCAGCTCGCGAAGGAGCTGCAGACCAAGGTCAAGGACCGCGGCGGCGTCGTGACCGTCGTGGACCCGCTGCCGTACATGACGTACCAGCCGTTCCTGCCCGAGGTCGTCGGCGGCCACATCGAGGGGCGCAACGTCGTCGTGGACCACGCCACCCATCTCAAGGACGCCGAGGTGCTGCGCGGCACCGTCGTGAAGGTGGAGCACGCCCGCCGCGTGGCCACCGTGCGCGGCGAGGACGGCCACGAGTTCGAGCTGCCCTACCAGGACATCGCCATGACCGCCGGCGCCACCACCCGCGTCTTCCCGATCAAGGGCCTGGGCGAGCACGGCATCGGTCTGAAGACCGTGGAGGAGGCCGTGGCGCTGCGCAACCAGATCCTGGAGCGTCTGGACGCCGCCTCCCTCATGGTGGACGCCGAGGCCCGTCGTCGCGCCCTGACCTTCGTGGTGGTCGGCGGCGGCTTCGCCGGCATCGAGACCGTGGGCGAGATGGAGCACCTCATCCGCACCGCCGTCGCCCGTGACCCGCGCCTGTCCCAGTCCGAGGTCCGCATCGTGCTCGTCGAGGCGATGGGCCGCATCATGCCCGAGGTCGGCGAGGACCAGGCCGTCGGCGTGGTGGAGCACCTGAAGGACCGCGGCATCGAGGTCCTGCTCAACACCTCGCTGGGCGACGCCACGGACGGGATCATGACCCTCGTAGACATGAAGGACAAGTCCGAGAAGGAGAAGTTCGGGGCCGACACCCTCGTGTGGACCGCGGGCGTGGCCGCCAACGCCGTGGCCAAGCAGACCGACTTCCCGGTCGAGGAGCGTGGCCGCATCGAGGTCACCCCCACCCTCCAGGTCAAGGACGGAGAGAACGGCGTGCTCGAGGGCGCCTGGGGCTGCGGCGACGTCTGCGCCGTCCCGGACCTGACCGGCGCGGGCCCCGGCGGGTTCTGCGTCCCGAACGCCCAGCACGCCGGCCGTCAGGCCAAGCAGCTGGCCGCCAACTACATGGCCGTCCGCCACGGCGAGGGCGAGGTGCAGGAGTACGTGCACAAGTCGCTCGGCGCCGTCGCCGGCCTGGGCTTCTTCAAGGGCGTCGGCAACCCGCTCGGCGTGAAGATCTCCGGCCCCGCCGCCTTCCTGGCGCACCGCGGCTACCACGCCTACGCGATGCCCACCCTGGACCGGCGCTTCCGCATCCTGTCCGGCTGGGTCGCCGAGACCCTGTTCGGCCGTGACTCCACCTCGGTGGCGGGCCTGGACACCCCGTTCAACCCGTTCCGCCGCGCCGCGGGCGTCGAGCTCGAGCCCGGCCGCTTCGAGCGGCAGCGGGCCCTCGAGTCCTCGAAGGGCTGATCCCGCAGCCAGCGGGCCGCCGGCCCCGTCCGAGCGCATCGGGCGGGGCCGGCATCGTCCGCACCCGGGCCCGCGTCCACGGGCCCGCCACGCCCCCGTGGCCCAACTGGCAGAGGCGGCCGACTTAAAATCGGCGTGTTGCGGGTTCGAGTCCCGCCGGGGGCACCACGCGTCTCCCCGCGCGCCTCGCTTCTGCGCCCACCGTGAACAGCCGGTGAACCGGCGCGGATCCACGCTCCGACCCCGCGCGCGGACACAGACCTCCCGATAGGATCGTGCTGAACCCCGGGGCACGAGCGCTGCTCACTGCGGCGGCGTGCGACCGGGCCGACTCGACCCGAAGGAGTGAGCCGTGGCGAATCCGGTCATGAACTCTCAGAACTTCCAGCAGCAGATGCAGGGCGGCGGACAGGCGCAGCCCGGTTGGTACCAGGGCGGGCAGCAGTCCGCGCAGTCCCCGTACGGCCAGCAGCAGAGCCCGTACGGCCAGGCCCAGGCGTTCGGCGCCGGCCAGGCGGCCCAGCAGTACGCGCACCAGCAGTCCATGGAGGACGCCTTCCGCGCGCCCTCCGCCGGCCCGGAGCAGACCGGCCGGATGACCTTCAACGACGTCGTCGGCAAGACCGGCCTGATGCTCGTGCTCGTCGTGGTGGCGGGCGCCGTGGGCTGGTTCTCGCCGGGCCTGATGATCATCGGCGCGATCGCCGGCCTCGTGCTGGGCCTGGTCAACGCGTTCAAGCGCGAGCCCTCGCCCGTGCTGATCATGGCCTACGCCGTGGCGCAGGGCCTGTTCCTGGGCGGCATCTCGGCGTTCTTCGAGGGCGCCTACCCGGGCATCGTGGTGCAGGCCGTGCTCGGCACCTTCTCCGTGTTCGCGGTGATGCTGGCGCTCTACACCTCGGGCAAGTTCCGCCCGACCCCGCGCATGACGAAGATCGTCATGGGCGCCATGATCGGCTACCTCGTCTTCATGCTCGTCAACCTGGTCCTCACCTGGACCGGCATCGGCAACATGCGTGAGGGCGGCCTGGGCCTGATCATCGGCGCGATCGCCGTGCTGCTCGCCGCGTACTCGCTGACGATGGACTTCGAGATGGCCGCCGTGGGCGTGAAGAACGGCGCCCCGCAGAAGTACTCCTGGTCCGTGGCCTTCGGCCTGACCGTGACCCTGATCTGGCTGTACATCGAGATCCTGCGCATCGTCGCCATCCTGCGCGGCAACGACTGACCGGCGCCCCGTCCCCGCACGGAGACCCGCACCGCCGCCCCGGTCCTGCACAGGGCCGGGGCGGTCTGCGTCCGCGAGGGCGTAGATTGAGGGGGTCCCTCGCCGCCACTCAGGAGGTCCCGTGACCGAGACCAGCGACCTGCCCGCCTTCGGGGCTCCGGACGCCACCGGCACCCAGCACCGCCTGCACCGCGGGTCCGCGGAGGCCGTCGTCGTCGGCCTGGCCGGTGCCCTGCGCAGGTACCGCGTGGGCGGCGTGGACCTGACCGAGCCGTACGGCCAGGACGTGGTCCCGCCCGCCGCCAACGGCATCCAGATGAGCCCCTGGCCGAACCGCGTCGCCGGCGCCCGCTGGATCCTGGACGGCGTCGAGCAGCGCCTGGACGTCACCGAACCCGCGCGCGGCCACGCCAGCCACGGCCTGCTGCGCAACACCCACTTCGTCACCGAGACGTTCTCCGCCCACGCGGTGACCCTGCGCGGTGAGATCCACCCCCAGCACGGCTGGCCGTTCCGGCTCACCCACCGCGTCACGTACGAGCTCGAGGCGGACGGCGGCCTCGCCGTCACCGCCGAGGTGCAGAACCACACGGACGCCACCGTGCCCGTGGCGGTCGGCGCCCACCCGTTCCTGCGGATCGGGGACGTCCCGACGGCGGAGCTGAGCCTGCGCGTGCCCGCGGACGCCTGGATCCGCACGGGGGAGGACCTCATCCCCGTGGAGACCCTGCCGGTGGACGGCACGGACCTGGACTTCCGCCGCGGCCGGGCCGTGGGCGAGGACGCCCTGGACGTGTGCCTCACCGGCCTGACCCCGGACGCCGACGGCCGCCACCGCCAGACCCTGCTCGCCGCGGACGGCCGGGCCGTGACCCTGTGGTCCGACCACGCGTTCGCCTACACCCACGTCTTCGTCACGGACCGGCTGCCCGGCCGGGACACGGCGCTCGCGGTGGAGCCGCTCACCGCTCCCGCGGACGCCCTGAACTCGGGGGAGGGCCTGCACCGGCTCGCCCCGCACGCCCGCTGGAGCGTCCAGTGGGGTCTGACCCCCCATGTCCCCGACCACCCACACGAGGAGGATCGCGCGTGAGCTCGACCCTGGCGGCCCAGACCAAGATCAACAAGGACGTGCCCTACGGGCTGACGGTGGCCGCGGCCTGGTCCTGGCGGCTGGTGGCCGTCGTCATCGGCATCGGCGTCGTGGTGTACCTGCTGGGCTTCGTGAGCCTCGTGGTGATCCCGATCCTCGTGGCCGCGCTGCTGGCCACCCTGCTGGCCCCGGTGTTCCAGGCGATGCGGCGCATCAAGGTGCCGGGCGTCGCGGCCGCCCTGCTGTGCGTGCTGCTGTTGGTCGTCGTCGTGGTGGGCCTCATGGGGCTCGCCGGTCAGCAGATCGTCCAGGGCTTCGCCCAACTGGGCGACCAGCTGGGCCAGGCCGTCGACGACGCGATCGCCTGGCTGGCCGGCGTGGGCGTGGAGATCCCCCGGTCCGGTGCCGGGCTGGAGGGCCTGTGGCAGACGCTGCGGGACAACTCCGCCACGGTCATGAACAGCGCCGTCTCGTTCGGCTCCACGGCCGTCAACATCGGTGCGGGCCTGTTCATCGCCCTGTTCTCCCTGATCTTCTTCCTCTACGACGGCGACCGCATCTGGCGCTTCCTGCTGATCTTCGTGCCGAAGGCGCACCGGGCCACCGTGGGCCGCGCGGGCCGCTCGGGCTGGCAGTCCCTCGGCTCCTACGTGCGGGTCCAGATCTTCGTGGCGTTCATCGACGCCGTCGGCATCGGCATCGGTGCCCTGATCCTCGGGGTGCCGCTGGCCATCCCGCTGGCCGTGCTCGTGTTCCTGGCCTCGTTCATCCCGATGATCGGCGCCACCCTGACCGGCGCGATGGCGGTGCTCCTGGCGCTGATGTCCAACGGCCTGGTCAACGCGCTGCTCATGCTGGGCGTGGTGCTGCTCGTGCAGCAGATCGAGTCGAACGTCCTGCAGCCGCTCGTGATGGGCAAGGCCGTCGCGCTGCACCCGCTGGCCGTGTTCCTGGCCGTCGCCGCCGGCTCCACCGTCCTCGGTCTGGCGGGCGCCGTGTTCGCCGTGCCGGTGCTGGCCTTCGTGAACAGCTTCGTCCGCGCCCTCACCGCCGACACCCCCGAGGAGCTCACGGAGCGGACGGGCCACGCCCTCGAACCGGGCGGCGCGGAGGACGAGACGGCCGGCTCCCACCGGTACCGCCCCTCGGCGCACGACGACGCCGCCCTCGCCTCCGAGGCCGACGCGGGCACCCGGCACGGGGACGACGCCTGATGGGCGCGGCGCAGGCCACGGACACCCCGGACCGGACCGTCCCGACGCCGTCGCCCCGGTGGGTGCGGCCCGCCGGCGGCCCGCCGGCCCCGACGGCGCTGCCCGTCACCCTCGGGGAGATCGAGCGGGCGCGCGAGACGCTGCGCGGGATCGCCGAGCTCTCCCCGCTGCAGCACTCCCGGGCGCTCTCCCGGGCCGTGGGCACGGACGTGCACCTGAAGTGCGAGAACCTGCAGCGGGCCGGCTCGTTCAAGGTCCGCGGCGCCTACGTGCGGATGGCGCAGCTGAGCGAGGAGGAGCGCGGCCGCGGCGTCGTGGCCGCCTCGGCCGGCAACCACGCCCAGGGCGTCGCCCTCGCGGCCGCCAAGCTCGGCATCCGCGCCCGCATCTTCATGCCGCACGGCGTCGCCCTGCCCAAGCTGCAGGCCACCCGGGACCACGGCGCCGAGGTCGTCCTGCACGGCTCCACCGTGGACGAGTCCCTCGCCGAGGCGCAGCGGTGGGCCACGGAGACCGGTGCCGTGTTCATCCCGCCGTTCGACGACCCGGCCGTGATCGCGGGCCAGGGCACCGTCGGCCTCGAGATCCTCGACGTGCTGCCGGACGTGGACACCGTGATCATGGGCATCGGCGGCGGGGGGCTCATCGCCGGCACGGCCGTGGCCCTCAAGGAGGCCGCCCGGCGTCGTGGGCGTACGGTGCGCGTCATCGGCGTGCAGGCGGCCACCGCCGCCGCGTTCCCCGGCTCCCTCGAGGAGGGCCGCGTCCAGGTGCTGGAGAGCGTGTCCACCATCGCGGACGGCATCGCCGTCGGCAGGCCCGGGGCCCTGCCGCTGCGGATCGCCGCCGAGCTGGTGGACGCCGTCGTGACCGTCACGGACGACGAAATCGCCGCGGCCCTCGTCCACCTCCTCGAGCGCTCCAAGCTCGTGGTGGAACCGGCGGGCGCCGTCGGGGTGGCCGCCCTGCTGGCGGGCCGCACGGCGGACCTGGGCTTCGAGCTCGGCACCACCGCCGTGATCCTCTCCGGCGGGAACATCGATCCGATGCTCATGCTGAAGTCCATCCAGGCCGGACTGTCGGCCGCGGGGCGCTACATGACCGTGCGCATCCCGCTGCGGGACCGCCCGGGCGAGCTGGCCACGATCTCACGGATCATCGCGGACACGGACGCCAACGTGGTGCGCGTGGACCACACCCGCGTCGGCCCTGAGCTGTCCATGGGCGGCGTGCACATCACGATCGACATGGAGACCCGCGGCACCGAGCACTCCGCCCAGGTGCTGGAGGCGTTGCGCGCGGCCGGCTACAGCCCGGCCCCGCTGCCCTGACCGGGCCGGCTCAGGCCACGGAGCCGGCGGCGGCCGCGGTGACGGTGCCACAGGTCCCGCCCACCGCGCGGCGCACGGCCTGGACCAGGAGGTCCTCGCGCGTCAGCGTCTCGATGCGGCGGACCATCTCGCGGCGGTCGTAGCGCTCGTGGGCGCCCGGCAGGAGGCGTCGGGCGAGGTTGAGGTGCTGCAGCGCGCCGAGCAGGAGCACGTCCTCGTCGGAGGGCTCGGCCTCGTCGAGGACCACGGCGGTCAGGTGCGCCAGCAGCTCGGTGCGCGCGGTGCCCCGGGGGACGTGCCGGGTGGCCAGGAAGGCCTTGCGCTCGGTGAGGCGGCCGGTCTCGGTCAGATGGGCGACGACGGCCTTGCGCAGATCCGGCTTGCCGGCCGCCACAGTGGACACGAGCGGTCGGCCGGCCAGGGCGTCGACCTGTCCGAGGGAGGAGTCCAGGACGGGGTCGCCGGTGGTGCCGGCCGCGGTCACGAGCACGCGGGCCCGGTCCACGGGGACGTCCTCGAGGGTCACGATCCCGGCGGAGCGGTGGTCGGCCAGCGCGGCGGCCGCAAGGGCCACGCGGTGGTGGGAGGGGCTCTCGGAGAGCCCGTCCTCGCGGGTGAGCAGCAGGTGCGCCTTCTCGACGGTCAGCATGGGGCCAGAGTAGCAACGGGGGCGCGGTGGGACCCGGGACGGACGACGGCCGCGGCCCCTGGAGGGGACCGCGGCCGTCGTCGGGGCCGGGGAGGGTCAGCCGGAGTAGGGCTGGACGTCCTTGATCTCGACCTTGATGTCCTTGCCGTTCGGGGCGGTGTAGGAGACCTTGTCGCCCTTCTTGGCACCGTTGATGGCCTCGCCGAGCGGGGAGCGCTCGGAGTAGACCTCGAGCGACTCGTCGTCCGCGGCGATCTCGCGGTTGCCGAAGAGGAACGTCATCTCGTCGCCGGCGACGACGGCGGTCACCACGGTGCCCGGGTGCACGGCGCCGTCGTTCTCGGCGGCCTCGCCGACGCGGGCGGTCTCGAGCAGGTGCTTCAGCTCGGCGATGCGGCCCTCGTTCTTGGACTGCTCCTCGCGGGCGGCGTGGTAGCCGCCGTTCTCCTTGAGGTCGCCCTCATCGCGGGCGGCCTCGATGCGCTCGATGATCTCCTGGCGGCCGGGGCCGGAGATGTACTCGAGCTCCTTGGAGAGGCGGTCGTACGCCTCCTGGGTCAGCCACGGGGCGTCGGACTGGCTGGTGGTCATGCTCTGTTCCGCCTTTCTGTCTCGGGTGATGCGGAGTCCGGGGCGCGGCGCACCGTATCCGGTGCGCGATCCGCGTCCGGCGGACGCGCCCGCATGCGAAAGACCCCGCCGATCAGGAGGGCGCGCGTGACCCGAGGGCTCCGTGCGACGCCTGCCTGACTCACCGGCGGGGCGGGAATGCTCCGACGAGTCTATCCGGGCGGCGTGCGTCACACCAAAGGCGGCCGCTACGCCGAGGGCGGAGCGGGCCGGGAGGGCTCAGACCTTGCGGCAGGTCTCGACGACGCCGGAGTCGCCCCGCACCACGGTGCGCACGTCCACGGTGTAGCGCTGCTGCGCGTCCGAGGGGGAGTCCCGCCGGTCGGCCGGCAGGGTCTCCAGGCGGACGGTGCGGAAGCCGACGGGGGCGGCGTGGGAGTCGGTGACGAGCACATCGCACTCGGCCTGCACGCCCTCCGGGACGGAGGCCTGGAAGGTGACGGTCGCGTGGCCGTCGTCCTCGATGGTGAAGCCGACGTCCTTGTACTCGATGGCGCCCACGGACATGTTCAGGCCGATCCACACGGACAGCAGCACGGCCACGACCAGCCCGAGCCCGCCGAGGCCCGCCCACAGCCGACGACGGCCCGGACGCGTGTGGTCCGTGCCGTACCGGTTGGCTAATGTGGGGTCCTGCGCGCGGACCGCGGGGGCGTGGTGAGACATCCCCTCCACCCTAGCCGCTGCCCGCCGCCGGAGGCCGATGACGACGTCGGCCTGGACCCCTCACGCCGCCGCCCCCGCGGCGGCTCCGCCATCCGGACAGGAGTGTGCGATCCCCGTGACCGATCAGACCCCCCAGGCCCAGCCCGCCGCAGGCACCGCCCTGCCGCCCTCCACCGGGCTGCGTCTCATGGCGGTGCACGCCCACCCGGACGACGAGTCCTCGAAGGGGGCCGGCACGATGGCCGCCTACGCGGCGGCCGGGGCCGAGGTCATGGTCGTCACGTGCACGGGCGGCGAGGCCGGCACCCTGCTCAACCCGTCGTTCGGGGACACCACCCGGGCGGACCGGGACATCGCGGCCGTGCGCCGCGAGGAGATGGCCGAGGCCGCGCGCATCCTCGGCATCCGGCACGCCTGGCTCGGCTTCCTCGACTCGGGCCTGCCCGAGGGGGATCCGCTGCCCGCCCTCCCGGCGAACTGCTTCGCCGAGGTCCCGCTCCAGGATGCGGCGACCCCGTTGATCTCGCTCGTGCGCCGGTTCCGCCCGCACGTGCTCATCTCCTACGACGAGGTCGGCGGCTACCCGCACCCGGACCACCTGCAGGCCCACGCCGTGACGATGGAGGCCTACCGGGCCGCGGGCCTCGCGGACGAGTACCCCGAGGCCGGGCCCGCGTGGGAGGTCTCGAAGGTCTACTACGACTGCGGCTTCAACCCGCGGAAGTTCCGCACGATGGCCGCGGTGGCCGAGGCCGACGGCGAGGACGTGCCGTTCGCCCGACGCCTGATGATGTTCGACGCGATGGACGCGATGCGCGAGGTGCTGCGCCGCCGCGAAGCCGGGGAGGACGTGCCCGACCCGGAGGTCATCCCGCCGTGGGTCACCGCGGACCACGACGTCACCACCCAGGTGGACGTCACCGGCTTCCTCGACGAGCGCGACGCCGCCCTGCGGGCGCACCGCACGCAGATCGACCCCGACGGCATGTTCTTCGACGCCCCCCACGACCTGCAGCGGCGCGCCTGGCCGTGGGAGGACTTCGCGCTGATCGACTCGCGCGTGCCCTCCGAGCTGCCGGAGCACGACCTCTTCGCCGGCCTGCGCTGAGTCGCCCCGGCTCGGGCCGTGCGGCCGGGGCCGGTAGAGTGGGGCGGCGTGACACCCCTGTCTGGCCTTCCCCTCGTCCTCACCGCGCTCGCGGCCGCGAGCCCCGCGCCGGTGCCCGCCGTCCCGGAGCCGACGCTGCGCCCCGGGCTCGAGGAGGCGGAGGTCACCCCCGGCATCGAGGGGTTCCTGTTCACCGCGCTCATGGTGGTCATGGCGATCATCGTCCTCCGCGTCATGGTCCGCTCGGTGCGCCGCGTCCAGCAGCGTTCCCCGGAGGCCGAGGCCATGCTCGTGGAGCGCCATCAGCAGCACCTGCCGGACGAGGTCCGCGCGGGCGGCGAGCACCTGGACGCGGACTCCGAGGACCGGCTGCGCCGCCTGCAGGAGAAGTACCCCGGCTACCTCCAGGAGCCGGCCCCGGAGCCCCAGGCCCCGGACACCGGACGCGACTGACCGCCGTCGGGCCCGTGCACGCCCGAGACTCGACGCCCGAGACTCGACGCCCGAACCCTTGAGGCCCGCAGACGCGCCGCTACGGCATGGACGTAGCGGCGCGTCTGCGGGCCTCGGCGCTGCCCGGCGGGGCGCAGACCCCCTTCCTCGACACGCTCAGGCGACGACGAGCACCGCCCGGTAGATGGCGACGGCGTGGCACACGAAGCCGGCCACCGTGAAGGAGTGGAACAGCTCGTGGAAGCCGAACCACTCGCGGTGGATCGTGGGGGCCTGCAGCGCGTAGAAGACCGCGCCCGTGATGTACGCGACGCCGCCGGCCACGATCAGCCACCCCGCCGCCGCATCCGCGGCGAAGAAGTCGCCCAGGTAGAGCAGCGCCGCCAGCCCGAGGGCCACGTACACCGGCGTGTAGAGCCAGCGCGGGGCATCCGTCCACAGCACCCGGAACGCGACGCCGGCCACGGCCCCCACCCACACCAGGGTGAGCAGCACGCGCGCCCGGTCCGGAGCCAGCAGGGCCAGGGAGAGCGGCGTGTAGGTGCCGGCGATGACCAGCATGATGTTCGTGTGGTCCAACCGCTTGAGGACACGGGAGACCACCTCGTTCCACTGCACCAGGTGGTACGTCGCCGAGACCGCGAACAGCAGCAGGCCCGTCACGGCGTAGACCGCGCTGGCCCACCGCAGCGTCGCGGTCGGCGCGAGCACGATGAGCACGATGCCGGCCGCGAGCGTCAGCGGCGCCATGACCGCGTGGATCCAGCCGCGCAGTCGGGGCTTGTACAGCGGATGGTCGGGGTCGCGGATGCGCTCGATGCGCCAGCGCAGGCGACGGGCGGCGTCGGTCTCGCGGAGGGGTGTCACAGGGTCCATGCCTCCATTGTCGTCGGTCGGCCCGGGGCCGGGGCACGGGATGGTCGCTGTGTGCCGCGCGCGTATCCTGGAGGCTCGCAGGACCGTCCGAGAGGGGAGCGCGCCGTGGGTCGACCCGAGGCCTTCTACCGCCTGTACGAGCGGCGGCTGACGCGCGGCCTGGACCCGGAGCGCCTGCCCCGGCACATCGGCGTGCTGGTGGACGGCAACCGTCGCTGGGCCCGCGCGTTCGGGGCGTCCACGCAGCAGGGCCACCAGGCCGGCGCCGAGCGCATCCTCGACTTCATCGGCTGGTGCGACGAGGCCGGCATCCCCGTGGTCACGCTCTACATGCTCTCCACCGAGAACCTGCGGCGTCCGGCGGAGGAGCTCGCCCCGCTCCTGGAGATCATCCAGACGACGGCGGAGCGCCTCGCCCAGCCGGCCGAGGGCCGCGCCCCCGTGTGCGTGCAGCCGGTCGGCGCGGTGGACCTGCTCCCCGAGCCCATGGCGCGACGGCTCGCCGAGGTCGCCGAGCAGACCAAGGGCCACGACGGCGTGCACGTGAACGTGGCCGTGGGCTACGGGGGCCGCCAGGAGATCCTCGACGCCGTGCGCGAGCTGCTGCGGGACGAGCACGCCCTGGGCCACAGCGCGGCGGAGGTGGCCGAGTCCGTCACCGTCGAGCAGATCGCGGACCGGCTCTACACGCGCGGCCAGCCGGACCCGGACCTGGTCATCCGCACGTCCGGGGAGCAGCGGCTCTCCGGGTTCCTGCTCTGGCAGTCCGCGTACTCGGAGTTCTACTTCTGCGAGGCCATGTGGCCCGCGTTCCGCAAGGTCGACTTCCTGCGTGCCCTGCGCGACTACGGCAGCCGTCAGCGCCGGTTCGGCACCTGACGGTCGGCGCGGCCCCACCACAGGCCCAGCAGCACCCCGACGACGGCCCCGGCCAGGTGGCCGGTCCACGAGATGCCGGGTGCCGGCAGCAGGCCGATCAGGCTCGAGCCCAGGTGCGTGAGCGCGACGAGCACGGAGACGACGACCGCCCCGATCCGCCGCACCGCGACCCCGTAGACGATCAGGAACGCGATCAGCACGTACACGATCCCGGAGGCGCCGATGTGCACGCCCGGGGTGCCGATCACCCAGGTCAGCAGGCCCGAGCCCAGCCAGGCGCAGACGAGCAGGGCCACCGGCCGGCGCGAGACCAGGGCGGCCAGCGGACCGAGGACGAGCAGCGCCGTCGTGTTGCCGATCAGGTGGGCCCAGCCGGCATGCAGCACGGGGGAGAACAGGACCCCGTCGAGGCCGTCGAGGCGCCGCGGGATCAGGCCCACGCCGGGGATGATCACCCGGCCGAGGAAGATCAGCACGAACTGCGCGACCCACATGGCCGCGATCAGCACGGCGGTGGGCGCGACGGCGCCCAGCAGGCGGCCCCCGGCGCGCTCGGCCAGGGTCGGGGCGGGGGCTGGGCCGCCCGGCAGATCGGGCAGGCCGGGGGACGGGCGGTGCATGCTCATGGGCCCTCCTGGGGACGGGGAGCGGGCGGCCGTCGGGACGTCGGCGGCGCGTCTCCAGTGTAGGGAGCGCGGGACGCCGGGGCCGTGGCGGGGCCCGGACGGACCGTCACCGCGACTTCATCCCGGGTTCACCGTGCCGGGCCCCGGCGGACGACGCCGCTTCCTAGCGTGGCCCGTGGGCGGGCCCCCGCCCGCACGGTTCACCGGCACAGGAGGCAGACATGGTGGCAGAGCTCGTGGAGCACGCGCAGACCCGGCAGGAGCCGTCGAGCCGGCCGGGCCAGGCGCGTGCTGAGGCGGGGCCGGCGGAGGCGACCGGCCTGCGGACCTACGTGGTGGACACGTCCGTGCTGCTCTCGGACCCGCGCGCCCTGCTGCACTTCGCCGAGCACGAGGTGGTCCTGCCGCTCGTGGTGGTCTCGGAGCTCGAGGCCAAGCGCGCCGACCCCGACCTCGGCTACTACGCGCGCACGGCCCTGCGCCTGCTCGACGACCTGCGCGGCCGCCACGGCGCGCTGGACCAGCCCGTGCCGATCACCCCCGAGGGCGGCACGCTGCGGATCGAACTGAACCACGTGTCCGTGGACGTGCTGCCCCTGGGCATCCGCGGCACGGACAACGACTCCCGCATCCTCGCCGTCGCGAAGGCGCTCGCGGACG
The DNA here is from genome assembly GCF_017168555.1 of Micrococcus sp. KRD012. Classification (NCBI taxonomy): domain Bacteria; kingdom Bacillati; phylum Actinomycetota; class Actinomycetes; order Micrococcales; family Micrococcaceae; genus Micrococcus; species Micrococcus sp. KRD012. Next base: position 97,503 of record NZ_JABFBB010000024.1, read on the forward strand.
AGGGCGCCACGGTCACGGTCGTGTCCAAGGACCTGCCGATGCGCGTGAAGGCGGCGGCCATGGGCCTCGCCGCGGACGAGTACCGCCACGAGCTCGTGCGTGACTCGGGCTGGCGCGGCACCGTCTCCCTCAGCGTGGCGCAGGAGCGGCTGGACGCCCTCTACGACGACGGCGAGGTCGACCTGGCCGGCGTCCCGCTGGGGACCCTGACCGGCACGGGCGTCGAGACCGGGCCGGAGGAGGCCCCGGCCGAGGCGGACCGCCTGCCGGTCAACACGGGGCTGGTGCTCACCGCGCCCCGGGGCTCCGCCCTGGCCCGGGTCGGCGAGGGCGGCCGAGCCTGCCTGGTGCGCGGGGACCGCGACGTGTTCGGCCTGCATGGCCGCTCCGCCGAGCAGCGGCTGGCCATCGAGCTGCTGACGGATCCGAGCGTGGGCATCGTCTCCCTTGGCGGCCGCGCGGGCACCGGCAAGTCCGCGCTGGCGCTGTGCGCGGGCCTCGACGCCGTGATGGAGCGCCGCGAGCACCGCAGGGTGGTCGTGTTCCGCCCGCTGTACGCCGTCGGCGGCCAGGACCTCGGCTACCTGCCCGGCTCCGAGGGCGACAAGATGGGCCCGTGGGCGCAGGCCGTGTTCGACACCCTGGGTGCGCTGGTCTCCCCGTCCGTGGTGGACGAGGTGGTGGACCGCGGGATGCTGGAGATCCTGCCGCTGACGCACATCCGCGGCCGCTCGCTGCACGATGCGTGGGTGATCGTGGACGAGGCGCAGTCGCTCGAGCGGAACGTGCTGCTCACGGTGCTGAGCCGGATGGGCCGCAACTCGAAGGTCGTGCTGACCCACGACGTCGCCCAGCGGGACAACCTGCGCGTGGGCCGGCACGACGGCATCGCGGCCGTGGTGGAGCGCCTCAAGGGCCACCCGCTGTTCGGACACGTGACGCTGACCCGTTCCGAGCGCTCCCCGATCGCCGCGCTGGTCACGGACCTGCTGGAGGAGGGCCGAGCCTGAGCCGGGCATGAAAAAGGGGCCGCTGCCGAAGCAGCGGCCCCCGGCGGGGGTGCTCGGCCCCGCGGAGGGGGGGGATGGG
>NZ_JABFBB010000024.1:98691-101676 GCF_017168555.1 Micrococcus sp. KRD012
AGAGACAGCTATAAGAGACAGCCACCATGGCCCCTTTGAAACGGGATTGAGGCCATGGGGTCTGTGTGAGCCCCGTACGTCCATCAGACGGCCGGAAGCTCGTGACTTCACAGTAGACCCACGCGAGGGCTCGTCGCAATGGGCGGCTCCGGTTGCGCTGTGGGCAGAACACCGGGTGGCCGGACCGTGAACGCGAGGTGGCCGGATCGCCCTGTGGACGACGGCCCGGCGGGTGCGCCGCCCGACCTAGGCTGGGCGCATGAGCGGGGTGGGATGGGCGTGGACGCACGGCGCGCCGGCGACGGCGGTGCTGTGGTCCCTGGGGCTGGTGTGGTTCGCGGTGTGCACGGGCGTGCTCGTGCGCACGGACCTGCGCGAACATCGGCTGCCGAACCGATGGACGCTGCGGCTGGCGCTGGGCGGGCTGGCGGCCATGACCGGGGGAGCGCTGCTGGCGGGCCGGGGTGACCTGGCCCTCTGCAGCCTGCTGGGCGGTCTCGGCTACACCGTGGCGATGCTCGCGCTGCACGTGCTCAGCCGCGGCGGCCTCGGGATGGGCGACGTGAAGCTGGCCGGCGGGCTGGGCGTGTACACGGGGGTGCTCGGCCCGACGGCGGTGCTCGCCGCCGGGGTGGGCGCGATCCTGCTCGGCGGAGTGGCGGCGGGGCTGCTGGTGCTCGCGGGTCGGGCGACGGGGCAGACGGCGCTGCCGTTCGGACCGGCGATGGTGGCGGCGGCCGCCGGAGTGCTGGTGCTGGCGTGAACGACGGACGGCCGCCCTCCGCACGGGAGGACGGCCGCTCGTCGTCGTGGTCCGGGAGGCGGCGTCGCGCCGCTCACCGGATCCGCCGGATCACTCCGGGTGGGTCATGGACATGGTGTCCAGGGCCTTGTCCAGCTGCTCCTCGGTGACCTCGCCGCGCTCGACGTAGCCGAGGTCCACGACGGCCTCGCGCACGGTCATCTTGTTCGCGACGGAGTGCTTGGCGATCTTGGCGGCGGCCTCGTAGCCGATCACCTTGTTCAGCGGGGTCACGATGGACGGCGAGGCACCGGCGAGGAAGGCGCAGCGCTCCTCGTTGGCCTCGATGCCGTCGATCATCTTGTCCGCCATGACGCGCGTCGTGTTGGCCAGCAGGCGGATGGACTCGAGCAGGTTGGCGGCCATCACGGGGATGCCCACGTTGAGCTCGAAGGCGCCGTTGGTGGAGGACAGGGCGACGGTGGTGTCGTTGCCGATCACCTGGGCGCACACCATGATCGCGGCCTCGCAGATCACGGGGTTGACCTTGCCCGGCATGATCGAGGAGCCCGGCTGCAGGTCCGGGAGGGCGATCTCGCCGAGGCCGGTGTTCGGGCCGGAGCCCATCCAGCGCAGGTCGTTGTTGATCTTCATGATCGAGAACGCGATGTTCCGCAGCTGGCCGGAGGCCTCCACGAGGCCGTCACGGTTGGCCTGGGCCTCGAAGTGGTTGCGGGCCTCGGTCAGCGGCAGGCCGGTCTCCTCGGCGAGCAGCTCGATCACGCGGGCGGAGAAGCCCTGGGGCGTGTTGATGCCGGTGCCCACGGCGGTGCCGCCGAGCGGGACCTCGGCCACGCGCGGCAGCGCGGACTGGATGCGCTCGATGCCGTAGCGGACCTGCGCGGCGTAGCCGCCGAACTCCTGGCCCAGGGTCACCGGGGTGGCGTCCATGAGGTGGGTGCGGCCGGACTTCACGATGCCGGCGAAGTCCTCCGCCTTCTTCTCGAGGGAGACGGCCAGGTGGTCCAGCGCCGGGACGAGGTCGTTCACGAGGGCGGCGGTGACGGCCACGTGCACGGAGGTCGGGAACACGTCGTTCGAGGACTGGGAGGCGTTGACGTGGTCGTTGGGGTGCACCTCGTCCTCGGAGCCGGCCTCCTGGAGGGCACGGGTGGCGAGGGTGGCGAGCACCTCGTTGGTGTTCATGTTCGAGGAGGTGCCGGAGCCGGTCTGGAACACGTCGATCGGGTACTGGTCGTCGTGGTCGCCGGCGATGACCTGGTCCGCGGCGGCGACGATGGCGTCCGCGCGCTCCTGCGAGATGATGCCCAGCTCGGCGTTCGCCTTGGCCGCGGCCTTCTTGACCTGCGCGAGGGCGTGGATGTGGGCGGGCTCGAGGCCCTTGCCGGAGATCGGGAAGTTCTCCACGGCGCGCTGGGTCTGGGCGCGGTAGAGCGCGTTCACCGGCACCTTCACCTCGCCCATGGTGTCGTGCTCGATGCGGAACTGCTGATCGGTGTTCTCTGCGGTCATGATCACATCCTAGGACGGCGTGGGCGCCCGGTGCCGCACCGGACGCCCGTCGTCGTCAGACCGCCAGGTCGCCGTGCACGCGGCCCGGTCGAGCGGTGCCCTCGGACAGCGAGTAGGTGAGCCCGACGACGGCGGTGCGCCCCGACTCGACGGCCGCGCGGACGGACTGCGAGGTCTCCAAGAGGTGGTCGCAGGTCTGGTCCACGTGCTCGGCCACGAACTCGTCGACCTCCTCCAGACCGCGGCGGCGCCCCGCCAGCACGGACGGGATGATGCGCTCCACGAGGGGGCGCACGAAGCCGCGCGGCATGGTGCCGGAGATGTAGGACTCGACCGTCGCCGTGACGGCGCCGCACGAGTTGTGGCCCAGGACGATGACGAGCGGGATCTCCAGCACGTCCACGCCGTACTCGATGGAGCCCAGCACGGCGTCGTCGATCACGTGGCCGGCCGTGCGCACCACGAACACGTCGCCGAGCCCCAGGTCGAAGATGATCTCGGCCGCCAGGCGGGAGTCGGCGCAGCCGAAGATCACGGCGACCGGGGCCTGGCCGGCCGTCAGCCCGCTGCGGCGCTCGGCGTTCTGGTTCGGGTGGCTCGGCTCGCCCGCCACGAAGCGGCGGTTGCCCTCGACGAGGACCTCCCACGCCTCGGCGGGGGTCAGGTCGGAGGTGGGGACGACGACGTCGGGGGCCGGCGTCGTCTCGGGG
>NZ_JABFBB010000024.1:101776-106960 GCF_017168555.1 Micrococcus sp. KRD012
GGTGTGGGGGGTCATCGGGTCTCCTTCGCGACGCCGTGCGCCAGGTCTTCGAGGACGGCGCGGTCACCGGTGGTGGTCAACACCACGGTGCTGCCGTCCACCTCCGCCACGAGCCGTCGCTCCGGCTTCTTCGGATCGGCGTGGAGGTCCCACGCGATCCCGTCGATCTCGATCGTCTCCGACGTCGGGACCTGGTCCACCCGCAGGCTCACCCAGGTGGGGTCGACGTCCTCGGCCTGCTGCAGGCCCGCGAACACCGTGTCCGTGACCACCCAGCCGACGTCCCACGTGGAGACGCCGTCCAGCTTCTGCAGACGGGCGTAGTTGGCATACCAGGACTCCGGCACCTCGGGCGCCAGGGCCGGCAGGTCGCCGTCGTCGTGGGGGACCGTGGCGGCCTCGGCGGCGACGTCGACGCGGTCCTCACGGGGCCGCTGCGGCGGCTCCGGGTTGAGCAGGAGGACCACGGCCACGATCGCCAGCAGAGCCACCAGGGAGAGCACCATGGCCATCCACGGCTGCCGGGCCCGCTGCGCCTGCGTGGCGGTCAGGACGCGTGGGGGTCGGCGGAGCTCACGGTCAGCATTGTGCCACCCACGGGAGGCCGCCCCCGTAGGATGAGGACCGGGGCAGAGCCGCCCTCACGCCCCGTCCCGTGCGGACGGAGCGCCGCGAGCAAGGATCGGAGCAGCGATGACCAGCGCGTCCTCGGAGAAGACCGGCTACGAGAATCACGTCCCGGACCGCAACCTGGCCATGGAGTTGGTGCGGGTGACCGAGGCGGCGGCCATCGCCGCGAGTCCCTGGGTGGGCTACGGGGACAAGAACAAGGCGGACGGCGCCGCGGTGGACGCGATGCGCGCGTTCATGGACACCGTGGCCATGGACGGCACCGTGGTGATCGGCGAGGGCGAGAAGGACGAGGCCCCCATGCTGTTCAACGGCGAGCAGGTCGGCGACGGCTCCGGCGCCGCCGTGGACGTGGCCGTGGACCCGATCGACGGCACCCGACTGACCGCCATGGGCTACAACAACGCGCTCTCCGTCTTCGCGGTGGCCGAGCGCGGCACCATGTTCGACCCGTCGGCCGTGTTCTACATGGACAAGCTCGTGGTGGGCCCCGAGGCCGCCGACTTCGTGGACATGCGCCTGCCGGTGAAGCAGAATGTGAACCTCGTGGCCAAGGCCCTGGACAAGCCCGTCTCCCAGGTGACCGTGTGCGTGCTGGACCGCCCCCGCCACGAGGGCCTGGTCAAGGAGATCCGCCAGGCCGGCGCCCGCGTGAAGTTCATCCTGGACGGCGACGTCGCCGGCGCCATCGCCGCCGCCCGCCCGGGCACCGGCGTGGACATGATGATGGGCATCGGCGGCACCCCCGAGGGCATCGTCACCGCGTGCGCGATCAAGGCCACCGGCGGCATCATCCAGGGCCGCCTGGCCCCCACCGACGACGCCGAGAAGCAGAAGGCCCTCGACGCCGGCCTCGACCTCGACGCCGTGCTGACCACGAACGAGCTGGTCACCTCCGACCACTGCTACTTCGCGGCCACCGGCATCACCGACGGCGACCTGCTGCGCGGTGTGCGCTTTGCCGACGGCCGCGTGCACACGCAGTCCATCGTGATGCGCTCGTCGTCCGGCACGGTCCGCACCGTGGACGCCGAGCACGACGTGAAGAAGTGGTCCAAGTGGCTGGGGGACCGCGACGCCCGCTGAGCCCGCGGGCCGGTCTGCCGGGCTCAGCCCCGCGGCAGGCCGGCCACGTGCACCGTCGCCGGGGCGCCGGCCGCGGCGCGGACGGCCAGCGGGCCGGACGCCGTCTCCGCGGCGGGCAGGAACACGGCCTCGCCCGGGCCCAGCTCGATCTCCTGGCCTGCCAGGGCCAGGCTCGCCGTGCCGCGGGTGACCACCGCGATCCCGGGCCCGTGCACGTCGAGCCCGTGGACGGCGTCGTCCTCGAGCGTGGCCTGGAGCAGCTCGAACTCCTCGAACGGCGGGCGGAAGGCCACCACGGAGTCGGCCACGCGCTCGGGCTCGGTGGAGGGCACCGGCAGCGCCTCGAAGGTGACCACGCGGCGCAGCTCGGGCACGTCCACGTGCTTCGGGGTGAGCCCGCCGCGCAGCACGTTGTCCGAGGCCGCCATGACCTCCACGCCCAGCCCGTGCAGGTACGCGTGCACGTTGCCGGCGGGCAGGTGGATGGCCTGACCCGGGGCCAGGTCCACGCGGTTGAGCAGGATGGCCACCACCACGCCGGGGTCGTCCGGGTGGTGCTGGGCGACCTCGAGGGCCGTGGCCAGCGAGGGGTCGCGCTCGGCCAGGTCCGGCGCGGCCCGCAGCACGTCCACGACCTGCGCGACGGCGCCGGGGGAGCCCCACACGGAGTCGGGGTCGAGGATCGAGGTGAACGCGTCCTCGAGGTCGCCGGCGGCGAGGGTCTGGCTGATCCGGGCGGCGGCGACGGCGACGGCGGACGTGTCCCCGTCCGCCCGCTCGGTGAGGGCGCGGGCCAGGGCCTCGAAGCTGTCCGAGGAGACCTCGGGGGAGCGGAAGCCGCACATCGCCGAGAAGGGGGTCAGGGCGAGCAGCATCTCCGGCTTGTGGTTCGCGTCCCTGTAGTTGCGCTCCGGGGCGTCGGCCGGCACGCCGGCGGCCTCCTCCGCGGCGTAGCCCGCGCGGGCCTGCTCCAGGGTGGGGTGCGCCTGGATGGACAGCGGGGCGCCCGCGGCGAGCAGCTTCATGAGGAAGGGCAGACGGCCCTCCGGTGCGGCGGGCCCGAGGCAGTGCTCGGGGTCCCCGGCCACCACCTCGTCCAGGCCGACGTGGGCGCCGTCCGCCACGACGGCGACGCACGGGGCGCTCGGATGGTCGCCCAGCCACAGCTCGGCCTCGGGGCGGCCGGTGGGCTCGCGTCCCTGCAGGTCGGCGAGGAGCGTGGGGGAGCCCCAGGCGTAGTCACGGATCACGGGCTTCAGGACGTGCATGCGCCCAGCCTAGGTCAGCCCGTCGGCCCGCGCGTCGCGCCTCACGGGGCGGGGACGCACAGCCCGTTCGTCGAGGACGCGTGGTTCAGCACGTCCTCCTGGCCCAGGTCCTCGGCCGTCATCAGGTCCTCGGCGGTGAAGGGCTCGCCGTCGGAGCGGGTCGGCGGGGCCGGCCACGTGGCCGGGTCGTCCTCGTCGACGTCGGGGGTCTGCGTCTCCTGCGCGACGACGGCCAGCACGGTGAGCAGCGGCGTCGCCGAGACCCCGGTCGGCTCCGATCCGGCGGTTGCGGACTCATCGGCCAGCATCTCGTCCACGCGGCGATGGACGAGGTCGTAGTCGGGGTAGGTGGTGAAGTGGGTGCCCGTGTCGCCGAAGTCGGGCGGGCCGATGGTCAGCCGCCGCATCTTCTGGCCGCGCGAGCGCTCGGCGAGGTCCGCGAACGTGCCGAGCTGGGACTGCGGCAGGTCGGTGGTCACGATCTGCTGGCCCGCCGCGAGGATCCCCTCGAAGCGGGTGAGCACGGTGGCGGGGCTGAACTGCTCCAGCATCGCCGCCTGCATGCACTGCTGCCGGCGGATGCGGGCGTAGTCGGTGGACCAGTGCCGGGAGCGGGCGAAGGCGAGCGCGTCGTCGCCGTTGAAGTGGTGGGTGCCCGGCTCCCACCAGATGTTGCCCCAGGCGCCGTCGGGCCGGACGCCGCGGTGCACCACGTAGCCGCCGCTGACGACGTCCACCCCGCCCATGGCGTCGATCAGCTGGGCGAAGCCGCCCATGTCCATGAGGGCGTAGCCGGAGACGTCCAGGCCGAGGATGCCGCCGGCGGCGTCCTTCATGGCCTCGGCACCGGGGTGTTCGGCGTCCGGGTAGAGGTCTGCGTGGTGCTCCTCCACGTCCGTGTAGAGGGCGTTGAGGATGCACTCGTCGCCGCAGTCGAAGCCGTTGGGGTACACGTCCCACAGCGGGGAGCCCTCGACGAACGGCGCGTTCTGGAGATTGCGGGGCAGGGAGAACATCACGATGGCGCCGGTGCGGGCGTCCACGGAGACCACGTGCATGGAGTCCGGGCGCAGCCCCTGGCGGCCCTCGCCGGCGTCCGCGCCCAGGACCAGGATGTTGTAGCGGCCTTCGGCCTCCGGGACGGCCGGCCCCTCCTGGAAGACCTCGCCGAGCGCCCCGCGGCTCGTGTTCGCCGCCCAGCCGCCGTAGAGCAGGGCGCCGCTGGTGAGCACGAGCGCGAGCGCGGTGACCGCCGCCGTGATCTTCCGCGCGCCGGGGGCGAGCAGGTGCGGCCGGATCAGCCGGAACGTGTCCACCCACAGCACCGCCCAGCCCACCGCCAGCGCCGCCAGGACCACCGCCAGCCCGAGCAGCACGCCGTCCCGGGCCATGAGCGAGATCAGGCTCGCGCGGGAGACCAGCCACCACAGCAGCCCGAGGATCAGCACGGCCCACACGGTGACGGTGACCCGCAGCGCCACGCGGCCGAGCCGGCGGCTGCCGGCGACGAGCTGGGCGCCGCCGGGGACCAGCAGGGTCAGGGCGGTGAGGATCAGCGCCCGGCGGGTGCGCTCGGTGGGGGAGGCGACGCGTGGATCTCGGAGCGGGTCGGGCTGCGCGTGACCGGCGGGCACGGATCCGGTGGCGGGCGACATCAGCGGTCGGCGGCCATCCGCTCGCGCAGGCGGGCCCCCTTGGCCCGGGCCTGGGCGTTGAGCTCGTCGGCGTGCTCGGCGAGGGCGGCGCGCAGGCGGTCGCCCTCCGCGGTGTCGGCCGAGGCGAGGATGCGGGCGGCCAGCAGGCCGGCGTTGCGGGCGCCGTCGATGGAAACGGTGGCCACCGGCACGCCGGCGGGCATCTGGACGATCGAGAGCAGGGAGTCCATCCCGTCCAGGCTCTTGAGCTTCACGGGCACGCCGATCACGGGCAGGGGGGTGACGGCGGCGAGCATCCCGGGCAGGTGCGCCGCGCCGCCCGCGCCGGCCACGATCACGCGGATGCCGCGCTCGTGCGCGCGGGCGCCGAACTCCACCATCTCGTGGGGCATGCGGTGCGCGGAGACCACGCCGACCTCGACGGGCACGTCGAGCTCGCGCAGGGCCTCGGCGGCCGCGCTCATCACGGGCCAGTCGGAGTCGGAGCCCATCACGACGGAGACGACCGGGGCGTCGTCCTGCAGGGGCTGGGCGGGGGTCTGGGG
>NZ_JABFBB010000024.1:107060-126556 GCF_017168555.1 Micrococcus sp. KRD012
ACGGCGCGGACGTGCTGCTCGAACTGGCCGGTGACGGCGCCGTCCATGGACCAGTGGCCGGAGTTGTGGGGGCGCATGGCCAGCTCGTTCACCTGGAAGCCCGGGCCGACCCCCGGCGTCTCGAACAGCTCGACCGCGAGCATGCCGGTGACGTCCAGCTCCTCGGCGAGGCGGACGGCCGCGGCGGTCGCGGCCGCGGCGACGGCCGGGTCGAGGTCCTGGGCCGGGGCGACCACGAGGTCGCACACGCCGGCCACCTGGACCGAGTCGACGACGGGGTAGACGGCCACCTCACCGGAGGGGGTGCGCGCCACCTGCGCGGAGAGCTCACGGGAGAAGGGGACGAGGGCCTCGGCCAGCAGCGGGGCGATGCCGGCGCCGAGCCACGCGGCCAGGGTGCCGTCCGCCGCGGAGGCGCGGGCGTCGTCGGCGTCCTCGACCTTGAGCACGCCCTTGCCGTCGTAGCCGCCGCGGGCGGTCTTGAGGATCATCGGCCAACCGTGCTCGTCGCCGAAGGCGAGGACGGCCTCGAGGTCGTCGACCGGCGCCCACGCCGGGTTCGGCAGGCCCAGCCGCTCGACGGCGGCGCGCATGACCAGCTTGTCCTGCGCGTGCTGCAGCGCCTCGGGGCCGGGGCGCACGGCGACGCCGGCCTCCTGCAGGGCCCGCAGGTGCTCGGTGGGCACGTGCTCGTGGTCGAAGGTGACCACGTCCACCGTGGCCGCGAACGCGCGCAGGTCCGCGAGGTCCGCGTGGTCGCCGACCACGTGGGGGGCGACCTGGGCCGCTGACGCGTCCGGGGCCTCCGCGAGCACGCGGAAGGGCACGCCGAGCTCCGCGGCCGCGCCCGCCATCATGCGGGCCAGCTGCCCGCCACCGATCACACCGAGTCGAGGGGAAGTCACCCGCACAGGGTAGTCGGACCGGCTGAGAACTCCGTCACGGAGGGGTGGCCGACGCCGGATCCGAGGAGGTCGCGCGCCGGGGGCGCGGCTACAGTGTTCCCCAGCCCTGCGCGGGTCCGCCCCGCGTGCACACCCCCGTCCCGAACCGAGGAGTCCACGCCCATGCTGTCCGATCTCTGGGGCCGCCTGACCGGGATGGTCTCCCTGCTGTGGCGGGAGGTGGCCAAGTTCGGCACCGTCGGTGCGGCCGCGTTCGTGGTGGACTCGCTCGTCTTCTGGTGGATGATGACCGGCCCGCTCGAGGGGTCCAACGTCAAGGCCAAGATCGTGGGCGGCGTCGTCGCCACCCTGTTCAGCTGGGTCGCCAACCGCTACTGGACGTTCCGGGACAAGCGCTCCTCGAACAAGACGCGCGAGCTCGTGATGTTCCTGATCATGAACGCGATCGGGCTGGGGATCCAGGCCGGCTGCGTGGCGATCGCGCAGTACCTGATGGGCGTGACCGACCCGACCGGCCTGTTCATCGCCGGCAACGTGATCGGCCTGTTCTTCGGCACCGTGTTCCGCTACTTCGCCTACCGGTTCTGGGTGTTCAAGGAGGAGCTGGACGTGGAGCCCGGCTTCGTCAACGACCTCGCGATCATCACCGGTCAGATGCCCGTGCTGCGCGAGGAGCAGATGCCTCCGCACGGCCGGCACCGCGCCCCCGACGCCGGGGTCTGAGCGCCCCGGCCTGACCCCGCCGCCCCGTCAGGGGCGCACGGTCACCGCCCGGCCCGCGTCCCACGCCTCCAGCGCGGCTCGCACTCCCGCCCACGTCAGGCGGGGGCGCGGGCCGTCGTCGTCCGGGGCGACGTCGGCCCCGGCCGGGATCGACGCGGGCCGCACGTGATCCACGGGGCCGGGCAGGGCATCCGGCTGGGCGCGGATCTCGGCGGCCACGTCCACGACGGCCGGATCGGCGGCCGGGCCGTCGAGCTCGGGCTCGAGGCCGCGCGGCAGGGCGACGGCGAAGACGGTCATGGACGGGTCCGGCCACGCCTCGGGCCGGTCCGTGAGGACGGCGGCGGGAGAGTCGCCCTCGAGGGCGGGCTCGGCCTCGGCGCAGAGCACGCCGAGGGCGAGGGCGTGGGAGAGCCAGTGGACGGGCAGGTCCAGGGCGACGGCGTCGCCCGCGCCGATGCCCTCGGCGCCGAGCAGGCCCGCGAACTTGGCGGCCCAGTTCACGGTCACGCGGCCCGAGAGCTCGATGCGCTGGTCCACCGCGCCGGGCTCGTCCGGGGCCCCCGGCTCCTGGACGAGCGCGGGCCGCGGGGAGGAGGCGAGGCGGAGCACGAGGGGGCCGGTGGACCGGGGCACGGAGAGGGAGACCATGGGCCCAGTGTGGCACCCGCTCGGTTTGACTCGGCATGAATCACACCGATGTAATGAACCCGGGCCAACGGTCCCGCCAGGAGAGGCCCGCCGGCTTGCCCGGCACCCGCGCGGACCGCATGATCACCCGGCCCACACCGCCACGTCGATCCCGGGAAGAGGCGTCACACATGGAGCAGACCCAGCGAGTCGAGGACACGCACCGGGCCGATCCCGCGCAGACGCCGGCGCCTCGTCCGCGGAGCGTCCCCAGCGACTGGTTCCTGGACCCCGCCGACCCGCAGGCCGACGTCTCCGGTGCGAGCCTCGAGGACCAGGCGACCGCCTTCCTCACCGCCCACGACCTCGACGGCGAGACCGGCACCCCGGCCGCCACCGTCACCGCCCTCTTCCCCGGTGACGCGCGTCCGGTCGAGGCCGTGCCCGTCTCCGCCGACTGGGCCGCCATCCCGGGCGTGACCACCGAGCCCGTCGAGGGCGAGCTGGCCTGGCAGGCGGACGCCCTGTGCGCGCAGACGGACCCCGAGGCGTTCTTCCCGGAGAAGGGCGGCTCCACGCGGGACGCCAAGCGCGTGTGCGAGGCCTGCACCGTCAAGGACGCCTGCCTGGAGTACGCCATGGCGAACGACGAGCGCTTCGGCATCTGGGGCGGGCTCTCCGAGCGCGAGCGTCGCCGCCTGCGCCGCGCCCGCGCCTGACGCGCGGCGCCCGTCCACCGGGCGCGGTGCCCGGCGCGGACCGCCCGGTCCGGGCTCAGCCGCGGCCCCAGCTGGGGTCGAGCACCTGCGGGTCCACGCCCAGCGCCTCGGCGCAACGGCTCAGCGCCACCCCGTAGACGGCCCCCTCGAGGTCGGCCGGGTCGGCCGCGTCCCGCAGCGGCCGCTCGAACAGGGTGATCAGCACCCCGTCCCGGCCCTGCCGCTCGGCCCGCGCGAACAGCGCCTCCTCATCCCGTTCCCGGCCGGCGTGCAGCTCGCGCAGTCGCTCGTCGAGCCGGTCCGGGATGCGCTCCACCCGCGCGGTCACGTGCCGCAGCCCGGGCGCGTCCAGGGAGCCCAGCCGGTCCACCGCCTTCTCGACGGCGGTCAGCAGCGCCTCGCCCCGGCCCCGCTCCGAGCGCGCACCGAACGGGCGCGGATGCCGCAGCCCTCGGCCACGGCGGTCCCGGCCGCCGCGCCCCGCGGGGGAGGAGACGCCGGCTTCGGCCGGGCCGCCCTCGACGCCCGGCTCGGCCCCCGCGGCGTCGCCCGCCCGGAACGGCAGGGGGTCGAGGGGATCGGAGGAGGCGGACGCGGTCATGCGCGCCATGGTAGGCCACCGCCCCGGGCCGTCCGCCGAGTAGGGTGGCGGGCGTGGGACCCATGCGACGCTGCAGCAAGACCGGATGCCAGAGCCCTGCCCTGGCCACGCTGACGTACAACTACGCGGACTCGCAGGTGGTCATCGGGCCCCTGTCGCGCCGGGCGGAGCCGCACACGTACGACCTCTGCGGCGAGCACGCTCGACGCACCACGGCCCCGCGCGGCTGGGAGGTGCTGCGGCTGGAGCTGCCCGAGCACTACGAGGCCGTCGACGCGGACGGCGGCGTGCGCACGGTCCCCACCCGGCCCATGGCCGTCCCGCCGGCCCGCCCCGGGCTGCGCGTGGTGCGTGACGGGGACTGACGCGGCACGTGTCGTGCCGTCCGGGGCCTCGCTAGGCTGGAGGTCATGACTGAGACCTCCGCAGAGTTCCGCACCCCCGACGTCGACCCGGCCTTCGCCAACCGCACCACCGTGCCCGGTGCCTCGTTCGACTTCACGGTCCGGGACCTGTCCCTGGCCGAGGCGGGCCGCCACCAGATCCGCCTGGCCGAGCACGAGATGCCGGGGCTGATGTCCCTGCGCGAGGAGTACGGGGAGGCCCAGCCGCTCAAGGGCGCCCGCATCGCCGGCTCCCTGCACATGACCGTGCAGACCGCCGTGCTCATCGAGACCCTCACCGCCCTCGGCGCCGAGGTCCGGTGGGCCTCCTGCAACATCTTCTCCACGCAGGACGAGGCCGCCGCCGCCGTCGTCGTGGGCTCGGGAACCCCCGAGGACCCGCAGGGCGTGCCGGTGTTCGCCTGGAAGAACGAGTCCCTCGAGGACTACTGGTGGACCGCCTCGCAGATCCTCACCTGGCCGGGCGCGGACGAGGATCCGGAGCGCGGCCCCAACATGATCCTGGACGACGGCGGCGACGCCACCCTGCTGGTGCACAAGGGCGTCGAGTTCGAGGCCGCGGGCGCCGTGCCCAGCGCCACCGAGGACGACCCCGAGGAGTACCGGATCATCCTCGAGACGCTGCGCCGCTCGCTGGCCCGCGACCCGCAGCACTGGACCCGCACCGCCGGCACCCTGCGCGGCGTCTCCGAGGAGACCACCACGGGCGTGCTGCGCCTCTACCAGCTGGCGCAGGAGGGCCGCCTGCTCTTCCCGGCGATCAACGTGAACGACGCCGTGACCAAGTCCAAGTTCGACAACAAGTACGGCATCCGCCACTCCCTGCCGGACGGCATCATGCGCGCCACGGACGTGCTGATCGGCGGCAAGGTCGCCGTGGTCTGCGGCTACGGCGACGTCGGCAAGGGCGCCGCCGAGGCCCTGCGCGGCCAGGGCGCCCGCGTGATCGTCACGGAGATCGACCCGATCTGCGCGCTGCAGGCCGCGATGGACGGCTACCAGGTGGCCCGCCTCGAGGACGTGGTGGGCGAGGGCGACATCTTCGTCACCACCACCGGCGGCAAGGACATCATCATGGCCGAGCACATGGCCGCCATGAAGGACAAGGCCATCGTGGGCAACGTCGGCCACTTCGACAACGAGATCGACATGGCCGGCCTGGCCCGCATCCCCGGCGTCGTGAAGACGGAGATCAAACCGCAGGTCCACGAGTGGACCCTGGACGGCGGCACGGAGGCCGAGCGCAGCATCATCGTGCTCTCCGAGGGCCGCCTGCTGAACCTCGGCAACGCCACCGGCCACCCCTCGTTCGTGATGAGCGCGTCCTTCACCAACCAGGTGATGGCGCAGATCGAGCTCTTCGGCGGCTCCACGGGCACCGGCGCCCTGACCGGCGAGCACTACGAGAAGCGCGTCTACACGCTGCCCAAGGTGCTGGACGAGAAGGTCGCCCGCCTGCACCTGGACGCCCTCGGCGTCGGGCTGACCGAGCTGACCAAGGCCCAGGCCGAGTACCTCGGCGTGGACGTGGCCGGCCCCTTCAAGGCCGACCACTACCGCTACTGATCCCCGGCGCCCGCGGGCGGACGGACCCACTCGAGAGAGGCACGGACATGGCTTCCCATCAGGCCGGCCGCGGGCGCGACGAGCGCGCCGGGGCGGAGGACTTCGAATCCGGGCTGGACTACGGCGCGTTCGTCCAGGACGACGCCGCGGACGACCCGAACCGCACCCAGGCGCTGCCCGCCACGGGCCGGGACGACGACGGCGGCGCCCAGCACACCTCGGCGCTCAGCCCCGAGGACCTCGCCGCGCTGCGCGGCGGGGACGCGGCGGCCGCGGACCGACGCGACGCCGACCGCCCGGCCCCGGACGCCGACCGCGACATCGTCGCCTCCCGGGCCGTGCCCGAGAGCGACCGGCGGCCGCTGCCCGGCGCCGACGAGCTCGGCCCGCTGAGCGCCGCCGTCGGGGCCCGCGCGGCGGGGTCGAGCGCAGCCGCCCCGGTCGACCGCTACCCCGAGGACGGCACCGCCGCCCCCGTGGCGCAGGCGGCGGCCCTGCAGGGCCCCACGCCGGAGGAGCGCGCGCGCCTGCCCAAGGCGGGCCCGCGCCTGGCGCAGGTGCTGCTGGCGATCCTCGCCCCGCTCGCCCTGCTGCTGGCCGCCGTCCGCCTCGTGGCGAGCCCGGTGTTCCTGTGGCTGGAGTACCACCGGCCCGGGTTCCCCGCGGACCGGTTCGGCTTCACCCTCGCCGACCGCATGCACTACGGCTCCGCCGGGCTGGACTACGTGACCAACCTGGCCGGGCCGCGGTACCTCAGCAGCCTCACGCACCAGGGCGCGCCCCTGTTCACCGAGGTCGAGGTCGACCACATGACGGACGTGAAGACCGTGCTGTGGATCGCCACCGCGGCGCTCGTGGTGCTCGTGGTGGTGTGCGCCCTGCTCATCGCGTCCCTGCTGCGCACCAGCCCCGGCGGGGTGCGCCGCGCCCTGTTCGCCGGCGCCGTGTGGCTGCCGCTCGCGGTGATCGCGCTCGCGGTCCTGGCGGTGCTGGGCTGGGAGACGTTCTTCGCCGGGTTCCACTCGCTGTTCTTCGCGGACGGCACGTGGACGTTCTCCGTGCAGGACGCGCTGATCCGCCTGTACCCGAGCCAGTTCTGGATCGACGCCGCCGCCGCGGTGGGCCTCATCAGCCTGCTGACCGCCCTGCTCACGCTCGTCTTCACCTGGCCAACGCGCCGCCGTCGCGAGCGCACCGCGGACCAGCGCAGTGCCTTCGAGTCCACGCGCCTGCGCTGGGCCCGCGAGGAGGACGCGCAGCTGCGGTGACGGGCCGCTGAGGCCCCCGCACGAACGCGCCCCGCCCCCCAGTGATGGGAGGCGGGGCGCGGTGCGTCCGGCGGGTGTGCGGGTCTCAGGAGGACGGGGACCCGTCCACGAACGGGTAGTCCGTGTAGCCGTGCGCCCCGCCCGTGTAGAACGTCGTCGGGTCCGGCTCGTTGAGGGGCAGCCCCTCGCGCCAGCGGCGCGCCAGGTCCGGGTTGGCGATCAGCTCGCGGCCCACGGCCACCGCGTCGGCCAGGCCGTCCTCCACGATCCGGCGGGCCTCCTCCAGGCCCGTGACCGCGCCGAAGCCGCTGTTGAGCACCAGGGGCCCGGAGAAGGACTCGCGCAGGTGCGCCGCGAGGTCACCGGCCACGTCCTGGTGGATGACGGACAGATAGGCCAGGTCCAGGTCGGCGAGGCCGGCCAGGAGAGCGTCGTAGGTGGCCAGGACGTCCGCGCGGTCCTCCTCGATGGTGCCCTGCACGTTGTGCTCGGGGGAGATGCGCAGGGCGGTGCGCTCGGCGCCGATGGCCTGGGCGACGGCGCGCACCACCTCCACGGTGAGGCGCGCCCGGTTCTCGGGGGAGCCGCCGTAGGCGTCCTCGCGGGTGTTGCTGGAGGGCGCCAGGAACTCGTGGAGCAGGTACCCGTTGGCGCCGTGGACCTCCACGCCGTCGAGCCCGGCCTCGACGGCCCGGCGGGCGGCGTCGGCGAATTCGGCCACCACGCGGGGCAGCTCCTCCGTGTCCAGGGCGCTGGGCACCGGCCCCTCCATCTTGCCGCTGAACCCGCGCACCGGCACCCCGGGGGCGATGGCGCTGGGGGCCTCCGGCTCCGCGCCGCGCAGCAGGTCCGGATGGCACATGCGCCCGCCGTGCATGACCTGGACGAACACGTGTCCGCCGGCCTCGTGGACGGCCTGCGCCACGGCACGCCACCCGTCGGTCTGGGCGTCGTCGGCGAGGCCGGTCTGGCCGGGGAACGCCCGGCTGCGGAAGGAGGGGAAGGCGCCCTCGGTGACGAGCAGTCCGGCAGTGGCGCGCTGGGCGTAGTGCTCGGCGTGCAGCTCGGTGGGGACGCCGTCCTCGCCCGCCCTCTGGCGGGTCAGGGGGGCCATGACGATGCGGTTGTCCAGGCGCAGGGCGCCGACGTCCAGGGGGTCGAACAGGGAGGGCACGGTGGTTCCGATCGCTCGGGGAGATGGTCCTCCGCGCCAACCGGCCGCCGCCGGAGGTTATTCCGGAGGCAGGGCATTCCGGCGGCGGGGGTGCGGCGCCCTCCCTCAGCGGCGGTAGAGGGCCTCGACGTCCTCGGCGTGGTCCTCGATCACCTGGGCCCGCTTGAGCTTCTGGGACTGGGTGACGTGCCCGGAGTCCTCGGTGAACGGGTGGTCCAGGATGCGGAAGCGGCGGATGGACTCGGCGCGGGAGACGCCCTCGTTGACCTGGTCCACCGCCTCCTGGATCGAGGCCAGCACGGTGGGGTCCGTCGCGGCCTCGGCCGGAGTGAGCCTGAGCTCGCGGTCCAGGGCCCACTGGGTGAGGGCCTCGGCGTCCAGGGTGATGAGGGCGCCCACGAACGGGCGGTTCTCCCCGACCACCACCACGTGCTCGATGAGCCGGTGCTGGCGCAGCGCCTCCTCCATGGGCGTGGGGTACACGTTCTTGCCGCCGGCGGTGATGATGACGTCCTTCTTGCGGCCGGTGATCCGCAGGAAGCCGTGCTCGTCCAGCGCACCGATGTCCCCGGTGCGGAAGAAGTCGTCCTCCATGGCCTCCGCCGACGCCTTGGGCATGCCGTGGTAGCCGTCGAACACCACGGGGCCGCGGATGAGGATCTCGCCGTCCTCGGCGATCTTCACCGTCACCCCGGCCACGGGCAGGCCCACGGTGCCCACGCGGTGCGCGCCGGGGATGTTCACGGTGGCCGGCGCGGTGGTCTCCGTGAGGCCGTAGCCCTCCACGATCGGGATGCCGGCGCCGCGGAAGAAGTGCACCAGCTCCGGGGAGAGGGCGGACGCGCCGGACACGCACGAGATCACCTCGCCGCCGAGGGCCTCCCGGATCTTGCGGTAGACCAGCCGGTCGAACAGCGCGCGCCGGGCGCGCAGCAGGGCCGAAGGCCCGGGGCCGTCCCCGAACTCGGCCTCGTCCACGGCCGTGGACCACTCGATGGCGGTGCGCTTGGCGGCCGCGTAGATCGGCCCGGTGCCGCCCTTCTGGGCCTTGGCCTCGATGCCGGCCTCGACCTTCTCGAACACGCGCGGCACGGCCAGCAGCCACGTGGGGTGGAAGGAGGCGAGGTCGCCGAGCAGCGTGGCCGGGGAACCGGAGTGGGCCACCTGGATGCGGGCGTACAGGCAGATGACCTGGACGGCGTGGGCGAGCACGTGGGCCAGCGGGAGGAAGAGCAGGGTGCGCGACGTCGTCGTCTCCGGGGACCACTGGACCACCTCGCGCGCGAAGTGCAGCACGTTGATGGCCGCGCCCACGAAGTTGCCGTGCGTGATCACGGCGCCCTTCGGGCGGCCGGTGGTGCCGGAGGTGTAGACGATCGAGGCGGGGCTGGCGAGGGTCGCCAGGGAGCGGGCGTGCTCGACGGCGTCGTCCGACACGAACGCGCCGGCCTCGGCCAGCTCCGCCAGCCCCGCGTCCGTCAGCGGGAACGTCGCCACGTCCACGCCCGCGTGCCCGGCGGCCTCGGCGACGCGCTCGCCGAGCTCCTCGCTGCCGACGGCGACCACCCGCAGGCCCGAGTCCGTGACGATGTGCTCCACCTGGTGGGCCGAGGAGGTCTCGTAGATCGGCACGGAGACGGCGCCGGCGAACCACACGGCCTGGTCGAGGACGGCCCACGCGTAGGAGGTGGGGGAGAACAGGCCCACCCGGTCCCCGGGCTGGACGCCGTGGGCGATGAGGCCGGCCGCCACGGCGCGCACCTGGGTGAGGAACGCGGTGAAGTGGACGTCCACCCAGCCGCCCGCGCCGTTGCGCACGGCGTACACGGGGGCGTCCGGCCGGTCGGCACAGGAGGCGACGATCAGGTCCGTGATGTTGGAGTCCGCCGGCGGCATGCCGACGAGCTCGGTGGCGGACTCATGGACGGGGCTCTGGTTCTGCACGGTCCGAGCGTATCCATTTCCGGGCGTGCGGCGCGCGGTCGGGCACGCCCGCGCCCGGGACGCGGCCGTCAGATCCAGCTGCTGAACCACATCCGCCAGCGCCACTGGTCGTACGAGATGACGTCGCCGATCCAGACGGGCAGGAAGAACAGGGACACGGCGACGGCGATCGTCACGTACGCCAGCACCAGAGCCGAGCCCCAGCGGGGCCCGGGCCGGCGGCCCGGCCGCAGCAGCAGCGAGAGCGCCAGGGCGATCATCATCACGAGGAAGGGCTCGTAGGCGATCGTGTAGAAGAAGAACATGGTCCGCTCGGGCCACAGGAACCACACCAGCTGCCCGGCCGCGTAGGCGCCGAGCAGGGCGCCGGCCCGCCAGTCCCGGTGGCGCACCAGCAGCCAGACGCACACGAGGACGGCGGCCAGGCCCGTCCACCACACGAACGGGTTGGCGATGTCCGTGATGGCCGACGAGCACGCGCCCGCGGCATCCGCCGGGCAGATCCCCTCGCCGGGCTCTGCGCCCTCGTAGTAGTAGCTCACGGGCCGGCCCATGAACGGCCAGGTCCACGGGTTGGCGGCGTAGTCGTGGGGGCTGGTGAGGCCCTGGTGGAAGGTCGTGGACTCCACGTGGTAGTGCCACAGGGAGCGCAGCGGGCCGGGGACCAGCCCGGGGAGCAGGCCCTCCGGCGGGTTGTCCCGGTGCCAGTCCCGGTAGTAGCCGCCCTCCGTGACGAACCAGCCGGTCCACGAGGCCAGGTAGGCGACCAGGCCGCCGCCCACCACGGCCAGGAACGCGTACAGGCCGTCCTTCTCGACGGCGGCCCACGCCCAGCGCCGCACCCCGGCGGTCCGGCGCGCGGACATGTCCCACAGGACCGTGAGCAGGCCGAAGGCCGCCATGAACGCCAGCCCGGAGAGCTTCACGGCGCAGCCGGCGCCCAGCAGCACGCCCGCCAGCAGTCGCCACGGGCGCCAGCCGAGCCACGGCCCGCTGGCCAGGGCGTCGCGTCCCCGCCGGGCGACGTCGTGGGCGAGCCGCTCCGCGAGCAGCCGCCGCCCGTGCACGCGGTCCGCCAGCAGGGCGGCGAAGGCCGCGAGCACGAAGAACGAGAGGAAGATGTCCAGCAGCCCGATGCGGGACATCACCAGGTGGTGGCCCTCCACGGCCAGCAGCAGCCCGGCGACCGCGCCCAGGGACACCGAGCGCAGCAGGTGCTGCGTGGCGAGGGCGACCAGCAGGACGGACAGCGTGCCGGCCACCGCGGCACTGAATCGCCAGCCCACCCCGTTGTCCGGGCCGAACGCGAGCATGCCCAGGCCGATCAGCCACTTGCCCAGCGGCGGGTGCACCACGTAGGCGGCCCCCTCGAGCGGCTCCGCCTCGCCGCGGGCGAACGCGTCGTTGACGTCCTCGTCCCACCGCCGCTCGTAGCCGGACTCCAGGAGGGAGTAGGCGTCCTTGGGGTAGTAGGTCTCGTCGAAGATCAGCTGGTCCGGGTGGGCCAGGTTCGTGAACCGCAGGACGCCGGCGATCGCCGTGACCAGCAACGGCAGGATCCAGTGCCACCGCGTCAGGGGCGCCGCACTCACCCCGAGGCGGGCGCGCAGGGCGGCGACGCCGAAGGGGCCGTCGTCGACCGCGACGGCGGCGGGGCGGGAGGCGAGGGCGGTGGCGGGCACGGGCTCCATGCTAGGTGTTGTGGGTCATGAGGTTCTTGCCACGAGGCGCCGGCTGAGATGAGACGAGTGGGCCTCTCCCGCAGGATGGAAGTTCCTACACCACCCACCTGCCAGAAGAGACCCACTCATGACTCACGCTAACGCACCCCTGACCCCCACCGGCCGACTCAGGATGGTCCACCGCCACCTGCACGACGGGATCCCGCAGGCACACGTGGCCGCCGAGTTCCGGGTGAGCCGGCCCACGGTGGCCACCTGGGTCGCCCGCTACCGCGCCCAGGGAGAAGCCGGCCTTCAGGACCTGCCCAGCCGGCCGCACCGTTCACCTGCCCAGCTCGATCCGGTCTTGGTCGCCCAGATCCACGCCCTGCGGCGGGAGCGCAAGTGGTCCGCACGGCGCATCCATCACCACCTCGTCTCCGAGGGCCACCGGGTGTGTCTTCGTACCGTGGGACGGTGGCTGCACCGACTCGGGATCTCCCGCCTACGGGACCTGACCCCGGCCGGAGAAGACCTGCGCCAACGACCCCAGAAGATCACCGCGAGAGGGCCGGGGCACATGGTGCACCTGGATGTGAAGAAGATCGGGAAGATCCCAGACGGGGGCGGCTGGCGCACCCACGGACGTGAAAGTGAAGCAGGCCGTGCTTCCAAGCGCGGGCCTGGCCGGCGGGTCGGCTACACCTACCTGCACTCGGCGATCGACGGGTACACCCGCCTGGCCTACACCGAGGCGTTGGAGGACGAGCGGGCGGCCACGACCGTGAGCTTCTACTGCCGGGCGCGGGCGTTCTTCGCCGCCCACGGCATCACCGTGGACCGGGTGATCACGGACAACGGAAACAACTACCGGGCTGCGGACTTCACCGCGAAGGTGGTCTCGCTCGGAGGCCGGCATCACCGGATCCGACCCTACACCCCGCGCCATAACGGGAAGGTCGAGCGGTACAACCGGCTGATGGTCGATGAGGTCCTCTACGCCCGCCCCTACACCTCAGAGCAAGCTCGGCGTGAGGCCCTGGCGGTGTGGGTGAACCACTACAACTACCATCGGCCTCATACCTCCTGCGGGGACGCTCCTCCGGCCTCGTTGGCACCGGCCCGAGTCAACAACGTCATGCCCTCCTACAGCTAGGCGGCGGGGTGCACGGCGAGACGTGCACGGTGGCCGGGGCCGTAGGCTCGGGGCAGCCGTCCGTCCGTCGAAAGGTCGTCCCATGCCCGAGGGCCGCATCGTCCTGGCCGCCACCCCCATCGGCAACCTCGGGGACGCGTCCGCGCGCCTGCGTGAGCTGCTGGCGGAGGCGGATGTGATCGCCGCGGAGGACACCAGGACCGCGCGGCGCCTGTGCGCCGGTCTGGGCGTCACCCCGGCGGGCAGGGTGGTGGCCCATCACGAGCACAACGAGGCGGCCTCCACCCAGGGGCTGCTGGACCAGGTGCGGGGCGGTGCCACGGTGGCGGTGGTCTCGGACGCGGGCATGCCCACGGTCTCGGACCCGGGGTACCGGCTCGTGGCGGCCGCGGTGTCCGCAGGGCTGCCCGTGACGTGTGCGCCCGGCCCCTCCGCCGTGACCACCGCGCTCGCCCTGTCCGGCCTGCCGACGGACCGGTTCGCCTTCGACGGCTTCGTCCCTCGCAAGGACGGGGAACGACGGCGATGGCTCACCTCCCTGCTGACCGAGGCCCGCACGGTGGCCGCCTTCGAATCGCCGCAGCGTCTGGCGGACGCGCTGGCCGTCGTCGTGGAGGTCCTCGGACCGGAGCGGCCGGTGTGCGTGGCCCGCGAGCTCACCAAGCTGCACGAGGAGGTGGTGCGCGGCACCGCGGCCGAAGTGCATGCCTGGGCTGCGGAGCGGCACGCGGGGGAGGGGATCCGCGGGGAGATCGTGCTGGTGATCGGGCCGCCCGCGCCCGGCGCCGAGGGGGAGTCGTCCGAGGCGGACGCCGTCGCCGAGGTGGCGGTGCTGGTGGAGTCCGGCACCCGGCTCAAGGAGGCCGTGGCCGCGGTGGCCGGAGCCCACGGGATGCGGAGCCGGGAGCTCTATCAGGCGGTGCTCGCTGCCCGGGGCTGAGGGGCCCACACGCGGTTAAGGTTTGACTGTGACCGCACCGCCCCTGCACCCGCCCGCCCGTGATCGCTCCCCGCGCCGTTCCCTCGGCGCCGCTCTGGCTGGCAGGGACAACGCGCTCAACTTCGTCCGCCTCGTGCTCGCCTCCTCGGTGATCATCGGTCATACCTGGCCTCTGGGAGGCTTCGGTTCCTCGGCGTGGGAGGGAATCAGCGGCGCGGCCGTCAACGGGTTCTTCGTGATCTCGGGCTACCTCGTTGCTGGCTCTCGTGTCCGGGGCGCATTCGCGCCGTACCTCTGGCGCCGTGCCCTACGCATCCTGCCGGCGTTCTGGGTGTGCCTATTGCTCGTCGCCTTCGTCTTCGCACCGGTAAGTCTGCTGTTCACTGGCGGTTCCTACGACCTGGGCTCCGCACTCGCGTACGTCGGGCGCAATGCCGGGCTGTGGATCAGCCAGTGGGGTGTTGATGGCACGCTGGAGAATGTCCCCTATGCGGGCGCGTGGAACGGTTCTCTCTGGACCCTCGCGTACGAATTCGCTGCCTACCTTGCCGCCGGCGCTCTCCTCACGTTGCCCTTCGTCCGGCGCCGTCCGGTTCCCTGGATAGCGCTGGCCCTGGCAGCCCTCTTGATCGTCCAGGTGTTTGCACGTGGGCCACTAGACGTGACGACGAACATCTATCTGCACATCATGCGCTTGGGAGGGTTCTTCCTCGCGGGAATGCTCCTGTGGGCACTGCGCGACCGCCTGCGCGTCAGCGCTCTATGGGGTGTGCTCTCGATCGTGACGGTGGTGATGTGTTCCCAACTGCCCGAGCCGTTCTACTACTCGCTCGCTGCCGTGCCCATGGCCTACGCGATGCTCTGGCTGGGGGCTGCGCTGCCGGTCCGGGTCGGTGCGGTCAATGACATTTCCTACGGCATCTACATCTATGCGTTCCCCGTGCAGCAGCTTCTCGCTGCGGCGGGTGCTCCAGGCATGCTGGGCTTCTGGGGCTACGCCGTGGTTGCATGGCTGCTGACCCTTCCGCTGGCATGGGCGTCCTGGACCCTCGTAGAGCGGCCCGCGATGCGCTGGAAGTACCTTGTCCCTGGCTCGAAGCCCTTGGAAGGGGCGGGGCACCTCCACGTCGCGCGCGAGGGGCGCCATCTGGCTCAACGTCATGCGGCGGTGGAGTGAACTAAGGCGCGGCCTGCCTGGCTAGGATCAGCCGTGGAGCCGCTGCCGACCGCCGCCGGACGGCGTCGGAATACCCGTGCCCGTCCACCCGTTCCCCTGAGGGACGCGGGGCGCGCCGCCTCCGACCACCGACCCCGAAAGAGGTGCATCATGACCGTGACCGCTGAGCGCGAGAAGGCGCTGCTGGAGTCCGTCCCCACCGGCCTACTGATCGACGGCGAGTGGCGCGATGCCTCCTCCGGCAAGACCTTCGACGTGAAGGACCCGGCCACCGGCAAGGTCATCGCGAGCCTGCAGGACGCGAACTCCGACGACGCCATGGCCGCCTTCGACGCCGCCTGCGCCGCGCAGGCCGATTGGGCCCGCACCCCGGCCAAGGAGCGCGCCGACATCCTGCGCCGCGCCTACGACCTGATCAACGAGCGCGCCGAGGACTTCGCGCTGCTGATGACCCTCGAGATGGGCAAGCCGCTCGCCGAGGCCCGCGGCGAGGTCACGTACGGCAACGGCTTCCTGCGCTGGTTCTCCGAGGAGGCCGGCCGCCACTACGGCCGCACCCTCACCGTGCCCGAGGGCACCCTGCGCATGCAGGTGCACCATCGCCCGGTGGGCCCGTGCCTGCTGATCACCCCGTGGAACTTCCCGCTGGCCATGGCCACCCGCAAGGTGGGCCCCGCCGTCGCCGCCGGCTGCACCATGGTCCTCAAGGCCGCCAAGCTGACCCCGCTGACCACCCAGCTGTTCGCGCAGGTGATGCAGGAGGCCGGCCTGCCCAAGGGCGTGCTCAACGTCGTGGCGGGCTCCTCCGCCTCGTCGATCTCCAGCCCGATCCTGCAGGACCGGCGGCTGCGCAAGGTGTCCTTCACCGGCTCCACCCCGGTCGGTGTGCGCCTCATGAAGGACGCGGCGGACAACGTGCTGCGCACCTCCATGGAGCTCGGCGGCAACGCCCCGCTCATCGTCTTCGAGGACGCGGACCTGGACGCCGCCGTCGAGGGCGCCTTCGCCGCGAAGATGCGCAACATGGGCGAGGCCTGCACCGCCGCCAACCGCTTCCTCGTGCACGAGGACGTGGCCGAGGAGTTCACGCAGAAGTTCGTGGCCAAGCTCGAGGCGCTCAAGCCCCTGCGCGGCACCGACCCGGAGTCCACCCTCGGCCCGATCGTGGACGAGGGCGCGCGCGACGATATCGACCAGCTCGTCCAGGACGCCGTGGCGGCCGGCGGCGAGGTGCTCACCGGCGGCCACAAGATCGAGGGCGACGGCTACTTCTACGCGCCGACCGCGATCAAGGTGGAGAAGGGCAACCCGATCCTCCAGCAGGAGATCTTCGGCCCCGTGGCCCCGATCGTGACCTTCTCCTCCGAGGAGGAGGCCATCGAGATGGCCAACGACACCGAGTACGGCCTCGCCTCCTACGTGTTCACGAAGGATCAGGCCCGGATGTACCGCGTGGCCGAGAGCATCGAGTTCGGCCTCATGGGCTACAACGTGGGCGTCATCTCCAACCCGGCCGCGCCGTTCGGCGGCGTGAAGCAGTCGGGCCTGGGCCGCGAGGGCGGCGCCGAGGGCATCGAGGAGTACACCTCGGTGCAGTACATCGGCATCGCCGACCCGTGGGCGGCCACGAAGGCCTGACCTCTTCGCCGCGCCGTTCCCTCCGGGGGCGGTATCGGGTGGTATCCGACGTGGATACCACCCGATACCGCCCCCGAGGCGTGTCGGGAGGCCGGGCTCGGCTCCCTAGAGTGGGGTGCATGGCCCACGCATCCGAGACCCCGCTCGCCTACCGCGCCCCCGCCCCGCAGCCGGACGACGACGGCGGCCCGCGCCGGGACGCCCGCGAGGAGAAGTCGGGCCGCAAGCGTCGTCTCGAGTACCCGCCCGCACCCGAGCCGCTGCCGGTGCCCGTCGTGGACAACCACACGCACCTCGACTTCCGCGACGGCCTGGTCCGCGTGGACGTCCACCAGGCGATGGACGCGGCGGAGGCCGTGGGCGTGACCGGCGCGGTCCAGGTGGGCTGCGACGTCGCCTCGGCCCGGTTCACGATCGCGGCGATCGAGGCCGAGCCCCGCCTGCTCGGCGCCGTGGCGCTGCACCCCAACGATGCGGCCCGCCTGGCCGAGCGCGGCGAGTTCGAGGAGGCGTTCGCGCAGATCGCGGAGCTCGCCCGCCACCCCCGCGTGCGCGCGGTGGGAGAGACGGGCCTCGACTACTTCCGGACGCAGGACGAGGCCGGCCACGCGGCGCAGCAGGAGTCCTTCCGCCGGCACATCCGACTCGCCCGCGAACTCGGCACGGTCCTGCAGATCCACGACCGGGACGCGCACGACGACGTCGTCCGGATCCTGCTCGAGGAGGCGGCCGACGGCGGGCTGCCCCCGCACGTGGTGTTCCACTGCTTCTCCGGCGGCCCCGATCTGGCCCGCACGTGCGCCGAGCACGGCTGGCACATGTCCTTCGCCGGCCCCGTCACCTTCAAGGCCAACGACGAGCTGCGCGAGGCGCTGCGGATCGCCCCGGCCGAGCTGCTGCTCGTGGAGACGGACGCGCCCTTCCTCACGCCGCATCCGCATCGGGGCCGCCCCAACGCGCCCTACCTGGTCCCGGTCACACTGCGGGGCATGGCGGAAACGCGCGGAGACGACGTGGCGGCCCTCGCCCGCGCGGTGAGCGAGAACACCGCCCGGGTGTACGGGGCGTTCTAAGCCGATCCAGACCCGGCCCCTAGGATGAGCGACGTGCTGACCCGACTCCTCAAAGCCCGGCTGCCCGAGGGAACGCAGTACCTGGTGGACCGCCCCATGCGGATCCGCCTCGTGTTCGTGGTCCTCGGGTCCGTCCTCGTGGCCGGCCTCGAGATGGTGGCGCTCGCCTCGATCATCCCGCTGGTCAGCCTGCTGACCTCGGGGGAGCTGGGCTCCCCGGCGCTCGAAGGGCTGCTGGCCCGGTTCGGGGCCGTGACGGTGCCGGAGCAGACGGTGGCCTTCGCCGTCGTGATCGTGGTGGCCTTCCTGCTCAAGGCGATCCTGGTGCTCGCGTTCCGCTGGTGGACCATGGGGTTCACCAACCAGAACCTCATCCGCACGTCCGCCACGCTGCTGCGCTACTACCTGCGGGCCGACTACGGCCTGCACCTGACGCGCACGGTCGGCACCCTGGTCAACAACGTGACCGGCACCTCCAGCATGGCGTACACGGGCGTGGTGAACGCGTCCGTCACATTCCTCACGGAGTCCGTGACGCTCGTCGCGGTGGCGGTCGTGGTGGGCGTCTCCATGC
Organism: Micrococcus sp. KRD012; assembly: GCF_017168555.1. NCBI lineage: Bacteria > Bacillati > Actinomycetota > Actinomycetes > Micrococcales > Micrococcaceae > Micrococcus > Micrococcus sp. KRD012. Next base: position 125,214 of record NZ_JABFBB010000024.1, read on the forward strand.
CGCTGACGGGGCTCGGGATGGCCCTGTACTTCCTCGCCGTCGCCTGGGTGATCAAGACGGTGATCCGCCGCCCGGCCTCGCGTCTGGGCTGGGCCCTGGTGACCTCGGGGGAGCGGGCCAACACGGCGGCGCTGCAGGGCCTGGAGAACTACAAGGACGTGAAGATCCGCGGCAACGACTCGGCCTTCATGGAGGAGTACCGGGCCGCCCGCGCGGAGAGCGCGGAAGCCACGCGGCTCAAGATGATCCTCACGATGATGCCGCGCTACGTGCTCGAGGTCGCCTTCGTGGCCGCCATCGCGGCGCTCGTGGCCGTGGCCTTCATCCAGGGTCGTGGCGGGGAGGCGTTCGGCTCGCTCGCCCTGCTCGCGATGGCCGGCTTCCGTGTGCTGCCGTCCATGGCCGCGCTCATGGCCACCACCAACGAGATCCGCACCTCCTGGCCGGCCTTCGAGCGCACGACGGCGGAGCTCGCCGCCGCGCAGCCGGTCCTGCACGCGGCGGACCGGCCCTACGAGCGCGTCACGTTCGAGGAGGCCATCGAGGTGCGGGACGCGTCCTTCACCTACCCCGGCAAGACCGAGCCGGTCCTGCGCGACATCGACCTGCGCATCCCCTTCGGGTCCTCGTACGCCTTCGTGGGCGGCAGCGGTGCCGGCAAGACCACCCTGGTGGACCTGGTCATCGGCTTCCACCACGCCCAGCGCGGTGGGGTCTACGTGGACGGGGTGGAGCTCGAGGCCAACCCGCGGGGGTGGTGGGACAACGTGGCGTTCGTCCCGCAGTCCGTCACCGTGGTCAACGGGACGGTGCTGCACAACGTGCTCCTGGACGTCGAGGCCGCCCAGACGGCGGACCGGGCCGAGGTGGAGCGGGTGCTGCGCGAAGCCCAGCTGGGGCAGTGGCTGGACGAGCTCCCCGACGGCCTGGACACCGTGATCGGCGAAGGGGCCGTGGGCGTCTCCGGCGGCCAGCGCCAGCGCCTGGGCATCGCGCGCGCGCTCTTCCGGCGCCCCCGCCTCCTCGTGCTCGACGAGGCGACGTCGGCCCTCGACAACCTCACGGAACGCCGGGTCACCGAGGTGATCGAGTCGCTGCGCGGACGGATCACGGTCATCGTGGTCGCCCACCGTCTCTCCACGGTCAAGCGCTGCGATCAGATCGTGCTGATGGACCAGGGGCGGATCATCGGCCAGGGCACGTTCGCCGGGCTGCAGGAGACGAGCCCCGAGTTCCGCGAGCTCGTCCGGCTCGGTGACCTCTCCACCTGAGCGGAGCTCGCGCCGCTGCGCCCCCGTTACCCTGTCCAGCGCCCCGATAGACTCGCGGGCATGGTCCAGCCC
>NZ_JABFBB010000024.1:126656-184773 GCF_017168555.1 Micrococcus sp. KRD012
CCCCCGCCCCGCTGCTGAGCGCCGCGGACGTGCGGCGCATCGCCGCCGAGCTGGACCTGCGTCCCACCAAGCAGTGGGGCCAGAACTTCGTGATCGACCCGAACACGATCCGGCGCATCGTGCAGGCAGCGGACGTGACCGCGGACGAGCACGTGCTCGAGATCGGCCCCGGGCTGGGCTCGCTCACCCTCGGCCTGCTGGACGCGGCCGCCGCCGTCACCGCTGTCGAGATCGACCCGGTCACCGCCGCCCGCCTGCCGCGCACCGCCGCCGAGTTCCGCCCCGGGGCCGAGGACGCCCTCGCCGTGCTGCACGCGGACGCCATGACGCTGAGCGAGCAGGCCCTGGCTGAGGTCCGGCCCGCCACCGCCGCCGGCGGCCCCACCGCGCTCGTGGCGAACCTGCCCTACAACGTGGCCGTGCCCGTGCTGCTGCACGCGCTCGCGGTCCTGCCGGGACTGCGGCACGGCCTGGTGATGGTGCAGGAGGAGGTCGCGGACCGTCTCGCGGCCGGGCCCGGCTCCAAGGTGTACGGCGTGCCGTCCGCCAAGGCGGCCTGGTACGCGGACGTGCGCAAGGCGGGCACCATCGGCACCCAGGTGTTCTGGCCGGCTCCGCGCATCCACTCCGGGCTGGTCGCCTTCACCCGGCGCGAGCCGCCGACGGGCGGCGCGTCCCGCCGGGAGGTCTTCGCCGTGGTGGACGCCGCCTTCGCCCAGCGCCGCAAGACCCTGCGCGCCGCGCTCGCCTCCTGGGCGGGGTCGCCGCAGGCGGCGGAGGACGCCCTGGTGGCCGCCGGCGTGGACCCGCGCGCCCGCGGCGAGGCCCTGGACATCGCGGCCTTCGCGCGGATCGCCGAGCACGGCCCGCGGCGTGCGGCGGAGGAGGTGGTTGCATGACGACGGAGGACCTCGGCCTCGACCCCACGGCCCGGCACGTCACGGTCAGCGCCCCCGGCAAGGTGAACCTGTCCCTGCGGGTGGGACCCCCCGGCGCGGACGGCTACCACCCCGTGGCCACCGTGTACCTGGCCGTCAGCCTGCGGGAGACCGTCACGGCGATCGCGCGCACGGACGGGAGGATCACCGTCGGCCCGTCGGGCCGCCACATCAGTCTGGTGGACACCCAGGACGTGCCCTGGGACGAGCGCAACCTCGCGCACCGCGCCGCCGCACACCTGCGGCGCACCCTCGGGCTCGATCCTGACACCCACGGCGTCCACCTCGAGGTCGCCAAGCAGGTCCCGGTCGCGGGCGGCATGGGCGGCGGCTCCGCCGACGCGGCCGCCGCGCTGCTCGCGTGCAGCGTCCTGTGGGAGACCGGGCACACCCGCGCCGAGCTCGCCGAGCTGGCCGCCCCGCTGGGCGCGGACGTGCCCTTCAGCGTGCTGGGCGGGGCCGCCGTCGGGCTCGGGACCGGGGCGGAGCTGACCCCCGTCGCGGCCCGCACCCCGGTGCACCTCGTCCTCGTCCCGGCGGACGCCGGGCTGTCCACCCCCGTGGTCTTCCAGACCCTGGACGAGCTGCGCCGGGAGGGCCACCTGCCCGACGGGCCGACGCGCCCGGAGGTGAACGAGGCCGTCCTGCGGGCCCTCACCGCGGCGGACCCGCTCGAACTCGCCACCGCCATGGACAACGACCTGCAGACCCCGGCCGTCGTCCTGTTCCCCGAGCTCTCGGACGTCCTCGATCTCGGTATGGACGAAGGCGCGCTGCGCGGCATGGTCTCCGGCTCCGGCCCCACCCTGCTCTTCGTGGCGCAGGACGAGGCCTCCGCGCTGCGGCTGGCCTCGGCCATCGAGGAGCGCACGGGCGTGCGCGCCCTCCCCGTCCACGGCCCCGTGCCCGGCGCCCACGTGCTCTGACACCCGGCGGCGCACTCCGCCGCACCCGACCACCCCTCCTCCGTCCGGAAAGGACCACCTCCTCCATGGCCCACCTGCTCGGCGCCGAGAACATCGGCATCGCCTTCGGAACCCGCACCGTCCTCGAGGGCCTCTCCCTCGGCGTGGATGAGGGGGACCGGATCGGACTCGTGGGCCGCAACGGTGACGGCAAGTCCACCCTCATGCGCATCCTCGCCGGCCTCCAGGCACCCGACACGGGCCGCGTCACCCGCCGCGGCGGCGTCCGCGTGGGCGTGCTGGACCAGCAGGACCGGCTCGACCCGGAGCACACCGTGCGTCAGGCCGTGGTCGGGGACGTGGACGACCACGTGTGGGCCTCGGACCCCAAGGTCCGGGACGTCCTGGGCGGACTCCTCGACGGCTTCGACTTGGAGCAGTCCGTGCGGGGCCTCTCCGGCGGCCAGCGCCGGCGCGTCGCCCTGGCCCGTCTGCTCGCCGGGGACGACGACGTCCTCTTCCTCGACGAGCCCACCAACCACCTGGACGTCGAGGGCGTCGCGTGGCTCGCCCGCCACCTGACGCAGCGCTGGCGCCCCACCGACGGCGGCCTCGTGGTGGTCACCCACGACCGGTGGTTCCTCGACGAGGTCTGCACGCGCACGTGGGAGGTGCACGACGCCACGGTGGACCCGTTCGACGGCGGCTACGCGGCGTGGGTGCTCGCGCGCGCGGAGCGCTCCCGGCAGGCGGCGGTGACGGAGCAGAAGCGTCAGCAGCTCGTGAAGAAGGAGCTCGCCTGGCTGCGCCGTGGCGCCCCGGCGCGCACGTCCAAGCCGAAGTTCCGCATCGAGGCGGCCAACGCCATCATCGAGGACGTCCCGGCCCCGCGTGACTCGGTGTCCCTGGCGAAGATGGCCACGGCCCGGCTCGGCAAGGACGTCCTCGACCTCGAGCACGTGAGTCTGACGCTGGGGGAGAAGCCGATCCTCGACGACGTCACCCTGCGCCTGGCACCCGGCGAGCGGCTCGGCGTGGTCGGCGTCAACGGTGCGGGCAAGTCGACCCTGCTGCGCCTGCTCGACGGCCGCATCGCTCCGGACTCGGGGCGGGTGAAGCGCGGCAAGACGGTGGTCTCGGCCACCCTCACCCAGGACGTGAAGGAGCTCGACGACGTCGCCCACCTGCGCGTCGCCGAAGTCATGGCCCGCGAGGGCTCGTCCTTCCAGGTCGGTGACCGCGAGATGTCCTCCGGCCAGCTGCTCGAGATGCTCGGCTTCGGCACCTCCCGGCAGTGGACTCAGGTCTCGGAGCTCTCGGGCGGCGAGCGCCGGCGCCTGCAGCTGCTGCGCCTGCTCGTGGGCGAGCCCAACGTCCTCATGCTCGACGAGCCGACCAACGACCTGGACACGGACACCCTGGCCGCCGTCGAGGACGTGCTGGACGGGTGGCCCGGGACACTGGTGGTGGTCTCCCATGACCGTTACCTGCTCGAGCGCGTCACCGACCACCAGGTCGCCCTGCTCGGGGACGGCAAGGTCCGCGGCCTGCCGGGCGGGGTGGACCAGTACCTCGAGCTGCGCGCCGCGATGGACGACGCCGGCGGCCCGGCCCGGGGAGCCGGCGCGGCCCGAGGCCGCAACGACGTCGTCGGGACGTGCGCGGGCATGGGCGGACCGGAGGAGGACACCGGACCCACCGAGGCGGAGCGTCGGCTGGCCCGCAAGGAGATGGCCCGGCTCGAGAAGCAGATCACCCGGCTCCGGGACCGCAGGTCCGGCCTCGAGGCGCGGATGGCCGAGCTGGGGCAGGCGCAGGACTTCGACGCCCTCACCGCGGCCTCCGCCGACCTGAAGGACCTCGACGCGCAGCTGGACGTCCTGGAGGAGGAGTGGCTGCAGGCCGCTGAACTCGCCGAAGGGGACTGACCGGCGGGCGCGCACAGGAGAGTGCGGCAGGTGTCACAGCCGGCTGCTGTCTCCGCCCTATAATCGAGGGCTGGGGCACAGCACCATGCCCGACCCCATGTGACGTGGACCATCCCCCGCGTCAGGACGGAGGAGCAGAGCGTGATCGCGCATCCCGGCGACGACTCGACCATGCCCCGGAGGGGGTCGAGCGTCCGCGGTCGTGTCCTGGGTCGGCCCTGGGAACGCGGCCTCCCGCTGCTCGTCCTCATCGTGGACCTCGTCGCGGTGCTGCTCGCCACCTTCGTCTCGGCCCAGCTCCGCTTCGGCGCCTCGCGAAGCATCACCCTCCCCGGCGCCGAACTCATCGACTACGGCACCATCAGCCTCACGCTGAGCGCGGCGTGGGTGCTCGCGCTGAGCATCCAGGGGTCGCGGGACATCCGGATCCTGGGGGCGGGCAGCGAGGAGTACAAGCGGGTCCTGCAGGGCACTCTCTATCTCTTCGGCACCTTCGCGATCCTCGCCTATGCGGCAGGTCTCGACGTGGCGCGCGGCTACGTGGGCCTGGCTCTGCCGCTGGGTGTCCTCCTGCTCCTGCTGGGCCGGTTCCTCGTGCGCGGGTGGGTGGCGCGGCAGCGACACCGCGGCAGGTTCCGGCGGCGGCTCCTGCTCGTCGGCGGCCCGAAGGCGGTCCGGCACATCTTCCAGACCCTCGACTCCGAGGCCGGCGCCGGCTACGCCCCCGTGGCGGCGGCTCTCGTCGGATACAAGGCCCGGCGGGAGGACTACCTCCCGATACCGGTCTCCACGGACCTGGACACCGTGGAGGACGTGGTCGCCCTCGTGGAGGAGCGCGACGTCGAAGCCGTGGTGATCACCTCGGGCCACCCGTTCGTCCCCGGAGACGTCCGCCGACTGGGCTGGGAGCTGCAGGAGCGCGGCGTCTCCCTGATCATGGCGCCCGCCCTCGTGGACGTCGCCGGACCCCGCCTCCACACGCAGCCCCTCGCGGGTCTGCCGCTCATCCACCTCTCCACCCCGCGCCTCTCCGAGGGCAAGGCGTTCGTCAAGCGGGCGTTCGACGTCGTCGCGTCGGGTCTGGGCCTGATCGCCATCTCGCCGCTGCTGATCGCCGTCGCGATCGCGGTCAAGGCCACGGACGGCGGGCCGGTGCTGTTCCGGCAGGAGCGCATCGGTCTCGGCGGCAGGCCGTTCACCATGCTCAAGTTCCGCTCCATGGTGGTGGACGCCGAGGAGATCCGGCAGCGGCTCGTCTCGGACGGCGGGGATGCGGACGTGCTGTTCAAGATGAAGGACGACCCGCGCATCACGAAGGTCGGCAAGTTCATCCGCCGCACCAGCATCGACGAGCTGCCCCAGCTCGTGAACGTGCTGCGGGGGGACATGTCCCTCGTGGGCCCGAGGCCCCACCTGCCGCACGAGGTCGAGGCCTACGAGCAGTACGTGCACCGCCGCTTCCTGGTGCAGCCCGGCATCACGGGCCTGTGGCAGGTTTCCGGCCGGTCCGACCTCCCCTGGGAGGAGGCGGTCCGCCTGGACCTCTACTACGTGGAGAACTGGTCCATCCTGGGCGACCTCGTGATCCTGGGGCGGACCGTCAAGGCCGTGGTCGCCGCCGACGGCGCCTATTGACCCCGGATACGCGCGACCTGTGTGGAAGAATGGGCCGTCGTCGCCGCCCCCTGGGGTCCGGCGCTCCGCCCTGGTGTAATGGCAGCACGCCGGCCTTTGGAGCCGTGCGGTCTAGGTTCGAATCCTAGGGGCGGAACACCCGTCCTCTGACCCCCACCGGTGCAGGAGCCCCCATGTCCCAGCCGTCCGCCCGTCCCTCCGCCGTGATCGTCCTGGCCGCGGGCCAGGGCACCCGCATGAAGTCGACGACGCCGAAGATCATGCACGCGATCGGGGGGCGCTCCCTCGTGGGCCACGCGCTCGCGGCGGCCTGGTCGCTCGCGCCGGAGCACCTCGTGGCCGTGGTCCGGCACGAGCGGGCCCGCGTGGCCGAGCACATCGAGACGGTGGCGGCCCAGCTGGGCATCGACGCGCTGGCGATCGCCGACCAGGACGACGTGCCGGGCACCGGCCGCGCCGTCGAGCTGGGCCTGGCCGCCCTGCCCGCGGACCTCGAGGGCACCGTCGTGGTGACCTACGGAGACGTCCCGCTGCTGACCCCGGAGACCCTCGCCCGGCTCGTCGCGGACCACGAGGCGGACGGCAACGCCGTCACCGTGCTCACCGCCACCCTCGAGGACGCCACGGGCTACGGCCGCATCGTCCGCGACGCCGAGGGCCTCGTGGAGCGGATCATGGAGCACAAGGACGCCCTCGCCCACGCCGAGTCCACGGGGGACGACTCCTTCGTGGCGATCCGCGAGGTCAACTCCGGCATCTACGCCTTCGACGCCGCCCTGCTGCGCCGCACCCTGCCGGAGATCTCCACGGACAACGTGCAGGGTGAGAAGTACCTCACGGACGTGCTCGGCATGGTCCGCGCTGAGGGCGGCCGCGTCGCCTCGGTGGGCACGGACGACGTGTGGGAGGTCGAGGGCGCCAACGACCGCCGCCAGCTCTCCGACCTGGGCCGCCAGCTCAACGACCGCGTGCTGCGCGGCTGGATGAAGGAGGGCGTCACGGTCGTCGACCCGTCCTCCACGTGGGTGGACGTCACCGTCTCCCTCGCCTCGGACGTCACGCTCAAGCCCGGCACCCAGCTGCATGGCACGACGTCGGTGGCCACGGGCGCCGTCGTCGGCCCGGACTCCACCCTCACGGACACGCAGGTGGGGGAGGGCGCCGTGGTGAAGCGCACCGACGCCACGGAGGCCGCGATCGGCGCGGGCGCGACCGTCGGCCCGTTCACCTACCTGCGCCCGGGCACGGTGCTGGGGGAGGACGGCAGGATCGGCGCGTTCTACGAGACCAAGAACGTGACCGTGGGCCGCGGCGCCAAGCTCTCCCACCTGGGCTACGCCGGGGACGCCGAGATCGGCGAGTACACCAACATCGGCTGCGGCAACATCACCGCCAACTACGACGGCGTCGCCAAGCACCGCACCGTGATCGGCGCGCACGTGCGCACCGGCTCGAACACGGTGTTCACGGCCCCGGTCTCGGTGGGCGACGGCGCCTACACGGGTGCCGGCGCGGTGGTCCGCGACGACGTTCCGGCCGGCGCCCTGGCGCTGAACGCCGTGGCGCAGCGCACCATCGAGGGCTGGGTGCCCGCCAAGCGCCCCGGCAGCACGTCCGCGCAGGCCGCTGAGGCGGCCGGGGTGACGGTCGCGGACGCCGAGGGCTGATCCCTCGCGCCCTAGGATGGGTGTGAGGACCGGGCCGCCCCGGGCGGCCGACACCGACGCCGGACGCCGTCGGTCCTGGAACGCGAGACCACGAAGGATGTTGAGGACGTCATGACGGAGCTGAGCCGCAGCGAGGACAAGCGACTGGTGCTGGCCACGGGCCGCGCCCACCCCGAGCTCGCGCAGGAGATCGCCGAGGAGCTGGGCACCGAGCTGCTCCCCATGAGCGCCTACGACTTCGCCAACGGCGAGATCTACGTGCGCTCGGGCGAGTCGGTGCGCGGCAAGGACGTGTTCATCATCCAGTCGCACCCGGCGCCGCTGAACAACCACCTCATGGAGCAGCTGATCATGGTGGACTCCATGAAGCGCGCCTCCGCCCGCCGCATCACGGTGGTCTCGCCGTTCTACCCGTACGCCCGCCAGGACAAGAAGGGCCGCGGCCGCGAGCCGATCTCGGCCCGTCTCGTGGCGGACCTGTACAAGACCGCCGGCGCCTCCCGTGTGATGAGCGTGGACCTGCACACCGCCCAGATCCAGGGCTTCTTCGACGGCCCGGTGGACCACCTGTTCGCCATCCCGCTGCTGGCGGACCACATCCGCTCCAGCGTGGAGGGCGAGGAGGTCACGGTGGTCTCCCCGGACACCGGTCGCGTGCGCGTGGCGGAGCAGTGGGCGGACCGCCTGGGCGGCGTGCCGCTGGGCTTCGTGCACAAGAGCCGGGACCTCACCGTTCCGAACAAGGCCGAGTCCAAGACCGTGGTCGGGGACGTCGAGGGCCGCGTGTGCGTGCTGATCGACGACATGATCGACACCGGCGGCACGATCGCCGGCGCCGTGCAGATCCTCAAGGACGCCGGCGCGAAGGACGTCATCATCGCCGCCACGCACGCGGTGTTCTCGGACCCGGCCGCCCAGCGTCTCGGCGAGTGCGGTGCCCGCGAGGTCGTGGTGACCAACACCCTGCCCATCCCGGAGGAGAAGCGCTTCGAGACCCTCACCGTGCTCTCGATCGCCCCGCTGATCGCCCGCGCGATCCGCGAGGTCTTCGAGGACGGCTCGGTCACCAGCCTGTTCGACGGCGTCGCCTGACCATGGCCGAGCGCGTCGAGCCGGACCGGGGGGACGACGTCGACGGCGCGGCGGGCGCCGCGCCGCAGCCTCGCCGTCCGCGCCTGCCGTTCTGGGCCTCCCTGCTGGTGAACGTGGTGGTGGCCATCGCGGTCGTCGCCGTGGTGCAGGCCCTGTGGGTGAAGGTGTACTCGGTGCCGTCCGGCTCGATGGAGAACACCCTTGAGGTGGGGGACCGCATGCTGGTCAACCGCACCGCCTATCCGGACGGGATGGCCGACTCCCAGGACGTGGTGGTCTTCACGGCGAACGAGGACTGGGCGACCCCCGCGTCGTCGGAGGGGGCCGTGGAGAACGCCGTCCGCACGTTCGGCGACCTCACCGGCATCGGCCGCTCGCACGAGCAGGCGCTGGTCAAGCGCGTGGTCGGCACCGCGGGGCAGACCGTGGAGTGCTGCACCGCCGAGGGCGCCGTGACCGTGGACGGGGAGCCCCTGGACGAGCCGTACATCCACAATGACCTGCCGTTCCTCCGGGACGAGCTGGACTGCGAGTCCGAGGTGATGTCCGCGCGCTGCTTCGGGCCGGTCACCGTGCCGGAGGACTCGATGCTCGTGCTCGGCGACCACCGCTCGAACTCGGCCGACTCCGTGATCGCATGCCGCGGCGTCCCCGCCGACCAGGCCGGGGACTGCGCCCGCTTCGTCACCCGCGAGGACGTCGTCGGCGAGGTCTTCGTGACCGTCTGGCCGCCCACGCACTGGGGCGGGCACTGATCTCCTGAGGGGGCGGGCCCTGGGCGCCGGCCGCCTCCGGGCCGGGCCGGCTCAGCCGGCCGTGGCCAGCTGGACGGCGATCAGGGCGTCCATCGCCTCCCGCACCCGGGCCTCGGCGTCCTCGGGCACGGGTCCTTCGGCGCGGAGGCAGGCCACCACGTCGGCGGCCGTCCGCGGCTCGTCCAGCAGGAGCCAGACGGACGGGCCCAGACCTTCGAGCACGACCAGGCGGTCCGAGGCGAGCAGGACCAGGCGGCCGTGGTCGGTCAGGATGCCGTCGTCGACGGCGCAGCGGGCCACCGCGCCCGGGACCGCCGCACCGACCGAGGCCCGCAGCTCCTCATCGGTGAGCGCCTCCCAGGCGGGGGTGACGGGCGTGGGCGGGGCCGCCAGGAGGCCATCGACGACATCCCGCAGGTCCTCCGCTTCGGCGTAGACCAGGCGTTGGGCGCCGCCGACCGCGTCGAGGACGCGGCAGAGCGTCACGAGACCGCGGGGGAGCAGGGAGAGGGAGGAGGTCTGGGGGACGAGGGCCCCAAGCGCGGCCACGAGCTCCATGGGCTCCGCCCGCGGCGGCACCGAGCCCTCGGGGTCCCGCACGCGGTCCAGCACGGCGATCCGGGCCAGCCGGGCGTCGGGAAGGGTCGGGCCGAGACCCAGGTCGTCCGGGCCTCGCTGGGCCTTCGGCCGCGCTCCCCGTGACCCCAGCACGGACAGCGGCTTGGGGTAGGGCGTGACGGCCAGGCCGTCCGGTGCGATGATCGCCGTCTCGTCGGTGAGGTAGGCGAAATGGGGTCCCAGCCGGCGCGTGGCCGTCGTCTTGCCCGTGCCGGACGCCGCCACCAGGACGATCGCCTCCCCGGTGTCCGGTGCGGCAAGGCACGCGGCGTGGAACATCAGGTGGGTGCCGCGGGCGGACTCGATCGCCCGCGAGGTCGCCAGGGACACCAGGTCCTCGTGCCACTGGAGCCACGGACGCGCGGTGTCGGCGTCGCGGTGCGCATCGGCGTGGGCGGGCGGCTCCACGGCCTCCACACCGCATCGGGCCCAGGACTCGATGACCTCCGCCCGCTCGTCTCCCGTGAGGCCGCTGACCGTCACAGCACCGAGTCCGGTGTTGATGCGCAGCGCGGTGGTCTCGCACATGGCTTCGTCCTCCCCCTGGGAGCCGGTCGTGGCTCACCCTCTCCATCCCGTGATTCTCGGGTCAGTGTACCGATCACTGTGTCGACGGCCACGAGGCCGCCCCGTCGGGCGGCACGGGCCCTCGCCAGACGCTCTCTATACTCGTCGCAGGTTCTCGGGCGTTGGGTGCGCCCTCCATCCGAGCTGAGGGAGGAGCCCGCATGGCAGCCCAGTCGCCCACGGCGGCGGTGACCGTGGTGATCCCGCACTACGGCGATCCGGCCCCCACCCTCGCCCTCGTCGACCGCCTGCTGAGCGATCCCGGAGACGCGCTGGCCGCCGTCGTGGTCTCGGACGACGCCTCGCCCACCCCGTACCCCGAGGCGCACGATCCGCGTCTGACCGTGGTGCGCCGCGAGCGCAACGGCGGGTTCGGGGCGAACGTGAACACCGGCCTGGCCGCGGCCACCACCGAGCTGGCCCTGGTCCTCAACTCGGACGCCGAGATCACGGGGGCGCAGATCGACGCGCTGGTGGTTGCGGCCGCTCCGTACCAGCCAGCCGTGGTCAGTCCGCAGGTCGTCAACGAGGACGGCACGCCGCAGTGGTCCGGGCGGCACTTCCCCACGGTGCTGCACCAGACCGTCGAGTGGCTGACCCCGCTGGCCCGCTTCCGCCACCTGGACGTGCTCCACGAGGCCGTGGGGCACGACGTCGCGGCGGCCCGGTCCGTCTCGCCCGTGGCGGTCGACTGGGTGATGGGCGCCGTGCTGCTCCTGCCGATGGCGCAGGTCCGCGCCGTCGGCGGGTTCGACGAGGAGTACTTCATGAACTCCGAGGAGGTCGATCTGCAGCGCCGCCTGCGCGAGCACGGTGTGCCGTCGATCGTGGTGCCGGCCGTCCGTGTGCCGCACGCATCCGGCGGATCCTCCGATCCGCTGCGCCGGCGCGGCTGGCTGGTGGACTCCCGGTACCGCTACGCCCGGAAATTCGGTCACCCCCGGGTCCTCAAGGCCGCGCTCACCGCGGCCACCGGGGCGAACTTCGCCGTGAACGCGCTCCGGCAGGCCCGGGGTGTGGACGTGGACGCCCGCGCCGTGCTCCGGGACGAGCACGCGCTGGTCTGGAAGGGGCGGCGCCGATGAGCGCCACCGGCTACACCGTGCCGGCGCCGCCCGACGCGCGGGGCGGCCGCTCACCGGAACGGCTGTTCCTGGTCTCGCCGGCGTTCCACGGCTACCACCGCTCCATCGCGGCGGCGTGGGCGGCCCAGGGCTTCGACGTCACGGTGCACTGCTACGACGCCTACGCCACGCTCGGCATGAAGCTGCGGAACAAGGGGCTGCTCGAGCTGCCGCAGAAGGCGGGCGTGGACCGCACGGCCGCGCGGGTCGCCTGGGACACGGGGCGGGCCGTGGCCGCGCTGCGCAAGGCCCGGCCGGACCGCGTGCTCGTGATCAAGGGGGACTCGCTGGGCGAGGACTTCTGGTCCGCGATCCTCGATGCGGGCCTGCCCCGCATGCTCTGGCTGTACGACGACCTCGCGCGGCACGACTACTCGATGGAGTTCCTGCGCTCCGTCGGGCCGGTGCTCAGCTACGCCCGCTCCGAGGCCGAGCTGCTGGCCGGCGAGGGCGTGGACGCGCACTACATGCCCAACGGTTTCGACCCGGCGATGGCGCTGCCGGAGGTGCCGCGGCGCGACGAGCTGGTCTTCGTGGGCTCGCGCTACCCGAACCGCGTGGAGCTGCTCTCGCGCCTGGCCGCGGCCGGGGTGCCGGTGCGCGCCTACGGGCGTCAATGGAGCCACCACCCGGTGGACCGCCTGCGCACGTGGGAGCTGACCCGGCCGGACCTGCCGGCCGAACGGGACATCCCCCTCGAGGAGGCGTACGCCGTGCAGGCGGCCGCCGCGGGCGCCATCAACATCCACGGCCTGCAGGCCGGCCACGCGATGCGGACCTTCGAGGTGCCCGGCATGGGCGGTCTCCAGCTGGTCGATCGGGCCGACGTGGCCGAGTTCTACGTCCCGGACGAGGAGGTGCTCGTCTTCGAGGACGCGGACCACCTCATCGAGCTGGGCCGCCGGGTCGTCGCGGATCCCGCCTGGGGAGCGCGCATCCGGGAGGCCGGCCGCCGCCGGTCGCACGCGGAGCACACGTTCGCGCACCGGGCGGCCATGGCCCAGGGGTGGTGGGCATGACCGACGCGCCCCTCTTCTGGCGCTCCGAGGACCTGCCGCGCTGGCACGCGTGGCAGCGCGCCCAGTGGCCACTGACCCGGCGGGCCGCGGACACCGCGCGCTCGACCGTGCGCGGCGTGGCCGGCGCCCTGACACGCCGCCGGTTCACCGGCGACGACGTCCCGCGCCTGCTCCTGCCGGCGGGGGACGTGCACACCCTCGTCGCCCTGGAGTCCTTCGGCCCCACGCAGCTGGCCGCGCTGGCCTCGCCCGTGGCCGCCCTGGCCACGGTGCGGCCGGAGGCAGCCGCCGGGGTCGGCTGGGTGCTGCCCGCCGGTGACGCACCCGCCCTGCCCGGGGCCGCGGGCCACCGGGAGCACGCCGCCACCGCCGACGTCGTGAGGGATCGCCTGTCCGGGCTCCGCCGCGTCCTGGTGGCGGGGGAGTACCTGCCCTCGGGTCGCGCCGCCGTGCGCTGGGCCCGGCAGCGGGGGGCGCGCATCGGCGTCGTCCAGCACGGGCTGCTGGCCGTGTCCACGCCGCCCGTCCCGCAGGACGCCACCCTGTACGCCTTCACGAGCACGGACGCGGACTGGTGGACCCAGGGCCGCGCCGATGTGGAGGCCGTCCCGGTGGGCTCGGCGCTGCTGGAGCAGGCCCGCCGGACCGCGCCCGCGCTCTCGGGCGCCGGGGACGACGGCCCCGGGGTGTTCCTCGGTCAGCTGCACGGCGCCGAGCTGCCCCGCCGGGACTTCGCCGCGGCCGCCGAACAGTACGTGCGGGCCACCGGCGCCGCCTACCGCCCCCACCCGGCCGAGCGGGACCGCCTCTCCCGCGGCCAGCACGCGGCCTGGCGCAGGGCCGGTGTGCGGATCGACGACGCCGGGGCGCCCCTCGTCGCCACGCGCGGGCCCGTGGCCGCCGTCTTCTCCACCGGGATCCTCGAGGCCGCGCAGGCCGGCAGACCCGCGTGGGCCGTCCACCCGGACCCGCCCGCCTGGCTCGAGGGGTTCTGGCGGCGCTACGGCATGACCCGGTGGCGGCCCGGCGTCGTCGATCCGCACGCTCACGCGGTCTCCTTCCAGACGTGTTCGGCGATCGCGACCGCGGACCCCGCGGCCGCGATCGCCGAACACGTCTGGAAGGAGACCGCGTGAGCATCCTGTGCGTCATCCCCGTGCGCGGCGGGTCCCGGGGGCTGCCCGGCAAGAACATCCGCCTCCTGGGCGGCCACCCGCTCGTGGCCTGGACCATCCAGGCCGCCCTCGAGGCGGAGGAGGACCTGCACGTGGTGGTCTCCACGGACTCGGCCGAGATCGCCGAGGTCGCCCTCCGCTACGGCGCGGACGTGCCGGGCCTGCGCCCGGCCCACCTGGCCCAGGACTCGACCCCCACTGAGCCCGTGATCGAGCACGTGCTCGCGGCCGAGCGCGCGGCCGGCGTCGAACCCGAGGGCGTGATGCTGCTCCAGGCCACCAGCCCGCTCCGCCTGCCCGGCACCCTGGACCGCGCCGTGCGGCAGTTCCGGCAGACGGGGGTGGACTCGCTGGTCGGCGTCGTCCCGGTGTCCCCGTTCCTGTGGCGCCATCCCGAGGATCCCGATGGGGACCCGATCCCGGACTTCGACGTCACGGCGCGCAAGCGCCGGCAGGACATGACGCGCACCGACCTGCGGTTCCGCGAGAACGGGTCCCTCTACGTGACGCGCCCCTGGGTCTATGACCGGCTGCACAACCGGCTCGGCGGCCGGATCGGCATGCTGGAGCTCGACGACCTCGAGGGCGTGGACATCGACACCGAGCTGGACTTCGCCCTGGCCGAGCAGCAGATGGACCAGTACCTGGCGGTCCAGAAGGTGCTCCAGCACCGCCCCGACCTCGGTGCCCCGTACACCGCCGAGACCCCCACCACCGGCCCGAACCGCACCCCCGGAGGCGCGCAGTGATCATCGAACGCAGGCTCACCCCCTACCTCGTCTTCCCCGAGGACTCGCTCCTGGTCGCCCTGCACAAGATGACCGACAACCGCGAGCGCACCGTGTTCGTGGTGGACTCCCACGGCTTCCTCGTCGGCTCCCTGACGGACGGGGACGTGCGCCGCTGGCTCGTGGAGCATCCGGAGGCGTCGCTGGACGTGGCCGCGGCCGACGTCGCCCATCGCGACCCGGTGACGGCGTCCCTGGGTGCCTCCCCGGCCGAGATGCGCGAGGCCCTGCCCGCCGGGGCGATGCACCTGCCGCTGCTGGACGAGCGCGGCCGCCTGACGGCCCTGGCGATCAACCGGGAGGCGGAGCTGCGGATCGGCGGGCACCGGATCGGGGAGGGCCACCCGGCGTTCCTGATCGCGGAGATCGGCAACAACCACCAGGGCGATGTGGACCTGGCCCGCCGTCTCGTGGACCTGGCCGTCGAGGCGGGCGCGGACGCCGTGAAGTTCCAGCTGCGGGACATGGACGCCCTGTACCGGCAGTCCGGCGCGGCCACCGCCGGCGAGGACCTGGGGGCCCAGCGCACCCTGGACGAGCTGGCCAAGTTCTCGCTCTCCGCCGCCGACATGGTGCGGGTGTTCGACCACGTCCGGGACGCCGGCGTCGCCCTGATGTGCACCCCGTGGGACGCCCCGTCCATGCGGGTGCTGCGCGAGTATCCGGTGGACGGCGTGAAGATCGCCTCGGCGGACCTGACGAACCACGGGCTGCTGCGGGACGCGGCCGCCTCCGGCCTGCCGATGGTGCTCTCCACCGGCATGTCCCGGGAGGAGGAGATCCGCGAGGCGGTGGCCCTCGTGCGCTCCTTCGGCGTCCCCTTCGCGATGCTGCACGCCCAGTCCACGTACCCCGCCCCCTACAAGGACGTGAATCTGGCCTACCTGGACCGGCTCGCGGAGATCGCGCAGACGCCGGTGGGCTACTCGGGGCACGAGCGCGGCTTCCACGTGGCCCTGGCGGCGGTGGCCCGGGGCGCCTCGATCATCGAGAAGCACTTCACCGTGGACCGGGGGCTCGAGGGCAACGACCACAAGGTCTCCCTCCTGCCGGAGGAGTTCGCGCAGATGGTCCGGCAGACGCGGGACATCGAGGAGTCGATCGGCGTCGGGAACGAGCGTGTGGTCTCCACGGGCGAGGCGATGAACCGCATCAACCTGGCCAAGTCCCTCGTGGCCGCCCGGCCGATCGCGGTGGGCGCCACGATCACCGAGGCGGACGTGACCGTGAAGTCCCCGGGCCGCGGTCTGCAGCCCAACCAGCTGCCGCGCCTGGTCGGCCGCACTCTGCACCGCGAGATGGCCGAGGGCGACTTCTTCTTCGCCGGCGACCTCACGGACACGGTGCCCACCGGGCGTCAGTTCGAGTTCCGGCGCCCCTGGGGCCTGCCGGTGCGCTACCACGACGTCGAGGCGCTGACGAAGGACTGCACCCCGGACTTCCTGGAGTTCCACTTCTCCTACAAGGACCTCGAGATCGACATCGACTCGGTGTTCAGCGAGCCCCTGCCGATGGGCTTCACCACGCACCTGCCGGACATCTTCTCCGGTGACTTCCTCGTGGATCTGGCCAGCGACGACGACGCCGTATGGGAGCGCTCGATCGCCGAGGTGCAGCGCACGATCGACATCACCCGGGACCTGAAGCGCTGGTTCCCGAACGAGGAGGAGCCCATCATGGTCATCACCATGGGCGGGTTCACCCTGGACCGGCACATCCGCCCGGAGGAGCGGCTGCCGAAGTACGAGCGCATCGCCGAGGCCGTGAAGCGCCTGGACACCTCCGGCATCCGGATCGCCGCGCAGACGCTGCCGCCGTTCCCGTGGCTGATGGGCGGTCAGCAGTACCACAACCTCTTCATGGACCCGGACGACACCGTGGCGTTCGTGGAGGCCACGGGGGTGCCCCTGTGCCTGGACATCTCCCACTCCAAGCTCTCGGCCACGTTCCTGGGGATCCCCTTCTCGGAGATGGTGGAGAAGCTGGCCCCGCACACCATCCACCTGCACCTGGTGGACGCCACCGGTGTGGACGGGGAGGGACCGCAGATCGGGGAGGGTGACGTGGACTGGCCCGTGCTGTGCGAGCAGCTGGACCGCCTGGCCCCCGGGGTGAGCTTCATCCCGGAGATCTGGCAGGGCCACATCAACAACGGCGAGGGCTTCTGGACGGCCCTGGACCGCCTGGAGCAGTGGCTGTGATCCCCGAGGCCGCGACGACCACTCCGGCCCCGCTGACGCTTTGGGTGGTGCCCGTCGCCGACCTCGGCGGCGTGGCCCGGCACGTCCTCGACGTCGCGCGCGCCGGCCTGCCCGGCCTGCGTCTGGCGGTGCTCTGCCCCGAGGGGCCGCTCGCCGAGCGCCTGCGTGAGCAGGGCGCGGCGGTGTTCACCGGGGACGTCGGGCCCGATGCCGGCCTGGCCGCCTCGGTGCGGACGCTCCGGACGGCGGTGCGCACCCTGCGCCCGGCTGCGGTCCACACGCACCTGGCCTTCGCCGACCTCGCGGCCTTCGCCGCGCTCGGCCCGGGACGGGCCCGGCGGCGGGCCGGTGCGCCGGCGCTGCTCAGCACCGAGCACGGGATCGCCCCGGACGACGGGCTGTACAACCGCGCCGCCGCGGCCCGGGTGAAGAACGCCGCGCACCGCGCCCGGCTGCGCGGCACGGACCTCGTGATCGCGGTGGCACAGTCCACCGCGGACGTGCTCCGGCGCAAGTGGGGTGCGGGGGCGCCCCTCACCGTGGTGCGCAACGGCGTGGACGTGCCCGCGGTGCGCGCCGCGGCCGCGGGGCAGCGGCGCGCACCGGGGGAGGGGCTGCGGATCCTCTCCCTGTCCCGGCTGGCGCCCGAGAAGAACCTCGACCGGCTGATCGCCGCACTGCCCGCCCTGCTGGAGCGCGACCCCGGGGCGCGGTTGACGCTGGCCGGCTCGGGTCCCCTGGAGGGGCAGCTGCGCGCTCAGGCCGAGGACCTCGGTGTCGCGGATGCGGTCGACCTGCCCGGCTTCGTGGAGCCGTGGGGCACCATGGCCGAGCACGACGTGCTGGTGCAGCTCTCCTCGTGGGAGAACCTCAGCTACACCCTGCTCGACGCCGCGGCCGCCGGCCTGCCCGCCGTCGCCACGGACGTGGGCGGCAACGGGGAGATCCTGCCGCCCGAGCGCCTGGTGCACGAGACCACGCCTGCGGCCATCGCCGACGCCGTCGTGCGTACCGCCGCCGACGGCCCGGGCGAGGTGCGCGTGGGCGACGTGGAGACCATGGCCCGGGCGACCGCCGAGGCGACCCTCGAGGTGCTCGGGCGCCGGGTGGGGAAGACCCTGGGATGACCGGACGCATCTGGATCCTGGCGAACCAGGGCGAAGTGGGTGGCGGCGAGGTGATGCTGCACCACCTCGCCACGGCCCTGCGCGAGCTGGGGCGGGACGTGGGCGTCGTGGCCCCGGTGCACCCGGCCGAGACCGCCGATCGTCTGGCCGCGGACGGTTTCGACGTGGTCCGCGTGGGCGGGCCCGGACGCCTGGGGTACCTGCGCGCTCTCCGGGCCTGGGACCGTGGCCGAGGCAAGGACGACATCGCGTGGTGCAACGGGCTGCTGCCGGCCGCGGCGCTGGCCGGTCGGCCGCGCCGGATCGTTCACCTGCACCAGGTGCCCGAGAAGCCGGTTCTGCGCGTGTTCTCCGCCCTGGCGCGTCCCGGTGCGCTCGCGGTTCTCGTGCCCTCCCGGTTCGCGGCGGACCGCATCCGCGGGGCCCGCGTGCTCCACAACTGGGTTCCGGCCCCGACGGCGCCGCAGACACGGCGGGCCCGCGGTGCCGATGAGCCGGTGACCGTGGGCTTCCTTGGCCGCCTGTCCGAGGACAAGGGCATCGTCACCCTGCTGGAGGCCGCCGCGCTGCTGCGGAAGACCGACCCGGGTGCTTTCGTGTTCCGTATCGCGGGGGAGAGCCGATTCGTGGCGGAGGACGAGGCCGACCGGCTCGCCACCGCCCTGAAGGCAGCCGGTGAGGACGTCCAGGTGCTCGGCTGGCAGGACACCGGCGAGTTCCTGGCCACCGTGGACGTGCTGGCCGTGCCGTCGCAGTGGGCCGAGGTCTTCGGCCTGGTGACGGCCGAGGCGATGGCCGCGGGCGTTCCGGTGGTGGCCTCCGATGCCGGGGCCGTTCCCGAGGTGGTCGGCAGCGCTCACCCCTTCGTTGTTCCGCAGCGAGACGCGGCCGCGCTCGCGGACTGCCTGCGGGCCGTGCGCGCGGTCGATCTGGGCACGGTGGCCCACTCCCAGCGGCACCGCTGGGCGTCGCTGTTCTCACCCGAGGCCGGACGCGCCGCCGTCGCCGAGCTCCTGGATGACCTGTCCCTATGAACCCCGCGGAGGACTCATGACAGAGACGCCCCTGACCCCCGAGGCCAGCGTGATCGTCCCCAGCCGAGGCGGCGCCCAGCGGCTGCCGCGCCTGATCGGCGCCCTCGCCGCGCAGGAGGACGCCCCGCCGTTCGAGGTCCACGTGGTCGTGGACGGGGATGTGGACGGGTCGGAAGCGGTGCTCGCCCAGTTGGCCGCAGAGCATCCGGGCCTGGGCCTGAGCTGGACCGTCTTCCGGGAGAACCGCGGACGGGTCGCTGCGCTCAACGCCGGTGCCGACGCGACGTCCGGCCGCATCCTCATCCGCGCGGACGACGATCTCGAGCCCGGACCGCACTACATACGGGACCACGTGGCCGCGCACGCGGGCGGGCATGGCGGCGTGATCGGATTGACGGCCAATGTCCTCCCGGACTCCGCCTATCAGCGCGTCTACGGTGACGCCCAGGACGAAGCGCACCGTCGCCATGCCTATGCCCTTCCGGCAGAGCAGCAGTGGCGGCACTGGGCGGGCAACGTGTCCGTGCCCCGCACCCTCCATGCGGAGCTCGGCGGCTACGACCCGGACTACCGCCGCTATGGCTGGGAGGACGTGGACTTCGGCTACCGCCTCCACGTCGCCGGGTATCCGGTGGAGATCCGGCCGGAGCTGGAGACCCGTCACCACGCGGCGGCGGTCACCACCTACACCAAGGCGCGCCGGGCTCTGCATTCCGGGTCCGCCCGGCAGATCTTCATCGCCAAGCACGGGGCGGACGCACTCGGCGGGGACCGCGCCCCGGGCGGGCCGTGGGGCGCCGCCGTGCGGGCGGTGGCTGCTCTGAGCACGGAGCGCACGATCCAGTACAGCTCTGCCGTCGTCGAGCGTGCCGCTGCCGTGTTGCCAGCCCCGATCGCACGAAAGCTGATCGCCTTGCAGGTCGAAGCCGCGGCGGAGACCGGACGCACTCGGCCGGGGCGTGCCCGCCGACAGTTCTGAGGGGATCACCATGACCGACATGACACGCGGCCGGATCGCCATCGCCCACGACTACCTCACCCAGAAGGGCGGGGCGGAACGGGTGGTGCTCGCCCTGCACCGGATGTGGCCGGACGCGCCGATCTACACGACGTTCTACGACCCCGAGGGCACGTTCCCCGAATTCAAGGACGCGCACATCATCACCTCACCCCTGAACCGGGTGGGGCTGCTGCGGAAGGACCCGCGGCGGGCACTGCCGCTGCTGCCCCTGGCCTCCTCACTGCTGCATGTGAAGGAGCCGGTCGCCGTCGTCTCAACCTCCGGCTGGGCGCACGGATTCCGCTACGACGGCGCCACGCTCGTCTACTGCCACACCCCGGCGCGCTGGGTGTACCTGCTGGACGACTACCTGGGCGAGGACGGTCGGGACAGCATCAAGGGCCGGATCGCCCGCGTCCTTCGCCCGGGTCTGCGCAGGTGGGACCGCGCGTCCGTCCGGCGTCGATCGCGCTATGTGGCCAACTCCACGGTGGTGAAGGAGCGGATCGACGACGTCTACGGGCTCGACGGTGTGGGCCTCGTGTTCCCGCCGCACTCCGTGAGCACGGACGGCCCGCAGGAGCCGATCCCCGGTGCCGAGCGGATGGCGGAGGACGGTTTCCTGCTGTCGGTCGCGCGGCTCATGCCGTACAAGCACGTGGACGTGGCGATCGAGGCCGCGGCCCGCGCGGGGCGGCCGCTCGTGGTGATCGGCAAGGGTCCGGAGGAGGCCCGGCTGCGTGCGATGGCGGGGGAGGACGTGGTGTTCGGCCAGGACCTCACCGACGAGCAGCTGCGCTGGGCGTACGCGCACGCGACGGCACTGATCGCCGCGAGCCATGAGGACTTCGGCATCACGCCGCTCGAGGCGAGCGCGTGGGGCGTGCCCACCGTGGCGCTGCGGGCCGGCGGTTACCTGGACACCATCGTGGAAGGCGTCAACGGGGTGTTCGTGCAGGAGCCGACGGTGGAGGCGGTGGCCGGAGGGGTGGAACGTCTGCTGGCGCATGACTGGGACCGCGGGGTGATGCAGGCGCACGCCGAGCGGTTCTCCGAGGACGAATTCGGGCGGCGGATCCGCGTTCTGGTGAGCGAGGTGGCGCACCCGTGAGCCGGGGACGGCCCGGACCCGGGGCGGGCCGGACAAATGCGAAGTACGGGCGCAGGGTCTACCTGATGTTGGCCTCTGTGGTCCTCAACGGATTGCTGGTCGTGGCCCTGCTGTGGGTCGTGGGGCAAGTGGGCATTCGCACCCTGGCCGAGGAAGCAGGCATCGTCGAGCCTCGCCGTCCGGCGTATGACACGTATGCGGCAGAGCAGTTCGATGGGCTCCCAGACGCTGCTGGGGACGAATGGTGGGATCCGACCGAGGCCCTTTCCTCACCGGGCAAGCTCCGTCGTGACGGAGTCCACCTCACCGGACGCGGCTATGAAGCGACGCGGGAGCGAATCGCCACTCTCACAGACGCGCCCCGTTCGCTGGCGTTCGGGCACTGACGCAGACGGTCGTACTCGACGCGGCGCATGCCGGGCGCATTGGAGTGAGTGCCGCCCGTGCGCGGATGCGCACGTGGTAGTTGATACAGCTATCGCTCAAGATGCCGCGGCCGCCGCGCGGGGCGGGCGTGGGGGATGGCGGCGATGTCCCGCGCGGCGAGGAGGTCGAGCCACCGGTCCGCGATGATCGAGGGCTCGAAGTCCGCGCCGACGCGCCCGCAGGCCTCGACCAGCCCGGCGAGCCGGTCTGGGCTGTCCAGGAGGGCCCGGAGGGCCTCCGCCATCTCGGCGGGCTCGGCGCCCGGCAGGGCGAGCCCGCACCGCTCCAGGAGGTCGGCGAGCCCGGCCGAGACGGGACGCCCCGCTGTCGGGACTCCGCAGCGCAGCGCCTCGACCGCCGACATCGAGAGGCCCTCGAAGTCGGAGACGACGAGGTGCAGCGTCGCGCCCGTGAAGACGGCCGCCGGGTCGTCGGACCAGCCGCAGAAGCGGATGCGGTCCCGGTGGACCGATTCGTCGGCCACGCGGATCAAGGACTCCTCCTGGTCCCCGGTGCCCCAAATCTCGAGCACGACGTCGGGTACGTCGGCCGCAAGGGCGTCGAACGCCCGGATCGCCAGGTCGACGCGCTTCTCGGCGGAGAGGCGGCTGAACGAGACGATCCGCCTCCTCCCGTCCGCGTCCGTCCGCGGCACGGCCGCGGGCACGGTGCCGCTCGGGTTCGCGATGGCGCCCACGGGCACGCCCTGCGTGTCGGCGATCGGCTGCATGTAGGACGGGTGGAGGGCCACCACGGCATCGACCACGTCGAGGGCCGGGAAGGGGACGTCCCAACCCATCCGTTCGAGGCCCTCCGGACTGGTGTGGACGTGGGCCACGAGGAACGGGGCGTCCGCCTCGGGCCGGACGTGGCCGGCCTCGCTGATGCAGGTCAGCGTGTCGGGGTTCGCGAAGATGATCGCCGTGTCCCCGCCGAATCGCGCGAGGTGCCGGCGCAACCGCAGGGCCCGCCACCGCCGCCACAGCGGGGTGAGGGCCGTCTTCACCGCCAGCTTCGCCCCGAGTGGTCCCGGGTGGTCCGCCGCCAGGGGATGGTCCGCGGTCCAGTGCCGGAGCCGGTCGACCTCGAACACCGGCCCAGGGACGCGCGGCGCTCCGGAGGGCGGGTGGATCGACAGGTAGGAGACCGTCAGGCCCCGCCGTACGAACTCGGCCGCCAGCTCGTCGACGACCGTCGTGATGCCGCCGGCGAGGGCCGTGGAGCGGCTCGCGAAGACGACGTGCCGGACGTCCTGCGTGGGCTGGTCCTGCGCCATCACCGCCCGGACTCGAGCAGCTCCAGGAGGTACCGCCCGTACCCCGACTTCACGAGCGGCTCGGCCCGCTTGCGCAGCTCGTCGTCGGTGAGAAGGCCCTGACGCCAGGCGACCTCCTCGGGCGAGCCGACCTTGAGGCCCTGTCGGGACTCGATGGTGCGGATGAAGTTGGACGCGTCGTTCAGATCATGGAAGGTACCGGTGTCTAGCCACGCAGTGCCGCGGGGCAGGACCTCCACGTTGAGGGAGCCGCGTTCCAGATAGGTGCGGTTCACGTCGGTGATCTCGAGTTCGCCGCGCGCCGACGGCTTGAGGCCCTTCGCGATCTCGACGACGTCGTTGTCGTAGAAGTACAACCCGGGCACCGCGAAGTTGGACTTCGGCTGGGCAGGCTTCTCCTCGAGGGAGACTGCCTTGCCGTGCTCGTTGAACTCCACCACGCCATAGGCCGAGGGGTCCACCACCCAATAGCCGAACACGGTGGCGCCGTTCACTGCGGTGTGACGGCGCAACTGCTGGCCCATGCCGGGGCCGTAGAAGATGTTGTCCCCGAGGACGAGCGCGACGTGCTCGTCGCCGATATGGTCCTCGCCGAGGATGAAAGCCTGGGCGAGGCCGTCCGGGGAGGGTTGCTGTACGTAGGAGAGACTCACACCGAACTGCGAGCCGTCCCCCAGGAGACGCTGGAACTGCTCCGCGTCGTGTGGGGTAGTGATCACCAAGATGTCGCTGATCCCCGCCAAGATCAGCGTGGAGAGCGGGTAGTAGATCATCGGCTTGTCGTAGACCGGGACCAGTTGCTTCGAGATGCCGTGCGTGATCGGGTGCAGACGCGACCCGGTGCCGCCGGCGAGGATGATGCCTTTCATGGAGACGACTCTAGTGGGTGGACGCCTTCACATGAGGCGGTATAGAAGCTCCCGGCCGCGGCGAGGCGAGGCCTGTTTGTGGCCAAGTTCCGGGGTGCGTTCCGTAGAGTGAGCCGCATGGCCGTTGACGACTTCATCAGATCCGCTCGTGCCCGCGCCTTGTCCTTGGCGCGTTCGGAGCAGCCATACGTGTTGTGGGGCAACGAGCCCATGAACGGGGGCAACTTCCTCTTCCTTTGGGCCACCGCATGGTCGCGTCGTCGGTGGGCCGGCGAGGAATGGCGGGTCCGGTTCAAGCCGAAGATGCAGCCCTGGCTGGACGAGTTCCCGGGGCTGAGGGATCTCACCGTCCAAGAGGCCGACGTCCACTGGCGTCAGCGTAGAACCGTGGAATGGGGGCAGCACGCAGGGCGCGACTTCCTCCTTCCGGATCTCCGGGCATTCGTCCGGGAGGTGCTCATCCCCGGCTCCAGATTCCCGGACCGATGGGGCAGCGTCACACCTGATGCTCTGGTGATTAACGTGCGCAGGGGCGACTACTACAGCAACCCCCACTACCGAGAGCGCTATGGAATGGACGTGGAGGGATTCGTCCGGGCCGCACTCCGCAAGGCTCGCGTCGATGCCGGCCCCGTGGTATTCGTCTCCGACGATCCGGCATGGTGCCGAAAGCACCTGCGTCATCTGGTCCCGTGGACGGTGCCGCAGGTGATGCCAGAACCCCACGAGATATTCCAGGATCTGGCGCAGCTCTCGGCCGCACGCCACCTGGTCCTCGCCAACTCCACGTTCTCCTACTGGGGCGGGTACATCGCCTCCGCCCGGGGGCCGGAGGTACGGCCGCGGCAGGTCCTCGCCCCGCTGTTCCTGGCCCGAGGGATCTACGAGTACAACGAGTCACCGCTGCTGCTGCCTGAGTGGCTCGGCGTGCCGGAGGACGAATACGCCGCCGGGCGCTGACGACTCCCGCGTGCGTGAGCCCTCACCCGGGTGGGGGCCGCAGGAGGTTGCTCACTCGAGGTTCAGTTCAGCCCGAGGCCGATGTTTGACGGGTGCCGGCGGCGCAGGACCCGATGACGCCACCAACCCTGGGTGAGGCCCACCGCTGTGGCCAAGCGGTCCGCCGCACCGCTCAGATCCCGGCTCTTGAGCCCGGCCGTCATGGCTCCTAGTGCCGCACCGGCTCGCACCACCTCGATGACGGGTGGCCGGCGGAATTCGGCCGCGGAGTCCCACGCGGAGCGGGCGGAGACGACCTCGGCCAGAGCGAGGCCCGCTCGGCGCCGTACCCGCCAGCCCTGTCGCATTCCGGCGGGACGGATGTACAGGATGCTCATCTCGCCGCAGTCAACGATCGGGATGCCAGCGGCACGCAGGCGATAGCCCAGGTCGTTGTCCGAACCGCCGGTGACCAGACCGGTGTCGAATCCGTCCACGGCCAGCAGGGCTTCCCGGCGGGCGGCGAAATTACCCCCCATGAGCGCGGGGCCGATGGAGCCGAGCCCCACGGGGCGTGCACCCGTGGCCACGGTCTCTGCCTCCAGCAGGCGCCAGCGGGCGTCAAAGTCCAGAGAGGCCATCTCGGCGTCGGTGCGGGTGACTACACCGCCGGTCACGACGGGGTGCTCCGCCAGCATGTCGACAGCGATGCGAGCCCATCGAGGGTGGACGAGGTCGTCGTCGTCACAGAAGGCGAGGAGGTCGGATGACGCCTCCGCGATGCCGCGGTTGACGGCGAAGGACTGTCCTGGGTGAGCCGTGGCATCGACGACCCGGATGTCCACGTCGGCCGGAAGAGCGTCCAGCGAGGCGACCCACGGGGTGAGCCAGTCGTTGCCGCCGTTGTTGCACAGCAGGATCTCGCGCGCGGGGGCATCCCGCTGATGGATTAGGGCGTTGACTTGATCCCTCAACCCATAGTCGCTCCGAAAGCAAGGGACGATGATCGACAAGGTGGGGGAGGACGCATCCACGGTCAGTTCTCCTGGGGGTGGGGAAGAGGGAAGAGGCCGTCGATGATCTGCCAGTCGGGGCGTAGCTGGTGGGCCCGGCCGTCGTTGAGGTTCCGGCTGAAGAGCCGAGGGGCGATGACCTGGCGCCCCGGGTGGATGACGTCGCCGAGGTAGCCGCCCCAGTAGGAGAAGGTGGAGTTGGTCATGATGAGCCGTTCCGCATGGACCAGGGTACGAAAGTCATGCGTGAGGTCGCCCTCGGCATAGGTGGTGGGGGCGAGGCGGGACAGGACGGGGTCAAGGTGTTCGCGGCACCAGTCGAGGCCGTCGGAGATCACGACGACGTGGCGGGGCGCTGGGGCGTCCTGCACGGCGCATGCCACCGCCGCCTCGATGTAGGTGCGCTGGTCCATGCCGAACTCGGCCCGGTGCTGCGGGACGGTGTAATAGTCACCGCGGCGCACATTGACCACGAGGGCGCCCTCCAGGTCGGCCATCGGCTCGGCCACCGGGGAGCCCGGCAAGAGGACGTGGCGGATGTACCTGTCCAGCGCGGGCGGACGGTATGGCGTGGGGGCGGTCTGCTCCTCGCGCCAGGGTAGGACACGGCGCGCTAAGAAGGGGGCCTCGTCCTCGGTGACGAAGTACTCATCCCGCAGGCGGGGGAACAGGGCGATGCCCGCCTCGCGCTGCGGATGGAGCAGCACCCGGCGGCGCTCGCCCGCCGCTTCTCCCTGGTAGGCCCACAGGCCCACGTAGAGCAGGTTCCCCAGTCCCATCCACGGAGGTGTCCATGCGACGGGGGCTCCACGGCGCAGGGCGCTCAAGGTGTCAGACTTCACTCTCCGCAGGATGCTCACTACCCCATGGTAGACATCTCACACTCTGCCGCGACATGAGGTGATAATAGATATGCCGACTATTTCACTGTTGCCGCTGCACTTCATCTGGGGGCCGCGTCTGATACCGAGCCTGCACGCGGATAGGCTCACGCCCATGCACCTCCTCGTCACCGGCGGCGCCGGGTTCATCGGTTCGAACTTCGTCCATCACGTGGTCCGCGAGACGGAGCACGACGTCGTCGTCCTGGACAAGCTGACCTACGCCGGCAACCGGGAGAACCTCGCCGGCCTGCCCGAAAACCGCGTCACTCTCGAGGTCGGGGACATCTGCGACGCGGCCCTGGTGGACCGCCTGGTCGCCGAGTCGGACGCCGTCGTGCACTACGCGGCGGAGTCCCACAACGACAATTCGCTGAACGATCCCTCGCCGTTCATCCAGACGAACATCGTCGGAACCTTCGTCCTCCTGGAGGCGGTGCGCAAGCACGACAAGCGGTTCCACCACGTGTCCACGGACGAGGTCTACGGCGACCTCGAACTGGACGATCCGGCGAAGTTCACCGAGTCCACCCCGTA
Source organism: Micrococcus sp. KRD012 (assembly GCF_017168555.1). Classification (NCBI taxonomy): domain Bacteria; kingdom Bacillati; phylum Actinomycetota; class Actinomycetes; order Micrococcales; family Micrococcaceae; genus Micrococcus; species Micrococcus sp. KRD012. The sequence goes on from NZ_JABFBB010000024.1 coordinate 153,282, forward strand.
CAACCCCTCCAGCCCCTACTCGGCCTCGAAGGCCGGCTCGGACCACCTGGTGCGCGCGTGGGTGCGCTCCTTCGGCGTGCAGGCCACGCTGAGCAACTGCTCCAACAACTACGGCCCGTACCAGCACGTCGAGAAGTTCATCCCGCGCCAGATCACCAACCTGATCGACGGCGTCCGCCCCCGCCTCTACGGCCAGGGCGTCAACGTCCGGGACTGGATCCACACCGAGGACCACTCCTCGGCCGTGCTGCGCATCCTCGAGCGCGGCGAGATCGGCCGCACGTACCTGATCGGCTCGGACGGCGAGAGGAACAACAGGGAGATCGTGGAGATCCTCCTCGAGCTCTTCGACCGCCCCGCGGACGACTACGACCTCGTCGCCGACCGCCCGGGCCACGACCTGCGCTACGCGATCGACAACACCGCGCTGCGCACCGAGCTCGGCTGGGAGCCGCAGTTCACGGACATCCGGGCCGGTCTGGCGGACACGGTCCGCTGGTACCGCGAGAACGAGGCCTGGTGGCGCCCGGCCAAGGACGCCGTCGAGGCCACCTACCGCTCCCAGGGCCAGTGAGGGAGAACCGCTGATGCGCATCACCGAGACCGCCATCCCCGGCCTGCTCGTCCTCGACCTCGACGTCCACGGGGACAACCGCGGCTGGTTCAAGGAGAACTGGCAGCGGGAGAAGATCCGCGCCCTCGCCGCCGAGCACCCCCGCCTCGCCTCGCTCGCCCCGGTGCAGAACAACATCTCCTTCAACGACGCCGTCGGCACCACCCGCGGCATCCATGCCGAACCGTGGGACAAGTACGTGGCCGTCGCCCACGGCCGGATCTTCGGCGCCTGGGTGGACCTGCGCGAGGGGCCGTCCTTCGGCGCCGTCGCCACCGTGGAGCTCGGCCCGGAGAAGGCCGTCTTCGTGCCGCGCGGGGTGGGCAACTCCTACCAGACGCTCGAGCCGGACACCGCCTACACGTACCTGGTGAACGACCACTGGTCCGCCGACGCGCAGGGCCAGTACACGTTCCTCAACCTCGCGGACCCGACGGCGGCCATCGCCTGGCCCATCCCGCTCGAGGACGCCGAGCTCTCGGACAAGGACCGCGCCCACCCGATGCTCGCGGACGTCACCCCCATGCCGCCCGCCCCGATCCTCGTGCTCGGCGCCGGCGGCCAGCTCGGCCGCGCCCTCGTGGCCCGCGCCGAGGCCGCGGGGATCCCGGTCGAGGCCCACGGCCGGGACACGTGGGACATGACCGATCCGGCCTCGTGGCCGCGGGAGCACTTCCGCGGCCTGCGCGCCGTGGTCAACGCGTCCGCCATGACCGCGGTGGACGCCGCGGAGACGCCCGAGGGCCGGGCCCAGGCCTGGGCCGTCAACGCGGCCGCCGTCGCCGAGCTCGCCCGCCGCTGCACCGAGGCCGGCGTCCCCCTGGCCCACGTGTCCACGGACTACGTGTTCGACGGCGCCCTCCCCGTAGGCCAGGAGCACCCGGTGGACCACCCGCTCGCGCCGCTGGGCGTCTACGGCCAGTCGAAGGCCGCCGGCGAGGCCGCGGTGCGCACCGTGGCGCGGCACTGGATCGTCCGCACCTCCTGGGTGATCGGGGAGGGGAAGAACTTCGTGGCCACCATGGCCTCCCTCGCCGAGCGCGGGATCGACCCGGCCGTCGTCGCCGACCAGCACGGCCGCCTCACCTTCGCCGACGACCTCGCTGACGCCCTGCTGCACCTGGTCACCACGGACGCGCCCACGGGCACGTTCCACATGACCAACAGCGGCGACGTGGTCACCTGGCACGACGTCGCCCGGTGGGTCTTCGAGGACACCGGCCACGACGCCGCGCGCGTCTCCGCCACGACCACCGCCGTGTACATGGCCGGCAAGGAGGGCGTGGCCCCGCGGCCGGCCAACAGCGCCCTCGACCTCGGGCCCCTGGCGGCCGTCGGCTACACCGCCCCGGACCAGCGCGAACGCCTGCGCACGTATCTGAGGCGCTGACCCTGTCTCGCACGACGAAGCCCCCGCCGGTTCCGGCGGGGGCTTCGTGCGTGGGGGCGATCAGCTGCGCGTGCTGGCCTTGCGGCGTGAACGCCGCCCCTTCTTCGCGGACGAACCGACGCTCGAGAGGTACTTCTCGTGGGACTTGTGGTACGTGCTCTCGTACCCGTAGCCATAGGCGTAACCGCCGCGCTGGGAGCGCGCGACGCCGTTCATCACGACGCCCAGCAGATGCGCGTCCACTGCGGCGAGATTCTCCACAGCCGCCTCCAGGTGGTCCCTGCGGGTCCGCCCCTGACGCACCACGAGCACAGTCCCGTCCACGGCCGTGGCCAGGAGCGAGCCGTCCGTGACGGGCAGCAGGGGAGGGGAGTCGACGATGACGAAGAAGTCCTCCGATGCCAGCTCCAACAGGGCCCGCATGCGCTTCGAACCCAGAAGCTCCGACGGGTTCGGGGGCGTCCGGCCGGCGGGGAGCAGCGTGAGGTTCGGGATTCCGGTCGCCGCGAGGGCGTCGTCCGGCTGCACCTCACCGGCCAGCACCTCGGACAGGCCCACGTCGCCCGCCACCTGGAAGAGGTCGTGCTGCCGGGGGCGCCGCAGGTCGGCGTCCACCACGAGCACCCGTTCGCCGGCCAGGGCCAGGGCGCGGGCCAGGTTCGAGGCGATGGTCGACTTGCCCTCGGAGGGGTCCGCGCTCGTGAACGAGACGACGCGCGGCGGCTCGTCGACGGAGACGAACTTGAGGTTGGTGCGCAGCGCCCGGATGGCCTCGCCGGCCCGGGGGTCGAGGTCCACGGCCTCCTCGCCTGTGCGGGTCAGGGAGGCGTTCTCCGGGACGGCGCCGATCACGCCGGCGCCGGTGACCTCCTTCACGTCGGCGCGGCTGCGCACCTTCACATCGAGGAGACGACGGAGCACCGCGATGGCGAGTCCCGCACCCAGTCCGGCCACGACGCCCAAGAGGACGTTGCGCCGGGTGTCAGGGCTCACGGGAGCAGAGGGCACGCGGGCGTCCGACAGGGGCACGACCTCCAGGGGGCTGTTCCTGTCCACCTCCGCCGCCACGTCCGCCGTCGCCTGCAGGGCGCTGTTCGCGAGCTGCGCGGCGGTCTCGGGATCCGTCGAGGTGGCGGTCACCTTGATCATGCTGGACCCGGGGACGAGCGCCGCGGAGAGCGAGTCGTCGTCGTCCTGCCCCGTGTCCTGTGCCACGCGTTCACGCACTGCCTGGCTGTTGATCAGGGCGACGTAGGCCTGAGCCCGGCTCTCGGCAGGCCCGTCGCCGGCGATGAGGCTCTGATCCGTGCTCCGCGCGGCGAGGAGCCCCTGAGATTCGGAGGCGTAGATCCGGGGCTGCAGTGCGGAGTAGCCCCAGCCCAGCAGACCCCCCACGAGGGCGGCCGCCAGGAGCAGGAGGAGGTTGGCGCGCAGCAGGCGGAAGAAGTCGACGATCGTCACGGAGCACCTCGGGGGTCATGGACGGGGATGCGCGGGCCGTCGTGGGCGAGGCACGCGCGGACCACGGTACCAAGACCCCTCGTGCGGTCTGCCGGGCCCGAGGGCGACGCCCGCCACCGCGCTACGCTGAGCCGAGTATCGCCCGGCATCCATGAAAGGTTCCGCACCATGCGCTCGAGCACGCCCCGTGACCGGACGGCTGCCCGCGCTGTGGGGGCCGTGGTGCCACCCGAGGCTCGGCCTGCCCGGGGCCACGCCGCGCTCGGCCTCGTCCCGGACGGTCAGGCCGCGTGGACCAGCTCCCCGTGGAACCCGCTGGTCACGTCGGCCTCACCGCGGCTGTTCGAGGCCGTGCTGGCCACCGGCCTGGTGGTGGAGGCGTTCACCGCTCCGGGCCTGCCGATCCCGTTCGCGGAGTTCTCCGCGATCCTTCTGCTGCTCCTGGCCTCGTTCCGGCAGCCCCGCCGGGACCTCTCGCATTACGGTGTGCTGGCCCTCGGCGCACTGGCCCTGGTGGCGTATCTCGTCGCGGTGACCGTGCACAACGACCTTGACCCCACGCGTCGCGCCACCAGGATCACGCTCCTGATCCTGCTGATCTACGCCATCGCCAGCGAGCGGATCGACATCAAGGGCGTCCTCTACGGGATGACGGCCGGAGCACTGATCAACGTGCCCCTCTTCTACGCGGGCCTGGCCCCGGACACCTACGGCGGGTACCTCACCGGGTTCCTGGGGGACAAGAACGTCTCCGGCCTCTTCTACGCGCTCCTGCCCGTGCTGCTCGTGGCCACCCTGCAGCGCATGGGCCCCAAGCTCCTCGTGCTGGGCGCCGGCTCCGCCCTGACCTTCCTCACCGGCTCGCGGACCTCGATGGCCGCGCTGTTCTGCGCGGTCGCGTGGATCTTCGTGAGCCCCTACCTGGGGCGGGCCCTCCGTATCGCACTGGTGGTGGTCATGGGCTGGTTCGTCAGCTGGGCCGAGGAGAACCTGGCCGACCTCGGGATCTTCGGCGACCGCACGGGCACGGACTGGTTCCGGGCGCAGATCCAGGCGGCGTCCGTGGAGAAGGTGGCGGAGACGTCCTTCTTCGGCCAGGGCCTCTCCACGGCATTCGTGGACCTGGACCACGTGTCCATGTTCTTCCACAACTCCTACCTGGGTCTCCTGGTCGAGGGCGGCTGGCCGTTCCTGATCGTGGTGGTCGGCGCCTACCTCTGGCTGTGCCTGCGGCCCTTCGCCCGGACGCACCGCTCGCCTTCCCGCGTCGCCGTCGAAGCGGCCGCCCTCATCATCCTCGTGGCCTCGCTCCAGCTGGGGGAGGTGTTCATCACGATCTTCGGCGCCATCGTGCTCGGTTGCGGACTCCTGCTGAGCGCCCAGGAGGACGAGGAGGACCATGGCGCCCCCGCGAAGGACCGGGCCCACCGCCGCAAGCTGGACCGCATCATCGAGCGGTCCCGACGCGCGGGCCGCTGAACGCGTCGAGCACCACCGGTGCTATCCTGTCCGGGTTGCCCAGGCGAGGGAGCGTGCGCTCCGTGATCGACGAGGCCGCCGCCGCGCGTCAGCATGCTGACCCGCTGCGGCACTGAAGCCCCCTCCTGGCCGCATCCCGCGCCGCCCCCGGCTGCGCGGCCGAGACCCCCACAGGAGGACGCATCATGTCTGACCAGCTCAAGATCAAGGTCACCCGCCGCACCGACTTCGGCAAGGGCGCCGCCCGCCAGGCCCGTCGCGCCGGCCTGATCCCCGCCGTCGTCTACGGCCACGGCCAGGAGCCCGTGCACCTGCTGCTGCCGGCCCAGGAGACCACCTTGGCCGTCCGCAACCCCAACGCCCTGCTGACCGTCGTGAACGAGGCCGGCGAGGAGCACCTGGTCCTGCCCAAGGACATCCAGCGCCACGCCATCAAGGACACCGTGGACCACCTGGACCTCATCGAGGTCCGCCGCGGCGAGAAGGTCATCGTCGAGGTCACCGTGCAGGTCGAGGGCGAAGTCGCCCCCGGCACCGAGTACGTGCTGGACTACGTCACCGTGCCGGTCGAGGCCGACGCCACCGACCTGCCCGAGGCCGTCACCATCTCCGTCGAGGGCCGCGAGGCCGGCGACCACGTGTACGCCCCGGACGTGCAGGTCCCCGCCGGCGCCACCCTGCAGCTCGAGGACGACATCGTCATCGCCACCGTCTCGGAGGTCGTCGAGCAGGACCTCGGCGACGAGTCCGTGCAGGAGGAGCAGGCCGCCGAGTCTGCCGAGGGCGAGTCCGAGGGCTCCGAGGACTGATCACGCCGTGACGACGGGGACCACGCTCATCGTCGGGCTCGGCAATCCCGGGCCCGAGTACGAGCGCACCCGTCACAACGTCGGCCAGATGGTGGCGGATGAGCTCGCCTCCCGCATGGGGGTCGGGTTCACCCGCCACCGGGCCGGCGCCGTGGTGGCCACGGGTCGCCTCGGCATCGGGGGACCGCGGGTCGTGCTCGCGAAGTCCACCGGCTACATGAACGTCTCCGGACGCCCCGTCTCCGCGCTGGCGTCCTTCTACGGGATCGGCCCCGAGGACCTCGTGGTGGTCCATGACGAGCTGGACATCCCGTTCGACACCCTGCGCCTCAAGCGCGGCGGGGGAGAGGGCGGCCACAACGGCCTGAAGTCCATCACCGCCTCGCTCAGCACGAAGGACTATGCCCGCGTGCGCGTCGGCATCGGCCGGCCCCCGGGCCGCATGGACGTGGCCGACTTCGTGCTGCGCCCCTTCACCAAGCCCGAGCAGGACGTCCTGCCGCTGCACGTGGACCGCGCGGCGGACGCCGTGGAGAAGCTCGTCACGGACGGGCTCGAGGCCGCCCAGCAGGCGTTCCACTGAGCCTCCCGCCTCGGGCGGACGTCCTCGACGGGGGCTCAGCCCCACGCTCAGGGGGTCGGGGTCACGGCACGGGCCAGGGCATCCGCGATGGTCTCCAGGGCAGGATCCATGATCTGGATCATCTCCGCGTACCCCTCCACCGGCCCGCGGAACGGGTCCACGACGTCGAGGGGCTGGGCGGTCGACCGCACGAGGGCCCGGTGGCGGGCCGCCTCCGCCGCGAACGCACGCACCCCGCGACCGGCGGGGATCCAGTCCCGTCCCTCTCGTGCGTCCACGGCGCGGACCAGCGCCGCGAGCTCCAGCACGGTGAACACCCGCGCGACGGCCTGCGGCACTTCTTGAAGTGCGAAGCGCATGTGCTCCTGAGCCGCGGCCAACACGAGATCTGCCTCCGCCACCATGAACGGTTGCAACGCGGCGGGACGGTGGCCTTCCAGCCCGGTGACGCCGGCCTCGGCGCCGAGCCGCACGAGCGGCGGCGGCACCGTCAGTGCCTGGTTCGGCTGGGAGCCGGCGCTGCCGACCTCCACCCGGCCGGGGGCCAGGACCGCCAGCCGGCCCTGCAGGGCCCGGCTCGCATAGGCCGAGCGGCACACGTTGCCGGTGCACACGATGAGCACGGCGTCCGGCGAGGGGAGGGCCCGGCGCCCCCGCCGGGCAGGCGGAGCCGAGCTCGACAGCGCCGGGCGACGGGAGAACGAGATCAACTGCGCGTGGCTCCGCTGTCACGCTCGAGCCACGAGGACAGCGCCCGGGCCTGACGATTGACGACCTTGCCGACCATCGGCTCGGCCTTCGCCGCGAGCTTCGAGCCCACCAGCGGGATCCGGCAGACGAGGGTGCCGTCCACGGAGAACTGGGAGCCCTCACCGGCGGCGGTCAGGCGGAGGGCGCCGTCCGCCGTCGCCTTGGCGGAGGGCACGGTGATGGTGGTGGTGCCGGCGCGCGAACCGTCCGCGGCGGGCGCGTCCCACCGCTCCACCTGCTCCACCTGGAGGGCGGAGCCGATGAGCTTGCGGGCCATGTCCGGGACACGATCCGGGATACGGTCCGCGGGCAGGGAGCGCACGGCGGTGACGGTCATCGGGCCCTCCGGGGAGCCCTCGACGGAGAACGAGACCAGGGAGCCGCCGAAGGACTCGACCACGGAACGGTGGAAGTCCTCGGATGCCAGGGCGGCTGCCACGGCCGCCGGCGGGTGCGGGATGGACTGCTGAGCGGAAAAGGCCACGGTGTCTCCTCGGGGTCAAGTGGGGCCGCGCCCGGCGGGCCGTGAGAGGGCCGGCACCGGTTCGCCGACGGCGATGGGCGTCCATTCCTCACCTTATATGCTGGCCTCCGCGACCCGGGTCCGGTGCACGGTGCCGGGACCGGCCGCGCGACCCCTCGTGAACCCCCTGGAAGGTGTGTCCGCCATGTCGGCACTCTGGGCCGTGGCCCTCATCATGCTCCTGAGCGGGACGGCGAAGCTCCGTTCCGGCGAGGACGTGCAGGCCACGTTCACCCGACTCAGGGTGCCCCGTCCGTTCGCGGCCCCCGGCCTGGCGCGCGCGTTCCCCTGGCTCGAGCTGCTGCTCGCCGCCGCCCTCCTGCAGCCCCTCACCCTGCTGCGTCCGGTCGTCGGCCTGGTGGCCGTGGCCCTCTTCGCCGCCTTCCTCGCGCTCGTGGTCCGGGCCCAGGACGACGGCGTCTCGTGCGGCTGCTTCGGGGAGGCCTCGGCCGCCCCGATCTCCCGCACCACCGTGGTCCGCAACGTCGTCTTCCTGGCCCTCGCCGTCCTGGCCCTGGCCGAGGGGATCGTCTCGCTGGCGGTGCACGGCGCGGGCCTGGCCTGGCAGCCGCTCACCGCCTTCGGCGCCGGGGCGTGGGCGTGGGCCCTGCTCGTGTCCGTGCTGCTCGCGACCGCCGCGTTCCTGGCCGGGCGCGAGTCCGTCCCGGCCGCACCCGACGCCGCCCCGGCGACGCCCACGCCCGAGGCCCCGGCCGCCGTCGACCCGGCCGACGCCGCCGAGCCCGAACGCCACCCGTTCCCGGACGCCGTCGTGGTCGCGGACGGCGAGTACACCGGTCTGCACCGGCTGGTCGCGGACGGGGCCGTGGTGGCCCTGCGCCTGTCCACGGGGTGCGGCTCCTGCGCGCGGGTGATCGAGCGGCTGGACGAGTTCAAGGATGCGCTCGGGCCGGTCCGGCTGCGGGTCCTGATGCCCCAGCACGCCCCCGGCGCCGACGGGGCGATCCACAGCGGCGCCGTCGACGCGTCGCTCGTGCTCGCCGACCCGGCCGGCGCCGCCTCGCAGGCCCTCGGCCTGCACTCGTTCCCCACCGCGGTGCTGCTCGGCACGGACCGGCTCACCGCCGGCGGCCCGGTGGGCGGCGCCGACGACGTCCTCGCCTTCCTCGAAGAGATCCGGGAGATCATGACCACCGAACTGCCCGCCGCCACGGACGGCTCCACCGCCACCCCGGAGGTCCGCGCATGAGCGCCCCTGAGACCACCCCCGTCCTCGCCCCGCTGCTGCCGCGCCTGCGCGCCGAACGCGCGCTCGAGGCAGCCGCCGCCTCCGCCTCCCGGCCGCTCGAGGCCCGGGGCGTCGAACTGGAGATCGGCCTGCCCGACGGCGCCCGCGCGCCCCTGCTGACCGTCCTCGCCGAGGCGCTGGCCGAGGGCCACGGCGAGCGCGCCGCCGTCCTCGTGGTCACCGCGACCACCCGCGAGGCCGAAGACCTCGTGACCGACCTGGCCGCCTGGGCCCCCGCCGGTGCCGCCGCGCTGTTCCCGTCCTGGGAGACGCTGCCCCACGAGCGCCTGTCCCCGCGCTCGGACACCGTGGGCGCGCGCCTGGCCGTGCTGCGCCGCCTCGCCCACCCCGAGGAGCACGCGGAGGGCCCGCTGCGCATCGTCGTCGCCCCCGTGCGCGCCGTGCTGCAGCCCCTCGTGGCCGGGCTCGGCGAGCTGAGCCCGGTGACCCTGCGGACGGGGGAGGAGCGGGACTTCGACGGCGTGGTGGCCGCGCTCGCGGACGCCGCCTACTCACGCGTGGACATGGTCAGCCGACGCGGCGAGTTCGCCGTGCGCGGCGGGCTGATCGACGTGTTCCCGCCCACCGAGGACTACCCCGTGCGCATCGAGTTCTTCGGCGACGAGGTGGAGCAGATGCGCTGGTTCTCCGTGGCGGACCAGCGCTCCCTCGAGGACACCACGGAGGACGGCTCGGGCCACCCCTCCGAGCTGTACGCGCCCCCGTGCCGCGAACTGCTCATCACGGACCACGTGCGCCGGCGCGCGAAGGAGCTGATCCCGGCCATGCCCGCCGCCGCGGACATGCTGGACCGGATCGCCGAGGGCGTGGCCGTGGAGGGCATGGAGTCCCTCTCCCCGCTGCTGGCCGAGGCCATGACCTCGCTGCCCCGCATGCTGCCCGCAGGCTCGCTGACCGTCCTCGTGGAGCCCGAGCGCCTGCGCGGCCGCGCCGACGACCTGCTGGCCACCAACGAGGAGTTCCTCCAGGCCGCGTGGGCCGGCGCCGCGCAGGGCGCGGTCGCCCCGGTGGACGTGGCCGGGGCGGACCAGTCCGCCGCGGGCGGCTTCCTCACGGTGGCCGAACTCCGTGCGGTTGCGCTCGAGCAGGACCAGGGGTTCTGGTCCGTCACCGCGCTGGTCTCGGACGCCGAGCTGCTGCCCGACGCCGCCACCCTGCGCGCCACCCTCGGCATCCCGCAGACCTTCTCGGGCGACATCGAGGCCATGGTCGCGCACACCCGCGTCCGGCTCGCGGAGGGGTGGCATGCCGTGGTCCTCACCGACGGCCCCGGCTCCGCCCGCCGTCTCGCCGAGCTCACCACGGAGGCCGGCCTCACGGCCTCCGTGGCGGACGGGCCCCTGCCCGCGGACCTCGCCCCGGGGCGGGTCTCCATCGCGACGGCGCCCGTCGGCTCCGGCTTCACGATCCCGGATGCGCAGATCGCCCTGATCACGGAGCACGACCTCTTCGGCCGGCACCGCACCGCGGGCACGCGCGCCCCCGGGGCACGGCTGGCCCGGAAGCGGCGCAACGCCGTCGACCCGCTGACCCTGCAGCCCGGCGACCACGTGGTGCACTCCCAGCACGGCATCGCCCGCTTCGTGGAGCTGCAGCGCCGCAAGGTCACCGGCGGCCCGCGCACCGCCCCCGGCGCCGAGGAGTCCTACCGCGAGTACCTCGTGCTCGAGTACGCGCCCTCGAAGCGCGGCGCCCCCGGCGACCGGCTGTTCGTGCCCACCGACCAGCTCGACCTGATCTCCACCTACGTGGGCGGGGAGACGCCGTCGCTGTCCAAGATGGGCGGCTCGGACTGGGCGCAGACCAAGTCCAAGGCCAAGCGCGCCACCCGCGAGATCGCCGGCGAGCTCATCCGCCTGTACTCGGCCCGCATGGCCTCGCGCGGCCACGCGTTCGCCCCGGACACCCCGTGGCAGGCCGAGCTGGAGGAGGCGTTCCCGTTCATCGAGACGCCGGACCAGCTGACCACCATCGAGGACGTCAAGAAGGACATGGAGGCGGCCGTCCCCATGGACCGGCTCGTCTCCGGAGACGTCGGCTTCGGCAAGACCGAGGTGGCCGTGCGCGCCGCGTTCAAGGCGGTGCAGGACGGCAAGCAGGTGGCCGTGCTCGTCCCGACGACGCTGCTCGCCCGCCAGCACCACCAGACGTTCTCCGACCGGTTCGCCGGCTTCCCCGTCAAGGTGGCGGCGCTCTCCCGGTTCCAGAGCGCCAAGGAGTCCAAGGAGGTCGTCGAGGGGCTCGCGCACGGTGAGGTGGACGTGGTGATCGGCACCCACCGGCTGCTCTCCGACCAGGTGCAGTTCAAGGACCTGGGCCTGGTGATCGTGGACGAGGAGCAGCGCTTCGGCGTCGAGCACAAGGAGGCGCTGAAGAAGATGCGCACCAACGTGGACGTGCTCGCCATGTCCGCCACGCCCATCCCGCGCACCCTCGAGATGTCCCTCACCGGCATCCGTGAGACCTCCACGCTGGCCACCGCCCCGGAGGAGCGCCACCCCGTGCTCACCTCGGTGGGCCCGTACTCGGACCAGCAGGTCATCGCGGCCATCCGCCGCGAGCTGATGCGCGAGGGCCAGGTGTTCTACGTGCACAACCGCGTCACCACCATCGACAAGGTGGCCAAGCGCATCGCCGAGCTGGTGCCGGAGGCGCGGATCGCCGTCGCCCACGGCAAGATGAGCGAGGCCCGGCTCGAGCAGATCATGGTGGACTTCTGGGAGCGGAAGTTCGACGTGCTCGTCTCCACCACGATCATCGAGACCGGCCTGGACATCGCCAACGCCAACACCCTGATCGTGGAGGACGCCCACCGCTACGGCCTCTCGCAGCTGCACCAGCTGCGCGGCCGCGTGGGCCGTGGCCGCGAGCGGGCGTACGCGTACTTCCTGTACGACCCGCAGAAGCCCCTGGGCGAGGTGGCCCTCGAACGCCTCAAGGCCGTGGCCACCCACAACGAGCTCGGCGCGGGCATGCAGCTGGCCATGAAGGACCTCGAGATCCGCGGCGCCGGCAACCTGCTGGGCGGGGAGCAGTCCGGCCACATCGCCGGCGTGGGCTTCGACCTCTACCTGCGGATGGTGGGCGAGGCCGTGGCCGACTTCAAGGGCGAGGAGGACACCGCGCCCGCCGAGGTGAAGGTGGAGCTGCCGGTCAACGCCCACCTGCCGCACGACTACGTGCCGGGGGAGCGGCTGCGCCTCGAGATGTACCGCAACCTCGCCCAGGCCGCGGACGACGCCGCCGTGGACGCCGTGGTGGAGGAGCTCAAGGACCGGTACGGCCCGCTGCCGGAGCCGGTGGAGGCGCTCGTCGCCGTCGCCCGGTTCCGCAACCGGGCGCGAGCCGCGGGCGTCACCGAGGTCATGCTGCTGGGGCAGAACGTGAAGTTCGGCCCCGCCGCGGACCTGCCGGAGTCCCGTCAGATGCGCCTGACCCGCATGTACAAGGGCGCCCAGGTCAAGCCGGCCCTGAACGGCGTCCTCATCCCGCGTCCCAAGACCAAGCCGGTCATGGGTCAGGACCTCGTGGACGTCCCGCTGCTCGAGTGGGCGCAGCAGGTGGTCGACGCGATCTTCGCGCCGGAGGGCTGAGGCGGGTCAGGCCGTCCTCACGCGGACGAGGATGCCGTGCGCCTCGAGCATCTCGAGGAAGGCGTGGACGTCGGCCGCGACGTCGGCGGGAGCGAGGCCGAACGCCTCCGCCACCTGGACCGTGACGTCCGTCGTCGACAGCGGCACCGGCGGATCCGCGACCAGGTCGTCCTCCGGGGTGCGGCCGCCCACGAGGACGTCCCAGATCACGTCGCCCGAGGCGCCCAACAGCAGCGGCTGACCGGCCTCGAGCGTCATGACGGCGGCCTGGCCGCCGGCGGTGCGGGCCCACGCGATGTCGGGGGAGATCGCCCAGCCCTCGGTGGTCTCAACGGTCACGGCGCACCGCCTTCGTCCAGGCCCAGCCGGCGAGTGCGCCGAGCCGGGCGCGCTGCTCGCGCCACAGGTCCGCGCGGGTGACAGGCCGGCCCAGGCGCATCTGCAGATGGGGGCGGTTCACCGGGATCGTGCGGGCCACGAGGACGGCCCGCTCCCGCACCGTGGCGGCCGACCGCCACCGGGTGCGGAACAGCTCAAGACCGCTCTGGCTCTCGTGCAGCGCCGCGAAGAGGGTCAGCTGCCGGGTGTCGACGCCGTCGGCGGCCTCGCCCGTGGCGACGTGCCAGGCCGCGCCCGCGTGCAGCCGGTGGGCTTCCTCGCGCAGGGCGGCCCAGCTCTCGGCGGGGAGGGACTCCCGGATGTGCCGGACGTCGAGGCCACCGCGGAACGGGTCGCGGGCCGCGTGGACGATCACGACGAGCCGCTGGTGGCGCGGGCTCGGCACCGGAACGGGCCGGCCCGCGATCACGAGGTGGGCGTGCTCGCTCCACAGGGCGTCGAAGGCCGCCTCGGGGGACGCGCCGAGGCCGGGGAAGAGCCGATGCACGTCCACATACCCCAGCTGGTCGTGCCAGAGCGTGGCCGCGTGCTGGAAGATCGACCCTTCCGAGAAGTCAGCGACCGGTTCCCAGGCGTGGGCGTGCAGGAGCTCGATGACGGCGGTGGCATCGGCCGGATGGACCAGCAGGTCTACGTCCGAACTGCGGCGGTGCTCCGGGTAGACGCCGGGCTCCGTGGCGTAGCCCTTGACGTGCAGGCCGCGAATGCCGACCCGGTCCAGCAGATGCGTGATGCGGGCGTGGGCGAGGCGGACGCGGACCTCGAAGTCCAGGGACGGCGGGGCGGCCGGTCGCTGTCCCGTCGCTCGTTCTCCCATGGCCGCGAGCTTAGCCGACCCAAAGGAGGGCCCGGCGGTGACTGTGCCGGATGCCCGGTGCAAAGTTAAAGGGGGTTCAGGTGGATTCGTGGACTGACGGCGCGAGACCCGCACGCTCCCGGGTGCTCCGTGTTGACGTGCCATCCATGAACGCGTGGCAGGACTCGCGATGAGCTGCGCGACCTGTCTAGATCCACCTGCAGAGTTCCATTCTCATGTTCACCGAGCATGCCGTTCCCGCGATCGTCCCCCTGCCGCAGGGCATCCCAGACCTGGACTGGTTGCGCTAATGGGCGCGGATCGCGGGCTTCATCGGTCTTGTTGACTGCATCGCCCGCGGTCGGCTCAGTCGCCGCTCGCTCTGGTGCGGACGCGGCGGTGGAAGGTGGCCCTGCTCGTCACCGCCGCGGTGTGCGTCCGCCTCACGGGCCCTGCACCTCCATGGCGGGCTTGGCGTGCGCCGTCCTGTGGCTCTGGTCGACGCCGCAGATGGGGGTGGCGTCGTGCTCGTCCTCGCCATCCTCGGCGCCTACGCATTCTTAGGCTGCGCCTGTCCGCCCCCCGGCTGCGCACCCCTGCGCGTGGCAGTGGAGGCGGCCCCGTCCCCGATCTCTGACGCCGGCCGGTCAGGCGCCCGTCGGCTCCTCCTCCACGAGGTCCCCGTCGAGGGCCCGGGCGATCTCCCACGCCAGCAGCTCGACGATCGGCTGCGCGGTCTGCGCCATCGCGGCGTAGCCCTCGGCGGGGCCGCGGAACGGGTCCGGCAGATCCGCGTCCGGTCGCTCCCCGTGGGCGATCAGGCGGGAGCGCAGCTCCGCCAGGGCCGTCACGAGCGCGGTGACGCCGGCGCCCGGAGGGACCGCCGCGGCGAGCTCCTCGCCGTGGTCGCGCAGGAGGGTGCCCATGCCGAGGATCGTGAAGGTCCGGCGCACCGCCGCGGGGTCCTCGCGCAGCACCTCGTCCAGGTGGTCGTCCGTCGCGGTCAGGACGAGGTCCTGGTCGGCCAGCGAACGCCCGGTCAGCTGCTGCGGTCGATGCTGCGTCAACGCGGCGCGGACTCGGCGGCTCGGTGCGAGGTCGAGCAGCGGACCCGGGACGGTCAGCGCCTGGTTCGGTTCCGTGCCCGCGCTCGTGACCTCCGCGCGGCCCCGGTCACCGAGCAGGGCGTTGAGCTGCGCCTGCAGCGCGTACTCCACATAGGCGGAGCGGCAGATGTTGCCCGTGCACACGACGAGGACGCGGGCGCTCGGCGGGGGGGCCGGGGGCACGGCCGGCCGGTGCGGCAGGCGAGGCCGGCTCAGCGGCCGCGGCGGTCGCGGGAGCCACCGCGCGCTCGGCCGGCGTCGCGCGCTGCCGCGGCGCGGCGGGGTCGGCCGGGTGGGGGAGGAACGCCGGGCCGAGCCGGAACTCGGCGAGGCGATCCTCCCGCGCCGTGGAGGCCGCCGGGGCGCCGGCGTCGCCGCCGTCACCCGCCGGGTGGCCGCCGTCGCGGGTCGGCGCCTCGGGCTCCTCCGGCGTCGACGGCAGGAACGGATTGCGGATCGGGGGGCGATGATCCCGGCTCATGGTTGTGTCCTCTCCGAGGCGGTCGTGACGCGCGGCAGCGCGGACGTGACGGGGTGCGGGGGCTCCACGTGTCGCAGGCGGTGCACCGGGTGCCAGCGGCGGCGCGCCCCCGTGAACGGCTTGGACAGGGGGGTGGCGAGCAGGGCGAGGCCTGCCAGCCAGCTGAGGGCGAGCGCGAGGGCGAACTTGACGGCGTTGTCCTCCACGCCGTGGCGCGTGACCCACATCAGCACCCAGCCGTGCAGCAGCACCACCACCGTGCCCGTCCGGACCAGGGCGGTGATGACGCGGCGCAGGGCCTGACCCGTCCCGGTGCGTCGGGCGAAGGAGCGCAGCAGTCCCTCCACCGTGGAACCGAACACGAGCACCATCCCCGCGGACATCAGGACGCCCACGGCAGGGGTGAGCACCGGCGTGCCGAAGCCGCCGAACTTGATGTTGGGCGGCTCCAGGCCCAGCCGGACCGAGACCAGCCCGAGCAGCACCAGGCCGAGGCCGATGAGCGTCCGATGGCGTCGCACGTGCGGCTGGACGCGGCGCCGGAACGTCTCGCCGCTGAGGACGAACAGCAGGCACGGCAGGGCCAGCCCGACGCCCAGAGGCGTGCGGGCGATCGCGGAGTCCGGCACGAGGTGGGCCCACGCCAGCCCGGCCAGGCCCACGGCCCAGGCGACGGCGGACGGGAAGCGCTCGAGGAATCGGCGCAGCACCGTGGTGAAGAACAGGACGGAGATGAACCAGAACGCCCACCACGGGGGCTCTTGGTCCGCGCCCCCGTACCAGCCGGTGATCATCAGGCGCCGCAGGAGGTCGGGGTCGTCGGCGAACCACGCGAACGCGGCCACGGACATGAGCGCCGCCCACATCAGGTACGGCACCATCAGGCTCCGGAAGCGGCCCCGCACGTCCGTGGCCCAGGGGCGGCCGCGCGTCCAGAAGTAGCCGGTGAGGAAGAAGAACAGCGGCATCCGCCAGATCTCCAGGTACCGGCTGAAGGTGAGGTCCGTCAGGTACGCGTGACCCAGCACCACCGCCGCGATGGAGACAAGCCGAAGGGCGTCCACCCCCGTGTTGCGGGTGGACGCCCTTCGGCGCGCGGCGGCCGGACGACCGGTGTCAGCGATCCTCGGCTCCGGGACGGCTCAGCGGTGCGCGGCGCCGGTCTCGACGGCGTGGGCGCCGGTGGCGGCGTGCTCGACGACGGGACGGGTGTGGATGGCGGTGGTGTCCACGGTGTCGCTGCGGCCCAGGAACGCCTTGGGGATCAGGAAGGCCACGGTGGCCAGGGCCAGCGCGATCAGGCCGGGGACCCAGACCGTCTCGAGCGACCAGAAGCCCATGGCGTAGAGGCAGCCGAGGAACGCGCCGAAGGCGACGATGAAGGCGATCAGGGAACCCCAGACGCCGCCCACGTTGGAGTGGTCGATGGCCTTGCCGTTGCGGATCACGTGATGCTCCTTCGGTGCGGTCCCGGCCGGGGCGGACGCCCGGCCGAAATGATGCGAGTCAGTCGGATCCCAGGATAGCAAGCGCGGAGCTGGCACCGATCCGGGTGGCGCCGGCCTCGATCATCGCCAGGGCGTCCGCGCGGGTGCGCACCCCGCCGGAGGCCTTCACGCCGATGCCCTCGCCCACGGTGCGGCGCATCAGCGCGACGTGCTCGACGGTGGCGCCCGCGGTGGAGAAGCCCGTGGAGGTCTTCACGAAGTCCGCGCCGGCCTCGACCGCGGCCTCGCAGGCCAGGACGATCGCGTCGTCGTCCAGCAGGGCGGTCTCCACGATCACCTTGAGCAGCGCCCCGCCGTCGCCCGCGGGGCCGTCCGCATGCGCGGCCTCGGCCACGGCGCGGACGTCCGAGACGAGCCGGGCGCGGTCCCCGGCACGGGCCGCGGCGACGTCGAGGACCATGTCCACCTCGTCCGCGCCGGCGTCGATCGCCTGCCGGGCCTCGAAGGCCTTGACCTCCGAGGCGTTGGCGCCGAGGGGGAAGCCGATCACGGTGCAGGTCAGCACGTCCGAGCCCGCGAGCTCGGCGGCCACCAGCGGCACCCACACGGGGTTGATGCACACGCTCTTGACCCCGGCCTCGCGGGACTCGGCCACGAGGCGGCGCACGTCCGCCTCCGAGGTGTCGGCCTTCAGGGCGGTCGCGTCGATGTACTTCGCCAGCTCGGCGGTGGTGAGGGAGACGGTCATGTCCGCCAGCCTACCGAGGCTCAGCCGCCCACGAGGGCCGTCACCTCGGCGCGCAGCGCCTCGAGCCGCTCGGCGGCCGCGGCCGGGTCGGCGTCCCGGGTGCCGAGGTAGCACTTGAGCTTCGGCTCGGTGCCGGAGGGGCGCACGAGCACGCGGGTGCCGGAGTCGGTGGCGAACAGCAGCGCGTCCGTCGGCGGCAGCCCGTCCTCGCCGGCGGCCAGGTCCCGGCGCATGGTGACCGGCTCGCCCGCGAGCATGGCCGGCGCCTGCTGACGCAGGGCCGTCATGGTGCGGGCGATCAGGGACAGGTCCGCCACGCGGACCGAGACCTGGGCGCTGGGCATGGCGCCGGTGACCGCGTCGACGTCGGCCAGGGCGTCCGTCAGGCCGCGTCCCTGCGCCTTGAGGGCGGCGGCCAGCTCCGCGGCCATGAGGGCGGCCGTGATGCCGTCCTTGTCCCGCACCATGTCCGGGTCCACGCAATAGCCGAGGGCCTCCTCATAGCCGAAGCCGAGGCCCGGGGCGCGGGAGATCCACTTGAAGCCGGTCAGCGTGACGTGGTGCGTCACCCCGTTCGCCTCCGCCAGGGCGGCCAGCTGCGGGGAGGAGACCACGGAGTTCGCGGCGCTGCGGCCGGCCGCGTGCAGGGCCGGCATCGCGTGCGCGCCCAGCAGCGTCCCGACGGCGTCGCCCGAGAGCATCCGCCACGTGCGGACGCCGTCCACGTCGGTGACGGGCGCGGCCAGGGCCAGGCGGTCTGCGTCGGGGTCGTTGGCGATCACCAGGTCCGCGTCCACCTCGGCGGCCAGGGCGAGGGCGAGGTCCATCGCCCCCGGCTCCTCCGGGTTGGGGAACGCGACCGTGGGGAAGGCCGGGTCCGGGGCGGCCTGCTCGGCCACCACGTGGACGGGGCCGAAGCCGGCGTCCTCGAGCAGGCCGGGGACCACGGCGCCGCCCACCCCGTGCAGGGGCGTGTAGACCACGCGCAGGTCGCGGTGGCCGTGCCGGTCGTCGTCGAGCACGCCGAGGGCCGCCGCACGGTAGGCCTCCAGCAGGTCCGGCCCGGCCACGGTCCAGCCGTCGTCGGCGAGCGGGATGTCCGCGGCCCACGCCGCGTGGTCGATGCGGGCGGCGATCTCCGCGTCCGCGGGGGAGACGATCTGCGCCCCCCGGCCCGCCTCGTCCGTGAGCCGCCCGCCGAGGTAGACCTTGTAGCCGTTGTCCGCGGGCGGGTTGTGGCTGGCCGTGACCATCACGCCCGCGTCCGCGCTGAGATGGCGCACCGCGAAGGCGAGCACCGGTGTCGGCAGCGGGTCCGGCAGCAGGACGGTCTGCACGCCCGCGGCCGTCAGGACGGCGGCCGTGTCCGCGGCGAAGGCGGCCGAACCGCGCCGCGCGTCGTACCCGACGACGGCCAGCGGCGGGGCCGCGTCCCGTCCGACGCCGTCCCACAGGTGGGCGGCCAGACCCGCCGCGGTGCGGCGCACCACGAGCCGGTTCATGCGGGACTCGCCCGGGCCCTCCTCGGCGCGCAGGCCGGCGGTGCCGAACACGAGCGGCCCGGCGAAGCGCGCGGCGAGCACCGCCCGGGCGGCCGCGGCCTCCGGGCCGACGCCGGCGGCCGCGTCGAGCTCGGCGCGCAGGGTGTCCCGGTGCGCGGGATCGGGGTCCTCCGCCGCCCACCGCTCAGCCCGGGCGAGGACGTCCTCCGGGAGCGCGGCGACGTCGTCGTGCGGGGGATGCGCGGGCATCAGAGCCGCCCCACGATGTCCGCGAGCAGGCGCGCGATGCGCGGGCCGGCGGCCTGGCCGGCCTCGACGACCTCGGCGTGGGACAGCGGCGTCTCCGAGATGCCGGCGCCGAGGTTGGTCACCAGCGAGATGCCGAACACCTCCAGCCCGGCGTGGCGGGCCGCGATCGCGTCCAGTGCCGTGGACATGCCGACGAGGTCGCCGCCGAGGGTGCGCGCCATCCGCACCTCGGCGGGGGTCTCGTACTGCGGGCCGGCGAACTGGACGTACACGCCCTCGCGCAGGGACGGGTCCACCTCACGGGCGATCGCGCGCAGCCGCGGGGAGTAGAGGTCGGTCAGGTCCACGAACGTGGCGCCGACGAGCGGGGTGGCGCCGGTGAGGTTGATGTGGTCCGCGATCAGGACGGGGGTGCCCGGGGCGATCTCCGGGTCCAGGCCGCCGCAGCCGTTGGTCAACACCACGGTGCGCGCCCCGGCGGCGGCGGCGGTGCGGACGGTGTGCGCCACGGCCTGGGCGTCGCGGGACTCGTAGAAGTGCGTGCGCGAGCCGAAGACGAGGGCGTGCGTGCCGTCCGGCAGTCGGACCGAGCGGATCACCGCGTTGTGGCCGGGCACCTTCGGGGCGTGGAAGCCGGGCACCTCGGCCAGCGGCACGGCGGCGACCTCGTCGCCGATCAGGCCGGCGGCCTCGCCCCAGCCGGAGCCGAGGACGACGGCGACGCGGTGCTCCGCCACGCCCGTCGCCCGGGCGATGGTGTCGGCGGCCGCGCGGGCCTCGGCGAAGCCCGGATGGTCGCCTGTCAAGGGGGAGTCGGGGGAGGGGATGCTGGTCTGGTCGGTCACGTCGTGGAGTCTAGGCGGTGTCGCGTGGGCGCGGGCTAGGACTTTCCCGTCCGCGGCGGACACAATGGAGCCCGTGACCGAGGAAAACAGCACCTTCATCCCGTCCCTGACCATCATCGGCGGCGGCCCCGGCGGCTATGAGGCCGCCATGGTGGCCGCGAAGCTGGGCGCCCGCGTGACCCTGGTCGAGCGCCAGGGGTTGGGCGGCGCGGCCGTCCTCACGGACGTGGTCCCCTCCAAGACGCTGATCGCCGCCGCCGACTCGATGCGCCGCGTGGGCGCCTCCGTGGACCTGGGCGTCGACCTCGGCGGGGCCGAGGTCCACGCGGACATGGGCCAGGTCGGCCGCCGCATCCTGAACCTGGCCCACGAGCAGTCCTCGGACATCCGCGCGGGCCTCGAGCGGGTCGGCGTCCGGGTGATCGACGGCGTGGGCCGCGTCGTCGGCCCCCACGAGGTGTCCGTCCGCGCCCTCGACGACGCCGACACCGGCGCCGAGCCCGAGATCATCACCTCGGACGCGATCCTCGTGGCCGTCGGCGCGAGCCCCCGCGAGCTGCCCACCGCCGTCCCGGACGGCGAGCGGATCTTCAACTGGAAGCAGGTCTACAACCTCAAGGAGCTGCCCGAGCACCTGATCGTCGTGGGCTCCGGCGTCACCGGCGCCGAGTTCGCCTCGGCCTACAACCGCCTCGGCGCCAAGGTCACCCTCGTCTCCTCGCGCGACCGCGTGCTCCCCGGGGAGGACGCCGACGCCGCCGAGCTGCTCGAGAAGGTCTTCGAGGACAACGGCCTCAGGGTGATCGCCCGCTCCCGCGCCGAGGCCGTCGAGCGGACCGAGACCGGCGTGCGCGTGCACCTCTCCGGCGAGGGTGCCGAGGACACCCCGTCGATCGAGGGCTCCCACGCCCTCGTCGCCGTCGGCGGCGTGCCGAACACGGCGGGCCTCGGTCTCGACGACGTGGGCGTGAAGCTGGCCGACTCCGGCCACGTGCTCGTGGACGGCGTCTCCCGCACGTCCGTGCCGAGCATCTACGCGGCGGGCGACTGCACGGGCAAGCTCGCGCTCGCGTCGGTGGCGGCCATGCAGGGGCGCATCGCCGTCGCCCACCTGCTCGGCGACGCCCTCAAGCCGCTGCGCCCGCACCTGCTGGCCTCGAACATCTTCACCTCGCCGGAGATCGCCACCGTGGGCGTCACGCAGGCGCAGGTGGACTCCGGCCAGTACCAGGCGGACGTGCTGCGACTGGACTTCCACACCAACCCCCGCGCCAAGATGTCCGGCGCGGAGGAGGGGTTCGTGAAGATCTTCGCCCGTCAGGGCTCCGGCACCGTGATCGGCGGCGTGGTGGTCTCGCCGCGCGCCTCCGAGCTGATCTACGCGCTCGCGCTCGCGGTCACGCACAAGCTGCACGTGGACGACCTCGCGGACACCTTCACCGTGTACCCGTCCATGTCCGGGTCGCTCGCGGAGGCGGCCCGCCGCCTGCACGTGCGCATCTGACCCAGAGACGACTTTCGGTCGTGAGATAGGGCCTATCTCACGACCGAAAGCGTCCATTCCCCCGATGTCACGTTCGACAGTGCGGGAGGGCGGAGGGAGGGTTAGCGTGGTCGTGTGGTCTCCCCGCCTGCCCCCAGCGAGCTCGAGCTGGTCCACCGCGCCCTGAGGCACCTCCGCCCCGGCCTCGACCCCGCCCTCGCCCGGCGGCTCCGCACAGCCGACTGGGCCGCGGCGTCCGTGGAGGAGGGCGGGCAGTTCCACCGCGTGCTCGTGCTCGAGGACGTCGGCGTCCTCCGGATGACGCGGGCCCACGAGGTGGGGGCCGCCCCGGCCGCGCGGTGGGCGCCCGAGCGGGACCCCGCAGCGCACCTGCCCCGGCGCCTGGCCCTCCTCGACGGACTCGCCGCGGCCCTGGCCGAACGCGACGTGTCGTGGGCCGTCCCGGTCGCCCTCTCGGATCCCGTCTCCGCGGGCCCGGGCGCCGCGGTGCTGCAGCGCTTCCTCCCGGGCGGACCGCACCCGCCGCACGAAGGCGATCCGGCCGTGCTGCGCGGCGTCCTCGACGACCTCGCCGCCGTGGACGTCACCGACCCGCGGATCGCCCCGCACCTCGGCCGCCCGTTCGCCTTCCGCGGCCCGTGGACGCCGGAGCGCGCCCGGCACGTCGCGGCGCTGCCGGGGACGGTCGCCGCGCGCCTGGGCGCATGGGAGGGGCACGACGTCGACGCGCGGCTGGGCGCCGAGGCGTGGCCGGACGCGGTCGCCGCCGTCACGGACGCCGTGACGGCGTGGACCGCCGCGCCGCCCGTGCCGCCGTCGCTCGTGCACGGCGACCTGGCCGGGCACAACATGCGCTGGCGCGCCGTGCCCGAGGACGAGGACCCGCGGGCCCCGCTGCGCTGGGCGCTGGCCGGGGTGCTGGACTGGGACTTCGCGTGCGCGTGGGACCCCGCCCTCAACGTCGCCTACCTGGCGCTGTGGCACGGCGAGGAGAAGGTGCCCGACCTGGCCCGGGACGCGGCCGAGGCGCGCCGGGCCCGCGTGTGGCTCGGGGCGATGGCCCTGGAGACGCTCGACGACGCGGCGGCCCGGGACGCGATCGTCGGCGGGCTGGCCGCGGGGTCCTGGCGGCGCCTGCTGCGCAAGACCCTGCCCCGCGTGGCGCGGGCCCTCACCGCCCTGGACGGCTGAGGGCCCGCGCGGTCGTCAGGACACGCCCAGGCGCTCCAGCACGATCTCGCGGACGCGGCCGGCGTCGGCCTGCCCGCGGGTGGCCTTCATGACCGGGCCGATCAGGGCGCCGACGGCGGCCATCTTGCCGCCCTTGATCTTCTCGGCCACGTCCGGGTTGGCGGCGATCGCGGCGTCGACGGCCTCCGTGAGCGCGCCGTCGTCGGACACCACGGCCAGGCCCTTCGCCGCGACGACCTCCTTCGGGGCGCCCTCGCCGTCGGCCACGAGACCGAGCACCTGCTTGGCGATCTTGTCATTGATCGTCTTCGCGGCGATCAGCTCCTCGATCTCCACCACGTGCGCCGGGGTGATCCCCAGCTCGGCGACGGCGACCTCGCGGACGTTCGCCAGGCGGGCGATCTCGCCCATCCACCACTTGCGGGCGGCCGCCGCGGAGGCGCCGGCCTCCACGGTCGCGACGATCTCGTCCAGGACGCCGGCGTTGACGACGTCGCGGAACTCCTCGTCCGAGAAGCCCCACTCGGCCTTGAGCCGCTTGTTCCGCACGGCCGGCAGCTCGGGCATGGCCGCGCGCACGCGCTCGACCCACGCGGCGTCCACGTGCACGGGCACGAGGTCCGGCTCGGGGAAGTACCGGTAGTCGTCCGCGTCCGACTTCGGGCGGCCCGAGGTGGTGCTGCGGGTGTCCTCGTGCCAGTGGCGGGTCTCCTGCGTCACGGTGCCGCCCGCGGCCAGCACCGCGGCCTGGCGCTGGATCTCGTGGGTGACCGCGTGCTGCACGGCGCGCGTGGAGTTCACGTTCTTCGTCTCGGTGCGGGTGCCGAACTCGGTGGCGCCCTTGGGCATCAGCGAGACGTTCGCGTCGCAGCGGACGTTGCCGCGCTCCATCCGCGCGTCGGAGATGTCGATGGCCTGCACGATGTCCCGGATCGCGGTGACGTAGGCGCGGGCCAGCTCGGGGGCCCGCGCACCGGCGCCGACGATCGGCTTGGTGACGATCTCGATGAGCGGCACGCCCGCACGGTTGTAGTCGACGAGGGACGCGGAGGCGCCCTGGATCCGCCCGGAGCCGCCCACGTGGGTGAGCTTGCCGGCGTCGTCCTCGAGGTGCGCGCGCTCGATCTCCACGCGGAAGACCTCGCCGTCCTCCAACTCGACGTCCAGGTGGCCGTCGAAGACGATCGGCTCGTCGTACTGGGAGGTCTGGAAGTTCTTCGGCGTGTCCGGGTAGAAGTAGTTCTTCCGCGCGAACCGGCAGGTCTCGGCGACCTGCGCGTCCAGGGCCACGCCCAGGCGGATCGCGTACTCCACGACCTTGCGGTTGAGCACCGGCAGGGTGCCCGGCAGGCCGAGGTCGAGCGGGGTCACGTTCGTGTTCGGCTCGTCGCCGAACGCGTTGGGCGCCGAGGAGAAGATCTTCGTGGCGGTGTTCAGCTCCACGTGCACCTCGAAGCCCAGCACGGGGTCGAAGCGCTCCATCGCCTCCGCGAAGTCCATGGTCTGCTCTGCGTGGCTCATGCCCGGCCTCCTGCCGTGGTCGCGGTGGTGGCGCGCTGCGCGCCCTTCTCCAGCTCGGGGGCCTCGGCCCACACCGGCCCGCCCCGGCGCTGGGCCACGAGGCGTTCGAGCGCGGCGCCGGCCTCGTACAGGCGCGCGTCCTCGCGCGCCGGTGCCATCAGCTGCAGGCCGTAGGGCAGCCCGTCGACGACGCCACCCGGCACGGACATGCCCGGGATGCCGGCGAGGTTGGCCGGGATGGTTGCGAGGTCGTTGACGTACATGGTCATCGGGTCGTCCGTCTTCGCGCCCAGCTCGAACGCCGGGGTCGGCGCGGTGGGCGTGAGGAGGACGTCCACCTGCTCGAAGGCGCGGGCGAAGTCCTCCTGCACGAGCGTGCGGACCTTCTGCGCGGAGCCGTAGTAGGCGTCGTAGTAGCCGGCGGACAGCGCATAGGTGCCCAGGATGATGCGCCGCTTGACCTCGGCGCCGAACCCGGCGGCGCGGGTGGCGCCCATGACCTGCTCGATCGTGCCGCCGCCGTCGGGCACCACGCGGTGGCCGTAGCGGACGCCGTCGAAGCGGGCCAGGTTGGAGGAGGCCTCCGAGGGCATGATCAGGTAGTACGCCCCGAGGGCGGCGTCGAAGCTGGGGCAGGAGACCTCCACGATCTCCGCGCCGGCCTCACGCAGGGCCGCGACGTGCTCGTCGAAGCCGGCCCGGATGCCCGGGTGGAACGCGTCCGCCGGCAGGTCCGTCACGACGCCGACGCGCAGCCCCGCCAGGTCGCGGCCGCGGGCCGCGCCGGTCAGGTCCGCCGGCTCGTCGGCCAGGGACGTGGAGTCCTGCGGGTCGTGGCCGGCGATGACCTGCTGCAGCGCCGCGGCGTCGGCCACGGTGCGGGCGGCGGGGCCGATCTGGTCCAGCGAGGAGGCCATGGCGATGAGGCCGTAGCGGGAGACCGCGCCGTAGGTGGGCTTCACGCCGACCGTGCCGGTGAACGCGGCGGGCTCACGGACGGATCCGCCCGTGTCCGAGCCGAGGGCGAAGGGGGCCAGGAAGGCGGCGACGGCGGCCGCCGACCCGCCGCCCGAGCCGCCGGGCACGCGGTCCCCGTCCCACGGGTTGCGGGTGATGCCGAACGCGGAGTGCTCGGTGGAGCCGCCCATCGCGAACTCGTCGAGGTTGGTCTTGCCGAGGATCGGCAGGCGGGCCTCGCGGAGGCGGGCCACCACCGTGGCGTCGTACGGGCTGAGCCAGCCCTCGAGCATGCGGGAGGCGGCCGTGGTCGGCTGGCCTCGCGTGACGATGTTGTCCTTCACGGCCACGGGCACGCCGGCCAGCGGGTGCAGGGCGTCGGCCTCGGGGCCGCCGGCGGCGCGGATCGCGTCCACCTCGGCGGCGACGGCAAGGGCCTCGTCCGTGTTCACGTGGAGGTAGGCGCGCACGCCGCGGTCGCCGTCGGCGTCGGCGCGCACGTCGCCGTCGTGGGCCGCGATGCGGTCCAGGTGGGCCTGGACGAGCTCCACGGAGGTGGTGGTGCCGGCGCGCAGGCGCTCGGCCATCTGCAGCGCGGTGAGCCGGACGAGCTCGTCGGCGCCGAGGGTCGCGTTCACGTCGAACGTCTCGGTCATGGGGGTGCTCACTCTCCGTCCAGGATGGCGGGGACCTTGAACTGGCCGTCCTCGGAGTCCGGCGCCTGGTCGAGGGCCTCCTCCTGCGTGAGCATGCCGGCCGGCACGTCCTCGCGGAACACGTTCTGCAACGCGATGGGGTGGGACGTCGGCGTCACGTCGTCGCCCGCGGCGGCCTGGACCGCGGAGACGTGCTCCAGGATCTTCTCCAGGTCGCCGGACATCGTGTCCAGCTCCTCGTCGGTCATCCGGATGTGGGCCAGGCGAGCCAGATGCTCCACCTGATCCCGGGTGATCTCAGGCATGGATCTCCTCGTGTGACGGGTCGGGGCGGGGTGGACGACGCCGGCGCGGCGGCGGCCACATCGGGGTCGAGTCTAGTGCCGGGGCCTGCCCGGCCGCCGCCACCGCTTCGAGGCGGGAGATCCACCCCACCGCGGCGCTCCGGGCCCGCATGACAGGGATTTCCCGCCCCGAATGGGGTCCCGGCGCCGATCTCCCGCCCGGGGTCAGTCCAGCGCGAGCCGGTAGACGAGGAACGGGCCGGTCTCGTCGGCCGGGTCGAGGTCCGGCACCACGTCCGCGAGGAACCAGTCGCGCTGCGGGACGCGCACGAAGCCGGCGCGCTCGTACATCCGGTGGGCGCCGGTCATGGAGGGCATGGTGGTCAGCACGACGGCGTCCACGCCCTTCTCGGCGCGGGCCCGCGCCACGATCTCGGCCAGCAGGGCGCCGCCCACCCCGCGGCGGTGGAACCGCGGGTGCACGGCGAGCATGCGGAACTCGTACTCCCCGTCGCCGGAGGTCTCGGCCAGGGGCGAGCCGGGCGGGGTGAGCACCACTGACCCGGCCACCTCGCCGTCGACCTCGGCCACGAGCACCTCCGCGCGGCCGGCCCGGTCGGCCACGTCCATGAGGGTCTTCACGTAGGCGTCGTCGGGGGCGATGTGGCCGCCGTCGACATAGGACGCCAGGGTGAGCTCGGCGACCGCCTCGTGGTCCTCGGGGCGCAGCGGGCGGACGAGGGCGCTCATGCGTCACCTCCGGCGCGCTGGCGCAGCGTGTCCTTCAGGCGGGCGCGGGTCGCGTCCGTGGCCACGACGTAGTCGCGCCGACGCAGCCAGGCGGTGGGCACGGCCTGGTGGGGGTGGCCGTCGCGCGCCTCGTGCAGCCCTTCGAGGAACGTCGCGGCCGCCGGCTCCTGCCAGATGTTCACCCAGTAGGCGCGCTCCCGCTCCTGCGCCGTCAGCTCCTTGACCAGCCGCCGCGTGAACGGGCAGCCCGGCCGCCAGAACACGACGACGCCGCCGCCCTCGACGTGCGCCTGCGCGCCGGCGAACGGCCGCGAGCGGACCCGCACCGCCCACCGGTACGTGACCGCGTAGCCGGCCAGGACGAGCCCGGCCACGATCATCCCGACCTGCTGCAGGCGCGTCCCCGCGATCATGAACGTCAGTCCGCCGGCCACGAACAGGACCGGGTAGAACCACGGGTCTCCGACGATCCGCCTCATGCCCTCGCCCCCGTCACGGCGGCCAGGGCGGCCGCGTCCACGTCGCCGGCCACCATCCAGTGGGGATGTGCCGTGCCGTCCGCCGAGGCGGGCCGCGTCACCGCGACGCCGGCCTCCTCCGCCACCAGCGCGCCGGCGGCCCAGTCGTACTCCTGCGTGCCGAACTCGGCATAGGCGTCCAGGGTGCCGTCGGCGACCATGCACAGGTCCAGCGCCGCCGAGCCGATCCGTCGCACGTCCCCGAACGCGGGCAGCAGGGCCGCGAGCGCCCGCACCTGCAGGGCCCGGCGAGCGGGGTCGTAGCCGAAGCCGGTGGCGAGCAGCCGCCCGGAGCGCCCCGCCACGGGACCGGTGAGCCGCACGGGGGCGGCGTCCCGGTCGGGCACGTCCACGCCCGCCGTCGTCGCGTCCGCGGTGCTGAAGGCGCCCCGGCCCGCGCTCGCGAACCAGGTGCGTCCCAGCGCGGGCGCCGCCACGACGCCGGCCAGCCAGCGTTCGGTGCCCTCGGCCACCCCCAGCAGGTCGGCGGTCTCGGCGTCCGCCGGGCCGGTGACGGCCACCGAGGTGCAGAACTGCGGCAGGCCGCGCACGAAGTTGGTGGTGCCGTCCAGCGGGTCGATGGACCAGCGGTACCCGGACGGCTCGGCTGGACGGGTGGCGCCGTACTCCTCGCCGGTGATCTCGTCCGAGGGGCGGTAGCCGGCGATGACCTCCCGGACGGCCTGCTCGGCGCGGCGGTCGTAGTCGGTGACCCAGTCGGAGCCGGAGGACTTCGTCTCCGCGCCGATCTCCTCGATGCCCAGCGGGACGGCCGGGTGGTGACCGGTCCAGCGCCGGGCCAGGACGTCCGCGCCGGCGCGCGCGGCGGCCTTGGCGACCACGAGCAGGCCCGGGACCGTGGTGCGCGCGCTCATGCCGGGGCCTGCCCGTCCGCGGCGCCGTCGGTGGCGTCGTCCGTGTCCGCCGGGCGCACGGCGTCCGGGCCTCCGGCCAGCAGCGCCGTGAACCCGGCCTCGTCCAGCACGGGCACGCCGAGGGACTGCGCCTTGTCCAGTTTGGAGCCGGCGGCCTCGCCGGCCACCAGGAAGTCGGTCTTCTTGGACACGGACCCGGAGGCCCTGCCGCCGCGCACGAGGATCGCCTCCTTCGCGGAGTCGCGGGAGAAGCCCTCGAGCGAGCCGGTGACCACCACGGTCAGGCCCTCGAGCGTGCGCGGGGTGGACTCGTCCTGCTCGTCCTCCATGGCCACACCCGCCGCAGCCCAGCGGTCCACGATCTCCCGGTGCCAGTCCTCGGCGAACCACTCGATGAGCGCGTCCGCGATGATCGGACCGACGCCGTCGATCTCGGCCAGCCGGTCCCGGTCGCCGGCCTCGGCCGCCGCGCGCAGCGCCGCCATCGAACCGAACGCCGTGGCCAGCGAGCGGGCCGCCGTCGGGCCCACGTGCCGGATGGACAGCGCCACGAGGGTGCGCCACAGCGGCTGGGACTTGGCCTTCTCGAGCTCGTCGAACAGGCGGAGCGTGTTGGCCGTGGGCGCGGACGGCTTCTTCGCGGTGCCGGCGGTGAAGAAGTACGGCTTGAGCGTGAACACGCCCGAGGGCACCATGCGGCCGTCCACCTTCGTACGGCCCTCGCGCCACACGCGGACCTCGCCGAGGGAGCGCTGCAGGTCCGTCAGCCCGTCCTCGCCGCGGGGGCCCGTGATCTCCTCCGGCGTGCCGGAGGCGAGGTCGAAGATCTGCGCCTCCGCCGTGATGGGGCCGGGACCCTCGGGGCGCACCTGCCCCTCGTGCTCGGCCGGGTCCTCGCCGGGGCCCTGGACGAGCCAGCGGGCGGCCTCCTCGCCGAGCGCCTCCACGTCGAAGGCGCCGCGGCTGGCCAGGTGCTCGACGCGGCCGGCCAGCTGGGCCGGGCAGGAGCGGGCGTTGGGGCAGCGCAGGTCCACGTCCCCCTCCTTGGCCGGGGCCAGCGGCGTGCCGCACGAGGGGCAGTGCGCGGGCATGACGAACTCGCGCAGCTCCCGGCCCGCCTCGATCGCCTTCTCGCGCAGCGGCAGCACGGGGCCCACGACCTCGGGGATCACGTCCCCGGCCTTGCGCACCACCACGGTGTCCCCGATCAGCACGCCCTTGGCCTTGACCACGTCCTGGTTGTGCAGGGTGGCCAGAGAGACGGTGGACCCGGCCACGGTGACCGGCTCCAACACCGCGAACGGGGTCACCCGACCGGTGCGGCCCACCGAGACCGCGATGTCCCGCAGCAGCGTGTGCACCTCCTCCGGCGGGTACTTGTACGCCGCCGCCCAGCGGGGCACGCGGGAGGTGTGGCCGAGGTAGCGCTGGTCCGCGAACGCGTCCGCCTTCACCACGATGCCGTCGATCTCGTGGATCAGCTCGTGCCGGCGCCGGCCGTACTCCTCGATCACCGCGACGACGGCGGCCAACGCCTCCTCGTCCGCACCCTCCACCACGCGGGTGTAGGGGCTCACGGGCAGGCCCCAGCCCGCGAGCGCGTCGTACACCTCGTGCTGGGACTCCAGTCCGAACGCCTCGACCGAGCCGATGCCGTGCACGAACATGGCCAGCGGGCGCTGCGCGGTGACGGCCGGGTCCTTCTGACGCAGGGCGCCGGCGGCGGCGTTGCGCGGGTTCGCGAACGGCGTCTGACCCTCCTCGGCACGGCGCGCGTTGAGCTCGGCGAAGGCGGCGGAGGACATGAACACCTCGCCGCGCACCTCGAACTCGGCGGGCCAGCCCTCGCCGGAGAGCTCGTGCGGGATGTCCCCGATGGTGCGCACGTTGGCGGTGACGTCCTCGCCCGTGACGCCGTCGCCGCGGGTGGCGGCCTGCACGAGCCGCCCGTCCCGGTAGCGCAGGGCGACGGCGAGCCCGTCGATCTTCACCTCCACGAGCCAGCGGGGCGCCACGCCCGGTCGCACCTGCGTCAGGGCCTGCGCCGCGCGGCGGAACCAGACCTCGAGCTCCTCGATGGAGAACAGGTCCTCGAGCGAGTACATGCGGGCCCCGTGCCGGACGGGGGCGAACGCCTCCGAGACCTCGCCGCCGACCTCCTGGGTGGGCGAGTCGTTGGCCACGAGCTCGGGGTGCAGGGCCTCGAGGTCCTCGAGGCGGCGGTACAGCGCGTCGTACTCGGCGTCCGAGATCTCCGGGGCGTCCCGCTGGTAGTAGGCGGTCCGGGCGGCGCGGACCCGCTCCACGAGGTCCTCGTACTCCTCCCGCAGGTCCGCGGCGGGGATGTCCTGCGGATCGGGCTGGGCGGCGGATTCCTTGGGGGTGCTCACCCGGCCCAGCGTAGTCGGCGTCCCGGACGGCGCACCCGGGTCAGGGGATGCGCACGAGCACCGCCGTGATGTTGTCCCGGCCGCCGCGCCACAGGGCGGCGCCGATGAGCTTCTCGAGGGCGTCCTCGAGGGTGTCGGCGTCGTCGATCAGCGCGCGGATCTCCTCGTCCAGCAGCTCGCCGGTCAGGCCGTCGCTGCACAGCAGGACGAGGTCCCCGGAGGCGAGGGGGACCTCGGCCACGTCCACCGTGAGCGCCTCGCGCGAGCCGAGCGCGCGGGTGATGACGTTGCGGCGCGGGTGGACGCGGGCTTCGGCGGGGGTGAGCTCCCCCGCGTCGACGAGCATCTGGACCGCCGAGTGGTCCACCGTGAGCTGCTGGAGCACCGGCGAGCCGACGGGCCGCAGGTACACCCGGGAGTCGCCGACGTTCGCCACGGCCCAGCGGCCGCGCTCCGTGTCCAGGCAGGCCAGCACGGTCAGGGTGGTGCCGGAGCGCCCCAGCCCGGCCTCGACGACGGCGGCGTCCGCCTCGTGGATCAGGTGGCCGAGCTCCTGGGGCGTGTGGGCCGTGCCCGGGGCGAGCACCTCGGGGGCGCGGCGGCGCAGGGTCTCGATCGCGGCGGCCGAGGCCACCTCGCCGGCCTCGTGCCCGCCCATGCCGTCGGCCACGGCGGCGAGCACCAGCGGCTCCCCCACGACGGTCCACGCGTCCTCGTTCAGGTCGCGGACGGCGCCCACGTGGGTGGCGCCCGCGGCCTGGGGGCGCGGCGCGGACGGGGTCTCGGGGCGGGGGTCCACGG